>NZ_JBLIWA010000015.1:43427-143750 GCF_047525675.1 Streptomyces sp. 796.1 | reverse complement strand
CCCCCCCCCCCCCCCCGCGCCGCTTTGTCCACGCACCGGTACGGCACGGGCGTGGACGGGTCGACGGGGTACCCCGCCCCGTCGACGGGGTCACCCCGCCCCGTGTCTCCCGTACCTCCACCGCACCGCTCGCGCCGCTGGCCCGGCGCGGCATCTCGGCTGCCCGCAGGCGGCCAGCGGTGACGGGGACGCGGTCCGAGCCCACCGCCGGCGCCCACCGACCGCCGGCGGCAGACGAAAGGTCTCCCCCGATGAAGCGTTCCCGTCTCGCCGCGATCCTGCTCGCCGCGCCCATGGTCCTGGTGCCAGCGGCCACGGGTGCGGCGTCCGCCGCCACGCCCGAGCCGTCCGCCCCGGTGGTCGCCGTGCAGCAGGCGGCCCCGGGCAAGGCAGTGCCGGGCAGTTACATCGTCACCCTGCGACCCGGCGTTGCGCCCCAGGGCCTCACCAAGTCGACGAGAGTCCAGACCCAGTACGTCTACTCCAAGGTCTTCAACGGCTTCGCCGCCAAGCTGACGCCCAGTCAGCTCGATGCGCTGCGGGCCAACCCCGCCGTGCAGGCGATCGAGGAGAACCAGAAGGTCGCCGCGAGTGGCACGCAGACCGGTGCCACCTGGGGCCTGGACCGCATCGACCAGCGCAACCGCCCGCTGGACAGCTCGTACACCTGGAACCGGGACGGCGCGGGCGTCACCGCCTACATCATCGACACCGGTCTGGACAGCGACCACCCGGAGTTCGGCGGGCGGGCGCAGAACGTGTACAACACGGTCGGCGGCAGCAACGAGGACTGTCACGGGCACGGCACGCACGTCGCGGGCACGATCGGCGGCTCCACCTACGGCGTCGCCAAGGGCGCGGCGTTGCGCGGCGTGAAGGTGCTGGGCTGTGACGGCAGCGGCTCGTTCGCCGGCATCATCGCCGGGTTCGACTGGGTCCGCAAGAACGCGGCCAAGCCCGCGGTGGCCAACGCCTCGCTCGGCGGCGGCTATTCGGCCGCGGTCAACACCGCAGCCGCAAATCTCGCCAACGCCGGGGTGCATCTGTCGGTGGCTGCGGGCAACGACAACCAGGACGCCTGCAACTACTCCCCCGCCAGTGCGTCCGCCGTGCTGACCGTGGCCGCTTCGGACAGCAGCGACCGCAAGGCTTCGTTCAGCAACTACGGGCGCTGCGTGGAGACTTACGCGCCCGGCGTTTCCATCACCTCGGCCCGGATGGGCGGCGGCAGCACCCAGATGAACGGCACGTCGATGGCATCGCCGCACGCCGCGGGGGTTGCCGCGCTGTACAAGGCCAACAACGGTGACGCCTCGTCGGCCACCATCAACAGTTGGATCACCACCAACGCCACGCCGAACGTGATCACCGGCAACGTCAACAGCACCCCGAACCGGCTGCTGTTCAAGGCTGGCCTCTGAGCCGATCCCGTACCGGCCACGCGGGACACCCGGGCCGGTTCGGGCCGCTCGGGGTGCGCGGGTTGTTCGGGTTGCGCGGGCCACTCAGGCTGCTCCGGTTGTTCGGGCCGCTCGCACCACCTGGGACACCTGGCCGTCTCGGGTCACCCAGGAGGCCGACCCGTAGGGTTGCTCGCCTGCCTGACCGACCCTGATCGATCTCCCGTCCGCGGCGGACGTACGCAGCAGTCGCACCCGGCGGAATCGGTGCGGCGGCGGCCCGCAGGGGCCCGGACAGGCACCACAGAGGCCCGGATAAGCACCCAAGAAACCAGCACACGGCGGCCCACCTTCCGGCGGGAAGGTGGGCCGCTGACGCATGAACTAGCCCATGAAGTAGGCCAGTTGGACGAGCATGCACTTGTCCGGACGGATCGTCGGTACGGCGCGGTGGCGCGCCTTCGGTGCGTACAGCGCGGCGCCATCGCGGGGGCGCGGCGGAGACTCGACCGAAGCAACCCTGCGGCAGGGGCCGGGTACAGCCTGCCGCAAGAGGGTCAGCCAGCGGGCGGCCGGGCGTTTTCGGCAGAGGTGGCCAAAGGGGCGCCCTGGCACCGGGGGCGGGATAGGGGCACGATGCCCAGCCTGACGAGCGAGACCGCCACCGAAGGAGTGTCGATCATGCACCGAGGGTTACTGGCGATGCGCAGCAAGGTCGGGGTGCGCCGGCGGGCGTGGGGTGGGGTGCTCGCCCTGCTGCTCGCGACCGCGGGGGTGGCCGCCGCACCCCCGTCCCACGCCACGGCGGGCGAGCGGCACACGACGGGCACGCCGGCCGTCGCGGCGTGCGCGCCCGACACCGAGGCGCAGGGGGTGGCCAGCTTCGGGGAGCCGAGCAGCCTGGTGTCGGTGCCGCGGAAGGACGGCAGAGTGGAGCAGTTCCAGTACTTCACGGACGACACGGCGCAGCACCGGATGCACTTCGTCTGGCACCGGACGCAGGACGAGGCCGGCGGCGAGTACGGACCGTGGCGGCGGGTGAGCGCGGTGCCGGTGGGACCGAAGGTCACCAGCTATGTGAACGCGGCCGAGGGCGCCGACGGGCGGATCGAGGCGTTCTTCCCCTCGTACGGCATCCAGTGCCACACCGCACAGGTGGCCGTCGACGGGACCTGGAGCGCGCCGGAGGACTTCGACCTCAACCCGCCTCCGTACTGGGGCGGGGTCGCCGTCTTCGCCGACCGGGCGGGCCGGCTGCACGCGTTCGCGTCCACGAACCACTACGACACCTCCATGTACACCAGGGCCCAGGACGCCTCCGGGGCCTGGCAGGCCCGGCAGTCCATGGGGCGGGTGCCGAACGAGTTCTCCGGGCTCAGCCAGCCGAGCCGGGTGAGCGAACTCCCCGACGGGCGCATCCGGGTGGTCGCCCACGAGTGGAACGCGGACTCCCTCTACTGGCAGATCACCCAGCGCACGCCGGGCGGTTCGTGGGGCCCGTGGGAGTCCTGTGGGGCCGTGGGCTGCCCCTGAGCAGCCGTACGGGCCCGCGCGGCGCACGCAGGTCCACCGCGCGCCCGGCCCTATATCAGGAGATGGGCGCCCGCACCGCACTTCCCGGATATGGCACTGATATCCGGGAAGTGCCCTTAAAGTGATCCCCTCGCCGGGGACCAAGGGGGGTACCCGGCCGTGATCACGAAGGAAGCCCATGTTCTCGCTCCGTACTGCCGCCTGCGCAGCCGCCGTCGCGGGCGCGGTCCTGGTGCCGCTGCTGCCCGCCCAGGCGCAGGCCGCCGGTTCCGTGCACCTCCAGAAGATCTACTACGACAGCCCCGGCAAGGACGACCGGTCCAACCGGAGCCTCAACGCCGAGTACGTGCAGATAAAGAACTCGACCAGCCGGGGTGTGAACCTGCGGGGTTGGACCCTCACGGACGCCTCGCGGCACAAGTACACCTTCGGCTCGTACACGCTGGGTGCCGGCAAGACCGTGACGGTGCGCACCGGCAGCGGCAAGGACAGCAGTTCGACGCGCTACCAGAAGCGCCGGGCGTACGTGTGGAACAACGACCGGGACACCGCGACGCTGCGCAAGGCGTCCGGCAGCAAGGTGGACACCTGCTCGTACAACTCCACCCGCTACGACTACAAGAACTGCTGAGCCACCGGCCGGGCCGCGCCCGGGGTGACACCCGGGTCACGCCTCGGTCCAGCCCGGGGTGACACCCGGGTCACGCCTCGGTCCACATCGGGGGATGACGTTTCAGGTCACGTCTGGGGGCCTCGGGTCGTGTCTGGGCGACTTCCCGGATCATCTCTGGGGTTACGCCTCGATGCCGGCCGCCCGCAGCCGGCGGCGCACCGCGTCCCACTCGGGTTCCACCGGGGCGCTGGTCCGGCTGCCGACGCCGACGTCCTTGAAGCCGCTTGAGGTGGAGACGCACACCACCGGCCCCGCGACGTCACCCACCTGGCGCAACCCGGCCAGACCGGCCGCCGCGGACAGCTCGACCCACAGCCCCCGAGAGGCCAACTCCCGCTGCGCGGAACGCATTTCGTCGTCCGTCAGGAGCAGCGGCCGGCCGCCGCTCTCGCGCAGTGCCACCACGCCGCGGTAGCCGCCGACGGAACAGTCGATGCCGTACGCGTCGGTGGGGCCCACCTCGACCTCGGTCGCGGGCACACCGGTGCGCACCGCCGCCGCCAGCGGGCCGCCGGCGGCCGGCTCGCAGGCGAAGATCTGCGGTACGGACGCCGTCACGCCGAGCCGGCGGAGTTCGGCGAAGCCCTTCCACACCCCGTAGAGGAGCTCGCCGTAGCCGGTGGGCACGAACACCGCGGCCGGGGCCCCGATTTCGGCGTGGATCTCGTAGGCGATGGTCTTGTAACCCTCGGGGCCGAACGCGTGCCCGGTGTGGGTGGGTGTCTGGTTGCTGACCGGATGCAGTCCGCAGCGCTCGACGACGGTACGGAGCAGCGGCCACCGGTGCTCGATCGGCACCGGCAGCACCACCGCGCCGTACGCGTGCAGGAAGGCATCGACGGCCGGCGGGGTGTCCACGGCGGTGAAGACGACGCAGCGCAACCCGGCGCGCGCCGCGTACGCCGCTGCCGCCGCTCCGTGGTTGCCGGACGAGGCGACCACGATGCCGGGCGCGCCGGACCGCAGTGCGGCGCTGGTCGTACAGCGGTTGAGCCGGTCCTTGTGGCTCCAGGTGGGGTTGCGCGCCTCGTCCTTCAGGTAGCAGCCGGGCGCCAGTTCGATCAGTGGGGTGTCGCCCTCGCCGAGGCCGGGCGCGTCCAGCGGGGGCAGCAGGGGCGCCCAGCGGTCGAGCCCGGCGCCCCGGGACAGGCCGGCCCGGGCCGCGTAACCCGGCTCGAACAGCGCGGTGTCCACGCGGTCGTACGCGTAGTCCACCTCGACCGGGTAGGAGACGGTGTCGGTGCTGGTCCGGGGGCAGCCGCGGGTCAGCGGGGGCCACAGCGGATAGCTGATGTCCGGGTCGCCGAGTGAGCGCTGGGCGGTGGCCAGCGTGCTGTGAACTGTCACGCCGCCCGAGCGTAGGCGCTCGGGTCGGCGGGCCACAGGGGGCCGGGCGGGCGAGGGTGGCATCGGGGCTGGCGGGTGGGTGTGGTGTGCGGCTGGGGCAGGGGGTGAGTGTGGGTGTGTCGCGAAAGGGGCTGGGCCCATCGGGAGGCGCCCGGATGGGGCAGTCTCGGGTGCGGGGCGGGTGGGGGGCGCCGAGACTGGGCCCGTGATCACACTTCGCACCTGGGCACCCGCGGCGGTGCTCGCCCTGCTCGCCCTGTCCGCGCCGGCGCAGCCGGTGGCCGCACGGCCCGCGGCCGACGGGCGGGCGCCCGCGCGCACGGTCTCGGCCTGGCTGCCCTACTGGCAGCAAGAGGGCGGCTACCGCAGCGCGTTGGACCATGCGGACCAGCTCCACACGGTGAGTCCGTTCTGGTACGAGATGACCGGGCCGGAGCAGTTCACCGAGCATCCGGGCGCGGGTGAGCTGCGGATCGTCGAAGGGTTGCGGCGGGCCGGGATCAAGGTGCTGCCGACGGTGACCGAGGCGCCGGGGGCGCGGGCGATGGCCGAGTTGCTGGGCGACCCGGCCCGGCGCGCCACCCACGTACGGGCGCTGCTGCGGCTGGCCGAGAGCCGCCCGTACGACGGTCTCGACCTGGACTACGAGCGGATGAACGAGGACGCCGAGCCGGAGGTGCTGCGGCGGGTGCGGGAGGGGTTCAGCGCCCTGGTCGACGAGGTGTGCGGCGCGTTGCACGACCGCGGGAAGCAGTGCACCGTGGCGGTGTACCCGCGCACCGAGAGCGAGGACTCGGCGCGGGTCTACGACTACGCGCGCCTTGGCCGCTCCGTGGACCGGCTGCGCATCATGGGCTACAACCTGCACGACGCGCTCGGTCCGCCGGGCCCGTTGACCTCGCCCGACTGGTACGACGCGATCCTGCGGTACGCCACCGCGCGGGTGCCCGCGCGGAAGATCGAGATGGGCATCCCGGCGTACGGCTGGGACTACCGCGTCGGCGACGGTGGCCGCGCACTGCACCGCACCACCCGCGAGGCACAGGCCCTGCGGAAGCGGGTCGGCGCCCGCTACGAGTGGGACGAGGCTTCGCGCACCCCGCACTTCAGCTACCTGGACGAGGGGCGCCGGCGTGTCGTCTGGTACCAGGACAGCCGTGGCATCGGCGCCCATCTGCCGACCCTGCGCGCGCACGGCGTGGTCAACACGGCCCTGTGGGCACTGGACTTCGAGGAACCGGCCCTGTGGAAGACCCTGGCGGACGGCGCCCGCACCGGGGCCGGCAGCAGCGACAGCGGCAGTCCGTAGGGTGAACCACCCTGCACCGGGCGAACGCAGCGAGAGCCGCCCGCACCCGTGGGTCTCGCTCTACGCCCACACCCAACCCGGCGGCCGACCGTAGGGCGAACCACCCCGCACAGGGCGAACGCGGCGGGCGACGGTCCGCCGCCGAGCCGCAGGCCACCCGGCGGCGGACGGCGCCGAACCCACCGCCAGCCCCCGCCCAGTGACTCCGCCCAGGTCACCCCGGGTCCGCGGGGCTGGCAGGGCCGGGTGTCGGGTTCTGCTGCTGTTCGGCCCAGTCCGCGCGGCGCAGTTCGTACTCGACCTCGCCGTGTTCGGTGCCCGGCAGCGGGTCGTCGAAGTGCACGTGGAAGGTGCGTACGTAGCGGAGTCCTGACTTCTCCATCACCCGGCGGGAGGCCGTGTTGACCGCCATGGTCTCGGCCCACACGCGCTCGACGCCCAGGTCGGTGAACCCCTTGCGGAGCAGGGCGCGGGTCCCTTCGGTGGCGTACCCCCGTCCCCAGAACGCCGCCTTCAGGCGGTAGCCGAGCTCCACCTCGCGCACGCTGCCGTCGGCCGGCGGCTGGAGGCTGAGCCACCCCACGAACTGCCCCGAGTCCCGCTCGAAGGCCGCCCAACGGCCCGCGGGGCCCGACGCGTAGTCGCGCAGGATCTTCGGCAGCACCTCGTTCTCGATCACGGCGCGTGGCGTCGGCTCACCGGTGAGGTAGCGCATCACGGCGACGTCGCCGTCCAGGTCCACCAGGTGGTCCACGTCGGCCTCGGTGAACCGGCGCAGCAGCAGGCGTTCGGTCGTCAGGAACACGGTCATTTGGCACACGACTCTCGTCGGGGGCAGGAGACAGCCGTCATGGTGCAGGGAGCCGGCCCGGGTCGTCCAAGCCATTTCCGCCGGGGCCGGGCACCTCCGGCGCGGCGGCCCGGGGGCGTGACACGCGTCCGGCCCGGACAGCTCGACCGGCCCGGACGACCCGCACGGCCGGGCCCCGCGTGCGCCTACTTCCAGGGGATGTTCCGCCACGGGCTGCCGGGGTCGGACATCAGCAGTTGGTGGGCCGCCGCCATGTCCTCGTACCAGTCGCCGAACTCCTCCTCGTCGAAGTGCAGACAGCGGCCGAGGATGTAGGCGGCGGAGAAGTCCTGCCAGGAGCGGTAGTTGGCCTGGCTGAGCCGGCCGGCGCGCAGCACGCCCTGCTCGGCCTCCTCCAGGGTGCAGTAGCGGGCTCCGAGCCCCCAGCGGGCCATGCAGGACGCCCGGCCGTAGTCCCACGCCTCCACCGAGCGGACGAACTTGCCCTCGCCCAACAGCCCGTCCGCGCGGAACCTGGCCTCGTACCGCATGATCCGGCCGATCAGCCGCCGCACCCCGGCCACCTGGGAGCGCACCTCGGCGTCGCTGCGCGGCTGGGCCACCGTCACCCCGTCGGGCGTGATGCGCGGCTCGGCGGCCTCGGCGGCACCGTGCCACAGGGCGCGCTCGGCCACCTGGCGCCAGTGGTCCACCTCGACGGCGCCGGCGAAGTCCAGCGCGAGCGAGCGGCGTATGCCGAGCGTGAACTCCCATACGGGGCTGGTCATTTCGGCCCGCAGCAGCAGGTCCTGGGTGCGCTGCCAGTCGGCCCGCGACCCGATCCCCCACCACTCGGCGAGCCGGTCCCGCTCGGCCGTGTAACCGCCGCCGTGGTAGGCCATGGCGTTCCACAGTTCGCCGTTGCTGACGGAGAGCAGCGCCCCGCAGGCCAGGCCGTGTGCGACCGGTCCGCGCAGCGGCCCGCCGATGTACAGGGCGCGGAGCCGGCGCGGAGGCTGGCTGCACCGGGCGGCCCGCTCGGCGTGCTGCTGCCAGACCGCGCGGTGGCTGGTCGTGGTCGGGAAGTACGCCTCGCAGGGGCTGCCCGGGTTGACCGCGAGCCACTGCGGGTCCTTCGCGCCCCACACCCGCGCGTACCAGCCCAGCGACCCGGAGTGGAAGACGGGGTCCTCGACCGGCGCCGGCAGCATCCCCTCGGTGTAGACGGCCAGGCAGTCGGTGCGGGTGCGCGGGTCGCGGTACGGGGTGAAGACGACGCTGTCGGGGTGGGCGTCCACCCGGGCCCGCGAGTCGGCCACGAACAGCGGCGTACGGGCCAGCACGTCGAAGTAGCCGGCCCAGTCGCCGCGCTCCTTCGCCTCGTACAGGTCCTGCTCGACGGCGCTGGGTGGCTGCCAGCCGGACGGCTGCTCCTGCTGCGACCGGGGCGCCGGCTGGGGGTGGGACACGGGGTAGTAGGCGCTGCCTGGCAGGGGCGCCGGGTACGGGGCGGGGGTGCTCGGCGCCGGGGGCGCGGCGGTCGGCGCGGGGCTGCCGTCCAGCGGCTGTGGCTGTGGCTGTGTGGGTGCCTGCGGCTGCGGCGCCTGGTCGTCGGGGGCCGGGGTGTCGACCGTGCCGCCGACGCCCCGGTGTTCGATGGCGCGCCGCGGATCGGCGGCGGGCGCGCTGCCGGCTCCGCGCGCGGCCTCGGTGCTGCGCGTCGGGCCGCCGACGCTCCGTACGGGACCTTCGGCACCGTGCTCGGGTTCGGCGCCGCCCGATGTCGCGGGTTCCTCCCCGTTCCACAACCCCATGACGGGGAACTCTACCCAGCGCCCGCCCGGCACTCCCCGAGCGGCCGGGCCCGTCACGCCCGGTGCCGGGGCGGGTTGCCCCGGAGAACGCCGATGTGCCCCTTCGCCGGGTGGGCGAAGGGGCACATCCGTGGTGCTGGGGCTGCCTGCCGCCCCGGTCAGCGACCGGTCAGTGGCAGCCGGTCAGCGACTGGGGTGATCAGATGCTGACACCCTTGGCGCGCAGGTACGCGATCGGGTCGACGTCCGAGCCGTAGCCGGCGCCGGTGCGGACCTCGAAGTGCAGGTGCGGGCCGCTGCTGTTGCCGGTGCTGCCGGACAGGCCGATCTGCTGGCCGCCGGAGACGCTCTGCCCGGCCGAGACGGTGAGCTGCGACAGGTGCGCGTACTGGCTGTAGTGGCCGTCCGCGTGGCGGATGACGACCTGGTTGCCGTACGAGCCCGCCCAGCCGGCGGAGACGACCTGGCCGGCGCCGATGGCCTTGACCGTGGTGCCGGTGCCGACGGGGAAGTCCACACCGGTGTGGTAGCCGCTGGACCAGCTACCGCCGGCCTGGCGGTACGGGGTGCCGGTGGAGCCGGCCACCGGGGCGGTGAAGCCGGTCGAGGTGGCGGCCTCGGTCTGCGGCTGGGCCTGCTGGACCGGCGCGGACTTGGGCGCGACCTGCTGCTTCGGGGCCTGCTGCTGCGGCGCCTTCGGCTGGGCGGCCTGCGGGGCGCGCTGCTGCTGCGGGGCCGGGGCGGCCTGCTGCTGCGGAGCGCTCTTCTGCGGGGCCTTCAGCGCGGAGCCGGCACCGGGCAGCGTCAGGCGCTGGTCCGGGTAGATCAGGTTGGGGTTCTTGCCGACGACGTCCTGGTTGCGGTCGTAGACGGCGCGCCAGCCACCGTTGACGTCGTGCGCCTGGGCGATCTTGAACAGGGTGTCACCGGAACGCACGGTGTACGAGGTGCCCGCGGTGTGCTGGTGGGTGCGCGGAGCGGACTTCACCTCGGCCTTGGGGGCAGCCTTGGGGGCGACCTTCGGAGCAGCCTTGGGGGCGGCAGCCTTCGGGGCGGCCTGGGGCGCGACCTGCTGGGTCGGGCGGCTGTCGCGAGTGGTGGTGTTGCCCTGCTCGCGGGCGCCGTCGGGGGCGATCTGCGGGGTCGGGCCGCCGGCGGTCAGGCCCGCCTTGACGGAGCACACCGGCCAGGCGCCGGGGCCCTGCACCTTGAGGACCTTCTCGGCGATGGCGATCTGCTGGTCCTTGGTGGCCAGGTCGGCGCGCGGCGCGTAGGCCGTGCCGCCGAAGGAGCGCCAGGTGCTGTCGGTGAACTGGAGGCCGCCGTAGAAGCCGTTACCGGTGTTGATGCTCCAGTTGCCGGTGGCCTCGCACTGGGCGACCTTCTCCCAGACGTCCACGGAGGCGGCGTTGGCCTGGGTGGCGCCCAGGAACGGGATGGCGAGGCCGGCGCCGCCAGCGGTCAGCGCGACGGAGATGCGCGCAAGACGACGGGGGCTGATGCGGCTGTGGCGTGCGCGAAAAGACATAGGGGTAGCCCTCTCCTATGCCTACGAGGTGAGCTGTCGGATTCGGGCTGGAGTTGCCCGGACGCGTCTGGTGCGGCGGGGTGCCGCGACACGTCTTCACCCCAAGCCGACCGCGCTGAGACGCGGTGCGGCACTTACCTGGTTCCCCCGCTCTTGCCGTCATGACTTTGAAGTTTCTCCTCGGCCAGCGGCAAGATTCGGCATTCCGGCGTCGGATACCCGCCTTCGTTTCAGCGGGATCGCCAACAAAACACATTCATTTCCCTGCCGACAAGCCTGAACCCGCCGATGGAGATCCATTGCAGCCGATAACTCGCGAGAAGAGATAACGCTCTGCACGGGATCTGTGCCGTACTGCGATATTTCGAAGTACGGGCCGCGGGCGACATCGCAGGCGGCGCGGGGTTCCCGCGATCGGAAGGGGATCGGGCGACCACAGCACGTGACAGATCATCGCGGGGCGCCGGTGAGGTGCACCACAGAGCCCGGAAAGTCCGAAAAGTTCTGTTCAAATGATCTTGTTCGGCCTCTTCGACGGAGCTCCCGACACTCTTCCGCGGCCCGCTTCTTGTGGCCCAGGCCACATTACTGGTCCTCGTCTGCGTCCCTGCTACCCAGGAATACGCGCCGAAACCGCGCGAGGTTGCCTCTCGCGCTAAGAATTCTGGAAATCCCGGCCAGCGCCCCGCCCGCCGGGCGATTCCCCTATTGATCGACTCCGCCCGCACGACGACCCGGTCGACATAGACGAGGGGGCGCCCACCTCATGGGAAAGCCCCTCCCCCGCCGCGAGGGGTCGGTACGTAAGGAGGGGACGCAAGGAGGGGACTCCAAGAAGAGGGAAGGGAAGGGGGCGAGGAGGGAGCGGGGAAAATGCCTCCCGGCTTCGGCCGGGGTGGAGTGGGGAGGGTAGGGGCGGTGCGGGTGATTTCCCGAATTCGGCCTCGGTGCGGGCCCGAGGTGGGCCCGCACCGGGTGTCGACCTACTCCTGTGGGCCCGCCGCCCCGAAGAAGGCGAGCAGTTCCCGTACGACCGCCTCCGGCTGCTCCTCGGGGACGTAGTGGCCGCTGCCACGGACCTCCACCACACGGATGTCGGTGCCCTTGTCGGGGCCCATCTGCTGGCGCAGGGCCTGGTAGCTCAGCTCACCGGCCAGGGTGAGGATGGGCAGCGTCAGCGGGGCGTGGTCGGCGAGGTCGATGACGTCCTTGCGCATCGTCTGGTACCAGCCGTTGCCGGCGCGGATGGCTTCGGGCGTGGCGTACGCATGGGCGTAGACACGTCGGGCGTCCTCGGCGACCGACGCCTGGTCGAGGAGCATGTGCCCGTACAGCCAGTCGATCACCGGACGGAAGCGGCCGGCGAGCAACTCCTCCGGGAGCCCGCGCAGTTGGTTGAAGGCGAACCACCACGGGTAGCCGCCCCGGCCCCGGGAGATGGCCTCGACCTGCTTGTCCGAGCTGGGCAGCATGGGGATCTCCAGCCAGGACGCCTCGGGGACGCCGAGGTCGATGGTGACCAACCGGCGTACCGATTCCGGATAGTTGGCGGCCAGGTGGTAGCCGAGCCCGGCGCCGATGTCGTGTCCGGCGACGAAGGCCGATGTGTGGCCGAGGTGGTGGATCAGCTCGTGGATGTCGCGCGCCATGGTGCGCTTGTCGTAGCCGTCCGCCGGCTTCTCCGAGCCGCCCATGCCCCGCAGGTCGACGGCGGTCACCCGGAAGGAGCGGGCCAGCGCGGGCAGCACCTTGCGGAACTGCCACCAGGTCTGCGGCCAACCACCCAGCAGGATCAGCGGTTCGCCGCTGCCGCCGGTGACGTGGTGCAGCCTGACGCCGTTCACGGTGGCGTACGCGCTGGTGAAGTCGCCGTCGAGCGAGGCTGCGAGCTCCGCATCGGTGGGGACGGGGTGCGTGTCGGTCATGGGAGTCTTCCTCTTTCTCATAGGGGTTCTCATCAGGCGGCCTCGGCACGGATTCCCGACCGGGATCCCCGCAGGGCCACGTCGAGGCTCCGACGGTCAGGTCGGAGCTGCGCCGGGTTCGCTTCCAAGGTCGCCATTGAGGGGTTTTTCTTGAACGTACAGTCAAGAAAATGGGTAGGGGTGAATCGCGTTCAGGACATGGGTGACACACCCTGCACGCCCAGGCCGAAGCCAGGACGGGCGGCAGGGACGAGGCGCGTCGTACGGGACCGCGCGACGGGCGGCCAGGGTGGGAGCGGGGGGCGGATCGGGGCGTGCGTGGGCCACCTCGCGGCGACGGGTCGATCGGGGTCCGCGCGCATCGGCTCGACAGCCACCGAAGCGCACCCGGCGACACGCCGCCACGCCCAGACACCCACCCCACCGCGGCGCCGCACCCACCACACCCGGCGCGCCTGGCCCGGGTCAGTCGAGCAGGGCCAGGGCCCGCTCCACGGTGTCGTCGAGGTAGCGCTGACGCACCGCGGTCTTGCCGACGACACGGATGCCCTGGAGGAGCGTCACCAGGAACCGGGCGAGGGACGCCGGGTCCTTGTCGGGCCCCAGTTCACCCTCGGCACGGGCCCTGACCAGCGCGCCCATCAGGGCGGTCTCCAACGTTTCGAGACCGGAGGCCACCCGCCGACAGGCCCCCTCGTCCGCGGGCAGTTCGATCGCGGTGTTGGTCATCAGGCAGCCCTTGTAGTCCTCGTCGGCGAGCGCGCCCGCGCCGTAGAAGCGCACCAGGTCCCGCACCGCCTGCAAGCCGGAGCCCGGTCCCGCGAGGCGGTGCACCAGCACGGCCCTGGCGTCCTCGCCGTACCGGTCGACGGCCTTCAGATAGAGCTCGCGCTTGCCGCCGAAGGTGCCGTAGATGCTGCCGCGGCCGAGTCCGAGGTGGTCCACCAGGTCCTGCATCGAGGTGGCCTCGTACCCCTTGCGCCAGAACAGCTCCATGGCCGAGCGCAAAGCGGCGTCCGGATCGAATTCCTTGGTCCTGCCCATGCGCCCACCCTAGACAATCTTGACCGGTCATTCAAGAATTTTCCCGGATGCGGGCGGAACCCATCCCGGCAACCTGGCCCGGGTGGGTGCCCCGGGCTGCCGGACGCGCCCGGCGAGTGCCGCGGGCGCCGGCTGCCGTTGCGCGCGGTGGGCCCCTGAGCACCGGAAACCCCGCGGCGGTGCGCGGGGGACGGTGGCATGCTGACCACCGTGACCGCACGCCCTCGCATCCGACTGACGTTCGCCGCCGACCTTCACCTGTTCCTCGCCCCGGACCGCCGCGGCGCCCCGTTCTCGCTCGTCACCGACGGCACGTCCTCGCTCGGGCACGTCGTGGAGGCGGTCGGCGTCCCGCTCACCGAGGTGGGTGAGTTGCTGGTGGACGGCCGCCCGGCGCCCGCCGCCCAGGTGCCGACCGCCGGCCAGTCCGTCGAGGTGCGCGGCGTGCAGCGCCCCCAACGGGTGCCGGGTGCGCCGTTGCGGTTCCTGCTCGACGTCCACCTGGGCACCCTCGCGCGCCGGATGCGGCTGCTCGGGGTGGACACCGCGTACGAGAACGAGGACATCGGGGACGCCGCCCTCGCCACCCGGTCGGCGGCCGAGCGCCGGGTGCTGCTCTCGCGCGACCGCGGCCTGTTGCGCCGGCGGGAGCTGTGGGCCGGTGCGTACGTCTACAGCGACCGGCCCGATGAGCAACTCCGGGAGGTGCTGGGGCGGTTCGCGCCGGTCCTGGCGCCGTGGACGCGCTGTAGTGCGTGCAACGGGCTGCTCGCCGAGGCGGACAAGGAGTCCGTCGGCGAGCAGCTCGAACACGGCACGCGACGCAGCTACGACGTGTTCGCGCAGTGCACCGCGTGCGCGCGGGTGTACTGGCGCGGGGCGCACCATGCGCGCCTTGAGGCCATCGTGGCGGGTGCGTTGCGGGAGTTCGCCCCGCTGTCCGGGCCCGGGGACGACTAGGGACCGGGCCGGGGCGGTTCGCCCGGGTCGGTGGTCGCGAGGGTTGGACGTGCGCTGGCGTCCGGGCCGATCGCCGGATGAGCGGTGGCCGCAGAAGGGCGAGTCAGGAGGCGGACGGCTCGATCTCGCCCGCGAAGACGATGATCTGGTCGATGAGGCTCCGTCGCAGGTGGACGACGTCCGTTCCCGCCAGGCGGGGGCCGCCATCCGGCGTGGTGAAGACCCACTGGTAACGGGCCCATTCGTCGGGCATGTCCACCGCCGAGCAGCGCACCATCGTGCCGGTCCCCGCCGGGTGGCGCCGGATGTCCAGCACGAACCGCTCGACCGCCGCGATTCCTTCGCTACGGCCCAACGGTCCCCAGAAGACCACGTCTGAGGTCAGGGCCTGGGAGAGCAGGGCGGTCACATAGCTGTCGTCCGATGCGTTGAACGCGGAGATGAATGTGTCGATCGCGGAGCGTGCGGTCTCTTCATGCATGTCCCAGTAATACCAGCCGTTTCGCGTGCACTCGTCCCCCGAGCCGCCTTCCGATTACGGTGAACCACCCCGGTCACAGCGTGATCGGAAGGCGGGGGATCTGTGTCGCGGCGCGGTGGGGCTACGGCTTGTGGGTCACCCAGAGCGACTCGGCCGGCCAGCGGTGTGCCCAGTCGGGTGGCTCGGTCGCGTTGTAGCCGTTGGGTGTGTCGGGGTCGGGCCGCGGTTCGATGAGGTCGTCGATGACCAGGCCCGCGCCGCGCAGGACCCTGATCCAGTCCCCGTAGGTGAGCTGGTAGCTGGTTGCGCCGTCGCCTTCGGCGATGGCGTGCAGCCCGAAGTAGTCGCGTTGCAGCGTCGTGGTCACGCGGCTGGCGGCCTCGTCGTAACAGGCTTCGAACCACGGGCTCGCGACGTTGAACACCAGGCGCCCACCGCGGGCCAGCACCCGTGCGGCCTGCGGGACGGCCAGGTGCGGGGGTGCCCAGCTCAGCCCGCCGAAGTCGCAGAAGACCAGGTCGAAGCTTTCGGCGGCGAAGGGGAGCCGCTCGGCGGCGCCCTGTACCAGCGGGTAGCTGGCCGCCCCCATCGTGCCTGCCGCTGCGGCAAGTTGGGCTTCGGACAGGTCGAGCCCGACCACGGTGGCGCCCTCGGCGGCGAGTGCCCTGGACCACTGGCCGGCGCCGCAGCCGAGTTCGAGCACGCGCTTGCCGGCGACGTCGCCGAGGGCGTCAAGATGCGCGTCGGGGATGGAGTACATGCCCCACAGCCTGGGTGTAGCGCCGATCTGCGGGTCGTGCTCGCGCTGGTAGGCGCTGCTGATCCGGTTCCAGAGCCGCCGGTTGGCGGGGATGCTGTCCACCGGCCGAGTCCAGCACTGCCGGCCGGGGCCGGTCAACAGGAAATCGCCGCTGACCGGCCCGCCCTCGGCCCAACCCACCTCCGTCCAACCCACCTCGGCCCTGCGCTGACCTGTCCAACCCCGGCCCGGTCCAACCCCGACCCGGCGCGACCCCTGCTCGGCACAACCCGGTCCAACCCTGGCTCAACCCGACTCAGCCCGGTCCGGCCCAGCCAGCCCCAGCCACGGCCCGGCCCGCGCCCAGCCGGACGAGCCCTACTCCCGCCCCCGCCGGCCCCGGCGCCTCACTCCGGTCCTGCCCCGAAAGCAGCACGGTGGCGGCCTGCCCAGTCCGTGAAGGGGCGCGGTGGGTGGCCGGTGACGCGTTCCACGTCCGGGGTGAGGACGGCGTTGCCGCCCCCGGCGACCAGCCGCGCGCCCGCCACCGCCACCTCGACGAAGGCCGGATCGAGCCCCGCGGCCCTGAGCTGGCCCGCGTACTCCGTCGGCGTCAACTCGGCGGTCGTGAGCAGCCGGCCGACGGCCTGCCCCAGGCGCTCGACCTGGTCGGGCACGCTGAGCAGTTCCGGGCCCGTCAGGGTGTAGACCTGTCCGGCGTGGTCGGTCCCGGTCAGGACCTTGGCTGCCACCTCGGCCACGTCCAGCGGGTCCACGACGCCCTGGGTGCCGGCCCCCATCGGGTTCGGTACGGGGGCGCCCGCGCGGATCGCGCGGACCCACTGGAGGGCGTTGGAAGCAAAACTGGAGGGGCGCAGCACTGTCCAACCCAGGCCGCTGTCGCGCACCGCCCGTTCGCCCGGCAGGTGCCAGTCACCGCCCTTGGCCAGGGTGTCGTCGCCGGTGCCGATCGCGGAGAGCTTGACGACCGTGCGGACGTCGGCCGCCCGTGCCGCCGCGAGGACCGCCGCGTCGTGCTGCACCACCCATGGGCCCGGCGGACTGAGCAGGAACACCGCGCGAACCCCCGCCACGGCGCGCGCCAGTGCGTCGGGGTCGGCGAAGTCGGCCCGTACGACGTCGACGCCGGCGGGGAACGGCGGCGCCGGGGTGGGTTGCCGCGTCATCGCGCGCACCTGTCGGCCCTCCCCCGCCAGCAGTCGGACCAGCTCTCGACCGATGGTGCCGGTGGCACCCGTTACCAGAATCATGGGCGTCAGCCTGGCACCGCGCACCCCACCGGCTCTTGGAAGAATCGGCACGGCTGGCGTGGGTGGCACGGCTGGCGCGGCTGGCGCGGCCTGCCCTACGGCGGTCGGCATGACTGCCGGCAGCCACTGTCGTACGGGAGGCCGCGCGACGGCGCGCACGACTGGTACGGCCGTCACGACTGAGAACCATCACGATGTGCGACACCGAGCACGGCTGCCGCGTGCGGCTACCGGTAGCGTGCCGGCATGAGCTCGCACAGCCCCGCGGACGTGTTGGCCGGGGTGCAGGATCTGAGCGGTGCCGTCGGGGACCGGCTCGTGCACCTGCCCGACACCGCCACCTCGCTGGTCTTCCGCGCCGCGCCGGGTGGGGACGGCGACCTATTGGTGGTGGGCCCGCGCACCCGGGCCCGCTACGCCGCCGGCAAGGAGTTGCCGGTCTGTCTCCGCGCCACCCTGCGGCCGGAGGTGGCCAGGGCCGTCCTCGGGGTGCCGATCAGCGAGTTGGTGGACCGGGTGCTGCCGCTGGTCGCGCTGTGGGGCGAGCGGGCGGTCCGGCTTGAGCGGCGGTTGGCCCGCGCCGGCGGGGACGGCGCACTCGTCAGGTCCCATCTGGAGGTGGCGCTGCGGGCGTGCGTCGACGCCCAGCCGTCGACCGCGCTCGCGCACGGTGCCCTGGTCCGTGCCGCCACCGCAGCACTGTCCGCCCGACGCCCGACGCCACTGCCCGTACTCGCCGGCCAACTGTCCGTCAGCGAACGGCACTTGCGGCAGTTGCTGACCGTGGGCGCCGGTCTCCCGCCCAAGTCGTTCGCCCGGATCAGCAGGCTCCGGCGGGCCCTGGCCCACGGCCGGCGCGGCACCGGTGCGGGCCCGGGCGCGGCGCCGCTGGCCGGGCTCGCCGCCGGCGCCGGCTACTACGACCAGTCGCACATGAGTGCCGAGTTCCGCACCCTGCTGGGTGTGCCGCCCGGGGCGTTCTTCGCCGACCGGCTGCCGGCTGCCGCGGCCTGCTGACCCGGCGACCGCCGCGCACGCGCCGAGTCGCTGGGTCACCCCCCTCGCGTACGCCCCGGGTCTGCGGGGCCGGCCATGCCGCGAACGCCCCGCCCACCGAACCGGCGACCGCCGCGTAACCCGAGGCCAGGACAGCCGGCGGGCCGCCGGACGACGGCAGAAGTCAGATGATCGACCGGGGGTCGCCGGCGCAGGCTGCGCACTACGCTGGCCCCACCCCGCGCCACGGGGCCCGCTCCGCCGGACCACCGGCGGCGGTGCAACCCTGCGGCACCAGGGGTTTTAGCCCGACCCCAGCGGCCGGAGTGACGATCATCCGGAACCTGGCCGATCCCTCTCCCATGCGCGCCGCGCTGCTGCGGGGCTCGCAGCAAGGAGGTCCCGTGCTCAGCCCACGATGGCGCCGGGGCGTGGTCACCGCTACTGCGGCGACGACGGCCCTGGCCACGCTCGCCGTCGGTTCGGCGCTCGCCGACGGCACCGCGTCACCGCCCGATCCCACCCCGTCGGTCCGGGACGGGCGGACCCAGCCGACGTTCTCCTACCGGGACGCCGTTCGCGAACACCTCACCATCCAGCTCGCCGTGGACAGCGACCGCGACGGCGCGCTCGACCGGGCGGGCGTGGACGTGATCCGCCCCCGCGAGACCGAGCGGGGCCTGAAGGTGCCGGCGATCATCGAGTCGAGCCCGTACAACGACACCGTGGGGCGCGGCTTCGAGTCGGAGACGAAGTCCTGGGACGCGAACGGCGCGCCCCGCACGTTCCCGATGCACTACGACAACTACTTCGTGCCCCGCGGCTACGCGGTCGTCCAGGTGGACACGACGGGCACGGCACGCTCCGACGGCTGCTTCACGGTGGGCGGCGCGAGCGACGTGGCGGCGAGCAAGGCCGTCGTCGACTGGCTGGAGGGCCGGGTGCGCGGCTACCACGCGGACGGCAGCGAGGCGCGGGCCGACTGGTCGAGCGGCAGGGCCGGAATGATCGGCAAGTCCTTCGACGGCGCGTTGGCCAATGCCGTGGCGGGCACCGGCGTGCGGGGCCTGGACACGATCGTGCCGATCTCGTCGGTCAGTTCCTGGTACGACATCACCCGCTCGCGCGGCGCCAAGCACTGGGAGGGGTTCAGCCAGTACCTGGCCACCGAGTTGGACAGCGACCCGGACGAGAAGTGCCAGGCGGTACGGGATGACCTGCGGGCCGGCGAGGACGACGCGAGTGGCAACTACAACCCGTACTGGAGCGAGCGCGACTACCGTGCGGCGCCCGCGCCCGAGGTCGGCAGGGTGCGGACGAGCGTGCTCGCCGTGCACACCCTGAACGACCAGAACGTGCGGCCCAACCAGTTCGCCCACTGGTGGCAGGGGCTGAAGGAACAGGGTGTGCCGCGCAAGCTGTGGCTCGGCCAGTACGGGCACACTGACGCCTTCGACTTCCCCGGCCGGCGCGATCTGTGGGTGGACACCCTGCACCGGTGGTTCGACCACTGGCTGTACGGGATCGAGAACGGCATCATGGCCGAACCCCGGGTCGACCTCCAGACCGGGCCGACGACGTGGACCACGCAGCGGGACTGGCCGGCCCGCAGCACATCGGTGGCGCTCCACCCGGGTGCTGACGGTTCCCTCGGGCTGCGCCCGGCGCCCAGCGGCACCCAGTCCTTCAGCGACCTGAAGGTCAGTGAGACGGAGTTGGTCACCGACCCGACGACCAGCAGGCCGAGCCGGCTCGCCTACGTCAGCCAGCCGCTCACCGGACCGGCCCGCATCTCCGGAACCCCGGCCGTTGACCTGCGGCTCTCACTGGACGGGCCGACCTCCAACCTGACGGCGCTGCTCGTCGACTACGGCACGGACGAGCGGATCGACGTGGTGCGTAACGAGCCGCAGAACCGGCTGCACGACGGGGTGCGGCTGCTGGACCGGGAGAGCTGTCACGGTGAGAGCGTCGAGACCGACGACGCCTGTTACCGCGAGACGGCCAACGTGACCGCCTCGCACCCGGTGCACGTCATCGCCCGGGGTTCGCTGGACGCCCAGAACCACGTATCGGAGAGCGACCCGCAGCCGCTGGTGCCGGGCCGCGCCTACCAGGTCGGCTGGGACACCCTGCCGAACGACTACGTGGTCAAGCCGGGCCACCGCATCGGGTTGGTGCTGGCCGGGACGCCCGCCGAGTACCTGTACTTCGAGACCGCGACCGGCGCCCGCGTCACCGTGGACCTGGCCGCCAGCAAGATCCGCATCCCGGTCGTGGGCACCGCGCTGACCAGCGCCGATTTCACCCGGCCGAAGCCCGGTGAGACACCCTGGCGCGGCCCGAGCACGGCGCCGCGACCGCCGCGCCCCACCCTGTTCCACTGATGTGCCGCTGATGTGGCGCTGGCGTTCCCCGCTGTGCCGCTGGACACCGGCCCCGCCCGCTCCGGGTGGGGCCGGTGGTCCCACGGCGGGGTGCGGTCAGCTCAGCGACCGGCCTCACCCGCGCGGGTAGGGCCTGGGGGGAAACAGCCGGGACGGCGCCCCGGCGCGCGTAGCGTCGTATTCATGACGAAAGTGAACCTCACGGGTGAGAAGGCCACGCTGCTACCCACCCTCTACGGCCGGGCCCTTGACGCCCAGTCACCCGATTCGATCCTGCACGACACGATGGCGTACGAGGCCGTGCAGCAGATCGAGTTCGACTTCTCCACCGTCGGCCTGCGGCGCGGCGACGACACCGCGATCGCCCTGCGCGCCAACTGCCTGGACGACTGGGCGCGCCAGTACCTCGCCACCCAGTCCGAGTGCGTGGTGCTCCACCTCGGGTGCGGCCTCGACACCCGCGCGTACCGCATCGATCCCGGGCCGCAGGTGCGGTGGTACGACGTGGACTATCCGGAGGTCATCGAACTGCGCCAGCAGCTCTTTCCGGACCGCCCCGGCTACCAGTGCATCGGCTCGTCGGTGACCGACCCGATGTGGCTCGCTGAGGTCAAGGGCGACGTGCCGGTGCTGGTGGTCGCCGAGGGGCTGTTCATGTACCTGAAGGAGGAGGAGGGCAAGGCGCTGGTCCGGCGCATCCTGGACCACTTCCCCAGCGGCCAGTTCGTCTTCGACGGGCTCAGCCGGCGCGGTGCGCAGCTCCAGAAGCTGAATAAGGCGGTGCAGGCCGCGAAGGCCAAGGTGTACTGGGGCTTCGACAGTTGCGCGGAGTGGGAGGCCATCGACGCGCGGCTGCGCTGCGTGTCGTCGATGTCCGCCTTCGACCTGGACGACGGGCGGCTGCCGGCCACCTTCCGCATGACGGCCAAGGTCTCCAAGGTCTTCACCGGCATGAAGAACCTGGCGGTCTTCTACCGGGTGGACTTCTGAGCCGTCGTACGGCCGTTGTGGGACCTGTCACATGAAGCGCCGCACGACCGCTGGACGGCTCGCTGTGTGAAGCGCCGTACGACCGCTGGACGGCCCGCCACGTGAAGCACCGCACGGCCGCTGTACGGCCCGCCGCGTGAAGCGCCTGGCCCCATCGCGTAACCCACCGCCCCCACCAGCCGGCCCGGGCCCACCCGGGCGGGGCGGTTGCCCGGCCGGGGGCGGGCCCGCCGCAGCCGCATGGGCCCGGTTCCGTACGTCCTACGAATCCGGGCCCGCGGCCGGCCGGTGGTGTACGAGCGCTCAGGTGCCGGGGGTGAGTTGCCCGGCGAGTCGATCGTGCAGGTCGGAGCTCACCTCGTTGAGCCCGACGATGGTGACCCGCTTGCCGCGCTGTCGGTACTTGTGCTCGACGGCGTCCAGCGCGGCGACCGACGAGGCGTCCCAGATGTGCGCCGCGGAGAGGTCGATCACCACCTCGTCCGGGTCGCGCGCGTACTGGAACTGGTAGACCAGGTCGTTGGACGAGGCGAAGAAGAGTTCACCGGTGATGGCGTAGACGACCCGCTGCCCGTCCGGGTCGAGCACCGCGGTGACCTGCGCAAGGTGGGCCACCCGCTTGGCGAAGATGACCATCGCGGTGAGCGAGCCGACGACGACGCCGACCGCCAGGTTGTGGGTGGCCACCACACAGCCGACGGTGATGACCATCACGGCCGTCTCCCCCGCTGGCATCCGCCGCAGCGTCCTGGGGTGGATCGAGTGCCAGTCGAAGGTGGCCACCGAGACCAGCACCATGACGGCGACCAGGGCGGCCATCGGTATGTCGGAGACCAGCGGTCCGAAGGCGATGCACAGCAGCATCAGGAAGGCGCCGGCCGCGAAGGTGGAGAGCCGGGTCCTGGCCCCCGAGGTCTTCACGTTGATCATCGTCTGGCCGATCATGGCGCAGCCCCCCATGCCGCCGAAGAACCCGGTCACGATGTTGGCCACCCCCTGGCCGATCGATTCGCGGGTCTTGCTGGAGTGGGTGTCGGTGATGTCGTCCACCAGCTTGGCGGTCATCAGCGACTCCATCAGCCCCACCAGCGCGAGCGCCAGCGCGTACGGGGCGACGGTGGTCAGCGTCTCCGGCGTCCAGGGCACGTCAGGCAGTCCGGGTGTCGGCAGCGAGGAGGGCAGCTCGCCCTTGTCACCCACGGTCGGCACGGCGATGCCGGCCGCCACGGTGATCGCGGTGAGCGCCACGATGGACACCAGCGGCGCCGGCACGACCGTGGTCAGCTTGGGCACGTACACCAGCAGGAGCAGACCGCCGGCGAACAGCGGGTACACGGCCCACGGCACGTCGTACAGCGCCGGCAGTTGGGCCACGAAGACCAGGATGGCGAGGGCGTTGACGAAACCGACCATGACGCTGCGCGGTACGAAGCGCAGCAGCTTGGCCACGCCGAGGGCGCCGAAGACGATCTGGAACACGCCGCCGAGGATGACGGCCGCGATCAGGTAGCCGAGGCCGTGTTCGCGGTTGAGCGGGGCGATGACCAGGGCGACGGCGCCGGTGGCGGCGGAGATCATCGCCTTGCGGCCACCGACGATCGAGATCACCACGGCCATCGTGAAGGACGCGAAGAGGCCGACGCTCGGGTCCACGCCGGCGATGATCGAGAACGAGATGGCCTCGGGTATCAGGGCCAGGCCCACGACCAGGCCGGCGACCACCTCGGTGGTGAAGACCTTGGGCGATGCCAGCCAGTCGGGCCTGCCGACCGCCGCGAGACGGGCGCGCCACGCGGCGGCTTGGGACAGCGGTGCGGACAAGGCGACCTTTTCCGTTCGGGCGCACCGGGGAGTGCGCTGGGGACGTGCGTCTCGGATGTGCCCCGGCACGCCCTGAGACGGGGCTACGCCGGCGGGGCCTCGGCATGTGGGCCCGGTCGGCTGCGGGCCGTCCCGCTGCCGGTGCCCGGGCCCGGCCGTACGGGAGGCCGCGCCGCGGGCGGTTGACGGGGGCGCCGAACGGGCCGGCCGGTACGGGGTCCGGATCTGCCGGACCGCCGGTCCACGCCCGGAAATCCTACCCGCCAGCACCCGGCCGGCACCGCGCGTGCGCTGCGGGCGGCCCGGGCGCGGTCAGCCGGTGGGTTGCTCGGGAGCGGCCAGTGCCGCAAGAACGAGGCGTTCGGCGTAGTCGCTGGTCAGCCCGCCGGGGCGGAACAGGATGCGGTACATCATGGGCGCCACCACGAGGTCGAGCACCGCTTCGAGCGTGGGGACCGTCTCGCCGCGCGCGTGTGCCCGGGCCAGCATGGTGCCGATCTGGTCGGCACTGTAGGCGGAGCACTGGCCGGCGTTGTCGCCCGCCGGGTCGCCGAGCAGCACGTCCCGTACGTAGGCCCGGCCGGTCGGCGACCCCATCTCCTCGATGAACTGCTGGGCCCAGGCCGTCAGATCGGCCCGTAGGCTGCCGCGGTCCCGGGGCGGCTCGTCGGGGCGCAGCCGCTCCACCGCCACGTCCGACAGGAGCTCTTGGAGGTCGCCCCAGCGGCGGTAGACGGTCGACGGGGTGACGCCGGCGCGCGCCGCGATCGCTGGCACGCTCAGTGCCGCGCGCCCCGCCTCGGCCTCCAACTCGCGCACGGCCGCGTGCACCGACGCCTGCACCCGGGCACTGCGCCCGCCAGGACGCGCCTTGGGCTTGGAGCTCATGCCCACACCTTAACTCCGGTCACTGCCGGGTCCTCGTGGCCGGCCGGACCGTCGTGGCTGGTCACGGCCGCGGACCCGGCCCGGTCGGCGGCCATCGTCGTGCACTGCCGCACGGGTGGCGCCGACCGGGCCGCACGGATCAGCCGACCAGCGCGGCCGGCTGTACAGGGGTGCCGTGGGCCGCCTCGTACGCGCGTCCGACGCGCAGTGCGGTGGCGTCCGCCAGCGGTGCGGCCATGAGCTGCATGCCGATCGGCAGGCCCGCGGCGTCCCGGCCGACCGGCACGGTCAGCGCCGGCATGCCCACCACGTTCGCCGGCGCGCTCAGCCGCACGTAGGCGTCCGCGACGCTCTCCGTGCTGCCGTCCGGCCACTCCACGTACTCCTGCCCGACGGCCGCCGCGGTGATCGGCACCGTGGGCGCGACGACCACGTCCACCTGCTGGTAGACGCGGGCCCACGCCTCCCTGAACAGGGTGCGCGCCCGCTGCGCGCGCAGGTAGTCGGCGGCCGTGACCAGCGCCCCGGCCTCCAACAGCACCCTCAGGTCGGGGCCGTAGGCGGCGGCGTCCGTGCGTAGGGTCTGCTCGTGGTACGCGGTGGCCTCCGGGGCCACCAGTCCCCAGTGGATGGCCCGGACGTGGCGGTCCATGGGCATCGGCAGTTCGATGACGGTGGCGCCGAGCGCGCGCAGCCGCTCGATGGCCCGCCGCACCGCGGTCTCGACCTCGGGGTGGATCCGGTCGAAGAAATAGCTGGTCGGCACGCCGAGCCGCAGCCCGCGGAGCCCGGCACCGTCCGCTGCGTCGATCGCGCCGGCGTCATTCGTGCCCATCGCGTCCTGCGCGTACGGGAGGCCGGTGCCCGGTCCGGCGGGCAGCAGGCTGGCGGGGTCGCCCTGATCGGGGCCGGCCAGCGCGGCGAGGACCAGGGCGGCGTCGGGCACCGTCCGGGTGAGCGGGCCGATGTGGTCGAGCGACCAGGACAGCGAGGTGACCCCGGTGCGCGGCAGCAGCCCGTAGGTCGGTTTCAGACCGACCAGCCCGTTGAGGGCGGCGGGCACCCGGACGGAACCCCCGGTGTCGGTGCCCAGTGCGAAGGTGGCCGCACCGGCCGCGACCGCCACCGCCGAACCACCGCTGGAACCGCCGGCGACCCGGCTTTGGTCGATGGCGTTGCGCGTCTGCGGGGTGGTCAGCCCGTACGCGAACTCGTGGGTGTGCGTCTTGCCGACGAGCACCGCGCCGGCCGCGTCCAGCCGGCTCACCATGACGCTGTCCGCCGCCGCCCGGTGTCCGGCGCGCACCTGGGAGCTGGCGGTGGTCGGCAGCCCGGCGACGTCGAAGAGGTCCTTGAGCCCGTACGGCACGCCGTGCAGCGGGCCGCGGTGCCGGCCGGCCGCGAACTCGGTGTCGACCAACTCCGCTGCGGCAGCGGCCCGTTCGTGCGTACGGGCCACAAAGGCGTTCAAGTGCGGCTCGACGGCGTCGCCGCGCTCGCGCACGGAGCGGGCGAGCTCGGTCGCGGAGAGCTCGCCGCGGCGCAGCGCGGCAGCCGCCTCGGTGAGGGTCAGCTCAAAGGGTTCCATCGACGGCCTCCGACGCTGCGTGGTAGTTGGCGGCCGGGTGGGTGTCGCCGAAGTCCAATTCGCGCAGGGTGGCGATGACCGCCTGGATCTGCTGTGCGGTGGCGGCCACCGCGGCGTGCTGCGCCTCGTCCAGCGGGTGCCCGGCGTGGAGCGCCCAGCGGGCGGCCTCCTGCGGGGTGAGGTCGGGGGAGCTCATGGCTGGCCTTTCGGGTGGGTGACGGATGGTGGTCGCCACCACCTGACCTTAAAGCGAAGAATTTGCGTTAGCCCACCGTAGGAGCTAGCGTGCCACTAACGCAAATCCTTCGCTTTAACTGTTCGATGCAGCCTCTCCGCCCGGCACCACCAGGCGTCTTGCCCCGCTCTTGCGGCCCGGGCGGTCGCGCCGCCCGTCCCTGGGACGGCCGCGCCACCCGCATCCGGCGGTGGGGGCCGCCGGGCCGGAAGTGGGTCCCTGGGCCGGGGTGAATCCTGGGCCGGGGCGAGCCCGACGACTGGGAGTGGCTGCACGCCCGGGGCACCGACGGATGGGATGGCCCCGCAGCGCGCCCCCACCCGGCGCGTCCCCACACACCCCCGAACCCCCACGCCCACCGCACCACTCACACCCGACCGAGTACCGCCCCACACCCATCCACCACCAGCACCACACCCACCCCCATCCACCCACCACCCCGAGGTCCTCCCGCCATGCCCCACCTCCCCGAGCCGCCCACCCACACACCCGGGTGGACCGTCGGTGACCTGCACATCCACCGCATCGACGAGACCGCGCTACCGCCCGAGACCGGCCCCTGGCTGTTGCCGGCCGCGACCCCGGAGCTCGTGGCCCAAACACCCTGGCTGCGACCCGACTTCGTCACCGGGCCCGGCACGCTGCGCCTGGCCAGCCACAGCTTCGCCGTGCGGATCGGCGGGCTGCGGGTCGTGGTGGACACCGGGATCGGCAACGGCAAACCGCGCGCCAACCCCGCGTGGAACGACCTGAACACCGACTACCTCACCCGACTTGAGGCCGCGGGCTTCCCACCCGATGCGGTCGACCTCGTACTCCTCACCCATCTGCACACCGACCACGTCGGCTGGAACACCCGGGCACAGGGCGGCGCCTGGCGTCCCACCTTCCCGCGCGCCCGGTACGTGACGGCCCGCGCCGAGTGGGAACACTGGGCCGGCGTGCAGATGGACGGGGCGCGGCGACAGATGTTCCGGGACTCCGTCCACCCGGTCGCGGACGCCGGGCAACTCGACCTGGTCGACGTCCCCGCCACCGGCCGCGCGCTCACCGAGGGCATCAGGCTGCTCCCCACCCCGGGCCACACCCCCGGCCACCTCGCCGTGGAGTTGCGCAGCGGCTCCGCCACGGCCGTCATCACCGGCGACTGCATCCACCACCCCGTCCAACTCGCCCACCCCGCCGTCGAAAGCTGTGTCGACGTCGACCCGGAACGGGCCCGGTCCAGCCGGCGGCGCCTGCTCGACACGCTGGCCGACACGGACACCCTGCTGCTCGGCACCCACTTCCCGCCGCCCACCGCCGGCCTGGTACGACGCGAGGGCGCGGCCTACCGACTGGCACCGGTGCCGCCCTCGCCCGCACCCCCCGGCTGATTCCGACACCGCGAGTGCCGGCGCCCCGCGGCCGACACCGGGCCCGCCACGCGCCCCGGGGCGGGGGCCGCGGGTCACCGGTTCGGCGTCTCGTTCCGTACAGCGGGTTGACCGGGGCGCGGGCGGCACGTGGCCCGCAAGGCGCGGGCCCGAGGGGAGCCGGGGAGAGCCGCCCCGGCGCGCGACCGATGCGCGTTGTGCGCCCCCGTGCCCCGTCTCACCCTCCAGACACCAAGGCATCCACACCTTGGACCGCACCGGCCCGCCGTTGTCCCGCCGGCAGGCCCGCGGCCCCCGGACGCGTGGGGCCAACGGGTACGTAACGCCCCGGCCCGGTCCGCAGGACCGTTTCTGCCCGGTCCGGCCGGCCCAAAGGCTCCTTGCCGTCACCGTTCCACGCAGTACCTTCGGTGCGCACAACCGGCCACGGTCGGCTCCGAATTGAGGGGAAGCACAGTGCGCATGGGTGACCGCGTCGACGGACGGTACGAGTTGAAGGGCGGCCCCCTGCCCGGCGGCAGAACCGAGGTCTGGCTGGCCAAGGACACCTTGGTCGGGCAGCAGGTGGCGCTCAAGCGGGTACGGATGGGGCACGCCGTCGCAGCCGACGACGACTTCACCCATCTCCGCGCGGAGGCACGGGCGTTGGCCACCTTCCGGCAGCACCCCCACGTGGTGACCCTCTTCGACGCGGTCCGGGTCACCGAAGCGGGAACCACGGAGTGCTGGTTGGTCATGGAGTACGCGGCGGGCGGCAGCCTGGCCGGACGGGAACCCATGGGTCCGGGCGACGCCGCCCGCATCGGCGCGCAGATCGCCCACGCGCTCACCGCCCTGCACGCCGCCGGGATCGTGCACTGCGACGTCAAGCCCGGCAACATCGTGCTCGACGAGGAGGGCACCGCCAAGCTCACCGACCTCGACTCCGCGTACCGTCTCAACGGCGAGACCATCACCCCCAACCACGGCGTCTCCTACACCCCCGACTACGCGGCCCCCGAGGTCGTCCAGGGCAACCCGAAGCGGGCGTCGGACGTCTTCTCGCTCGGCGCCACCGTCTACGAGTTGATCGTCGGGCAGCCGCCGTACGAGATCGCCGACTGGCCGGAGGGCGAGGGGTACGGCAACGACGCCGGCGAGCCCGCGCACGACGGGGAGTCCGCGGACGACGACAGCAGGTCCGCGCACCCGGCCGAGGAGACCGCGGACCACGCCTGGCGGCAGCGGCTGCGACAGCGACAGCGGCGGGGCGCGCTGCGCCTGGACGCAGCCGTCGGCCCGTTGGACGAACTGCTGCGGGCGATGCTCGCACCCCTGCCACACCAGCGCCCGACCGCCGAGGAGGTGCGGCGCGGGTTCGCAGAGGCGGCCGGGCTCGGGGGCACGGCGCGGAAGGCCACGGAGGCGGCGGCGCCCGAGGGGGACGCCGCACACGCCGGAGCCACCGCACCCGCCACACCGGAACCCACACCCGCGCACACGGCTCCGGACGCCACCCCCGCACCCACACCCACGTCTACGCCTGAGCCCGCCGTGCCGGACGCCGCACGAGCAGTACGCACCACACCCGCCGCCCCGGACTCCACACCCTCACCCCCGCCCGCGCACACCGTTGCGGACGCCACGCCCGAGCCCGCCGCGCCACCCGCCACCCCGGACGCCGTACCGGAATCCGCCGACGCCGCTGGGCAAGCGGCCCCCACCCCGAAAACCCCCACCCAACAGGCCCCAGCTCAAGGTCCCCCCGTACGGCCCACAGGCTCAGGCCAGGACCCGGCCGGCGCAGGAGCCGGAGCCACCCCGGCCGAGGAAGCCCGTACCGGGGAAGCCCGTACCGGGGGAGCCCGTGCCCTCGCCGCCTTCGCCGTGCCGATCAGGCGCCACCCCGGGATGACGGCCGTCGGGGCGCTGGTCGTGGCCGCCCTCCTCGTCCTGGTCTGGGCCGCGCGCGGCTGGGGGGACGGCTCCGACGGCCCGTCGACGCCAAGGCACTCACCACCGCCGCAAGCGGCCCAGGGCACCCCGGTCGACCAGCGCGAGAGCGACCCGTGCGCACTCCTCGACACCAAGGCCCTCAGCCGTTTCGGTTCGGCCCAACTCGACCGGTACTACGGCAACTTCGACCGGTGCGACGTCATCGTCCGGCACAGCGAAACCAGCGAGGTGGACGTCAAGCTCGACCTCAGCAACGACCCGCCGTCCGACGTGGCACCCCGCGCCCGCACGGTCGGCCGGATCGGGGTGGGCGAAGTATCGGCGGACGACGAGGAGTGCACCCGTTCGGTGCTGCCCAGCGGCCCGGACCCGTACAGCATCTACATCACCGCCCACGAGACCGAGGACGGGCCGGCACCGCTGTGCGCGATGGCCGACGCCACCGCCACCCTGGTGGCCAAGCAACTCGACGAGGGCCCCATCCCGCGCCGCACCACCCAGCCGCCGGCGGACTCGCTGCAACGGCTCGACGCCTGCACCCTGCTGGACGCGCGGGCCCTGTCGGCCGTGCCGGGCATCGACGCCGCCGACCCCGACGTCGGGTACGGCAACTGGGAGTGCGAGTGGCAGAGCACCACCTCCAACACCTCGGCCGAACTGCGCTTCGACCGCGGCCAGACGAAGGTGGAACCGCGGGCCCGGCACACCAGGCTCAGCGGGCACGCCGCGTACGTGGAGCCGGGCGGCGGGGACGAGGACGCCTGCCGGGTCCGGGTGGAGCACCGCGAGTACACCGACCACCGCGGTCGGAGCGGTAGGGAAGCCATGTACGTCGTCGTCGATGGCGCCGGGGCCATGGACGAGCTGTGCACCATGGCGACGGACCTCGCCACCTCGGCCGCCGCCGGGCTCCCCCCGCTGAGCAGTTGACCCTGGTGCACGGGGGCAACCCCGGGTGCCTTGCCGCGACGGCCGAGGTGGTGTGCGGGAGCACGGCTCCTTTGTACCCCCGGCCGCGTGGGAGGGGTCCCCAACTGCTGGGTCACAGTGGTGCCGGAACCAACCTAGGAGGCCCTGTGAACAGTCGCGACAGCCTGGCCCGCGGGGTCACCCGGGCCGCGCCCGGCACCCTGCACGCACGGTCGTTGTGGGGTGGCGTCAAGATCGCGCCCACCCCGGGCCGCGTGTTGCGGTTCGGCCGTGGCGAGCCGCCGGGCGTGGAACTCACGGTGGGCGACGACGACCTGCGGGTGAGCCGCCGGCACGGCGAGCTGACCTACCGGGAGGGCGCCTGGTGGCTGCGGAACCAGGGCCAACAGCTCGTCCGCCTGCCCCGCGGCAAGCTCATGCACACCAGCTCGGAGCCGGTACCGATCGCGGCCGGCTACACCCCCCTGTTCGTCAAGGGCTCCGGCTACCGCGAGCACCTGGTCGAGCTGTACGTCACCGACTACGACCAGCCGCTCACCCCGCGCCAACGGGCCAGGACGCTGGCGCCCAAGCGCTGGCCGCTCGCGGACGACGAACGGCTGGTCCTCGTCGCCCTCGGCCAGCGCTACCTGCTGTACGAGCCGGAGCCGCGCCCGCTGTCCTACCGGCAGGCCGCGGCCGAACTCGGCTGCCTCACGGGCGGGGCGCCCTGGGGCGAGCGCAAGGTGGCCTATCGGGTGGACGCCGTCCGGATGCGGCTGGCCAGGGCCGGTGACTTCCCGTACGAACTGTTGCGGACCGAGCCCGACGGGCCGAGCGACAACACGCTCAAGCACAACCTGCTCCGGGGGCTGGTGGAGTCGACCACCCTGGTGCCACCCGACCTCGCCCTGCTCGACGGCCCGCTGGCCGGCGGACAGGGCGGCACCCACCCGCCAGGCACCTGCTGAGCGGCACGATTACCGTATGGCGCATGACCGATTCCGAGGATGTGCGTCGCATCGCGCTCTCCCTGCCGGAGACCGCGGAGAAGTTGGCCTGGGGCATGCCCACGTTCCGGGTGGCGGGGAAGATGTTCGTCACCATCCCGGACGACGAGACGTCGTTCGCCGTGCGCTGCCCCATGATCGAACGCCAGGAACTGATCGCGGCCGAGCCCGCCAAGTTCTGGGTGCCGGCGCACGAGGCGAGCTCGAACTGGGTGCGGGTACGCCTCGCCGCCCTCGATGACCAGCAGGAACTGCGGGACATCGTGGTGGACTCCTGGCGCCAGGCCGCACCGCCCCGGCTCCTGGAGGACTCCTCGGCACCGGTGTGAGCCACCGGGCTCGCCGGCCGACCACACCACACAGGGCCGTCCCGTCCGGCCCGACCAACCCGCCCGCCCCGGGTTGCTCACCCAACGTGGGCCACTGGCACGGCCCGGGTTACACACCCGACCCGGGCCGCTCGCCATCCCCTGCGCCGCAAACCCAGCGACACCTGTCGATAGAGGACAAAGAGGGGCACAATGGAGTCGGTTGCATGCCGCACGGTGCGGCCGGATTGACTCGAACCAAAGGAGGCGAGACCCATGGCCAACGTCTCGCACCACCCGGCTGATCTGGCGAATCACCCGGATGTATCGGAGATGCGAGACCGCTACGCCAGGATGCTAGGGCGGCCCAGCGTGGTGGCGGTGGACGGGTTGCTGCTGCTCGCCGGGTTGTACGCGGCCATCTCGGCCTGGACGGTCCACTTCGCCGCCGCGGAGTCCGAACTCGCGTTGAACAACCTGATCATGGGCATCGCGGTGGCCGTCATCGGCCTGGCGCTGACCATGGCGCCGGAGCGGATGGGTGGACTCAGCGGCGCCTGTGCCGCGATCGGCGTCTGGCTGATCGTGTCGCCCTGGGTGGTCACCCGCCACCCCGACACCGGAATGATCTGGAACAACGTCATCGTCGGCGCCGTCATCTGCCTCTGCGGCCTGGTCGCCGCCGGCATGGTGGCCCGCGCCGGCAAACACCCCTAGGACCACTCCTCCCCCGCCCTCCGGGGCGGGCAGCCGCGCCGGTGCGCACACCCACCGGCGCGGCTGTGCGCACCGCCCCGCCTACGGAGGGCGACGAACGGGTGGCTGGGGTGAGGCGGGTGGGCGTGCGGCGTGGGTGTGAGTCGCCCCGTGCGGCATGAGTGGGTGGGTACGGGTGGGTGACGCGGGTGGTTCGCGGGTGTGGATGGGCCCGTGCGGGTGGGACCCCGGCGCGGGCCGGTTGCGTGGGGTGCGGGTGGTCGGCCCGGGGCGTACGGCCAGGGTCAGCCCGGGGCGCAGTGACGGTCAGCGCGGGACGTACGGGCGGTGCTCGGTGAGCCAGCCCTCGGCGAACGCGACGGCGTCGGCCAGCGGGAACAGTCGCACGTCGGCCGCGCCCACGGCGCCGCGCACCACGGGGTGCGCACGCTCGAAGGCGGCGCCGAGTTCGGCGAAGCAGTCACTGTCGATCGACGTCTCGCGCACGCTGTGCCACCTGCGCCCCTCCCCGGTGTCGACCGCGAAGGACACCTCTTCCGTCGGGCCCGGAATCCGGTACTCGGCCAGGTGGAAGGCGGTGCACCGGTCGAAACCCGGGCCGAGTAGCAGCACTCGGGCCGCCGCCTCTTCCAATCGGGCCAACGGGCTGCGCTCACCCAACCGGCAGTCCAGCGCGTGATCGGCCACGATCGCCGGCGCGCCGGGGCCGACGGCGGCGAACGAGGTCTGCGGGTGGGCGCTGCGCAGCGCGCCCGGCCAGGTGCGTACGGCGTCGGCGATCACGCCCATGCCAAGCGATGGGGTGGTCCGCGGGTCGAACGCCGGGGTCTCGGCACGGATCTGCGGCCACCAGTCGGCGGGGACCGGCGGGTTGGACCAGCCGGCCGGGTCCGAGTTGTCCGCGGTGTGGGTCGGCACCACCAGCGTGCCGGTCGGGCCCAGCACGTCGAGCAGCGCCCCGACCACGCTGGGCGCGGCCCCGCAGACCCAGCCGAGCGAGCGGAGCGAGGAGTGCATCAGCAGGGTCTCGCCGGGGCGCACCCCGAGCGCTCGGAATTCCGCGGTGAGGGAGCCCCGGGTGCACAGGGGGCCGGATTGCAGAGCCACGGGGGGTGAGTCTGCCCCACGGCACGCCCGGCCGGCCACCGGATTACCCGGCGCCACGGGGTCGTGCGTCATCGGCTGGCCCGTCCGCCGCCCGCCCGGCCCCGCGGGCCCGTCCCACGGCCGTCGGCCGGGCGCCTTCCGGGCCGTCCAGCGTGACGGCCCGGGGGTCACTTCCCGCCGCGTCCCCCTCCCGTGCCGGGCGCCCGCAACGGCGAGGGCTGTCGGTGTCGTCCGTGGGTACGAGCACCGGAGCGGGGGGCGGCCGTTCTCCGCTCGGCCCACGCCCCGTCAACTGTGCGCGCTGGGGATACCCTTGGGCGTGAGGTGCGTTCTTTTCTCTACCTGGCTCCGCGAGGGGGAATTCCGTGAGCAGTCTCAACAAAGGGCTCAAGAAAGTCGAGGTGGCCCTCAAATGGGACCCGAGTCCCGCGGGTGAACCGGTCAATGACCTCGATATCGTCGCCGCTACCTATTCCGTCGACGCGCCGTACGGGAAGCCCGTCTACCTGGTGCACTTCGGCAGCCGCTCACCGGACGGCACCATCATCCTGAACCGGGACAGCAAGACGGGTCAGGGTTTTGGCATGGATGAGGTGATGACCCTGGAATTCGACCGTATTTCGGATTCCTATGCCCGCGTCGTGGTGGGCGTCGTCATCCAGCAGGGCGGCGGGCGCAAGACGTTCGGGGAGGTGGAGGGCACGGGCGTGCAGATACAGGAGGGCTACGACAAGCTCGTCGAGTACGACTTCTCCACGGTCGCATCGGCGACGGCGGTGACCGTTGTGGAGTTCACGCGGAACGAGGCCGGTGAATGGGGCCTGCGGGAATCCATTCGCGGCTTCGACACCAACCCTGCGGGGTTCGCCGAACTGATGGGCCAGCGGGCCGACTGAGGCCGAGGCGCACGGCCCGCCGGCCGATCCGGCCGGACTCGCCGCACCGTGTCGTGTAGTCCAGTGCGGTCAGCGCGGTTCACCGTGCGGTTGGGTGGCGTTACGGTCGCGTGCCGCTCTCTTCGCCAGTGGCCCCGTCACTGCCCCTTGCGGGCCGCGTAATGTCGCGCGGCCCGCACTCTGTTTCCGCACTTCGTGGTGCACCAGCGGCGCGCGGCGTGCGAGCGCAGGAACCAGCGGGCGCAGCCCCGCGCGCCGCACTCCGCGAGCTGGGCCGCGTCCGGGCCGGTGAGCAACTCCGCGGCGTCGTCGGCGAGCTGGGCGAGCGCCGCACCGCTCGGATCGCCCGCGGCCGGCTCGGCCGTCCGGCGCGGCCCTTCCCCTGTCCAGGCCAGGCGGGGCGTGGGCGGCGCGGCGGCGAGCGCGGCGTTCAGCGTCACGAGGCGCGCCGCCGCGGGCTCCCGCCCGGCCGCTCGGGCCGCCAGCAGCTCCCGCACCGCCTCGCGCAACTCCCGCAGCCGGTCCAGCTCCTGGTCGGTGAGCGCCACCCGATCCGGCAGCAGCCCGTGGCGGACCAGCCACAACTGCCCGGCCGCCGCGTCCTCCAGCAGGTCGACCGGGCCGTGGCTGACCGTGAAGCGGGTGTTGACCAGGGCGAGCGCAGGGAAGCGCTCCTCGCCGGGAACGGCGAGCTGGTGCAGGAAGTAGGGGGCGTCATGATCCACCTCCTCATGCTAACGATTGCACTTCTCCATGAGGAGGTCTAGCGTTCCTCACGCTGAACAACACCAAAAAGCGTGAGAACCCTGGAGGTGCCCCCCGTGGCCATCGACGTCGGCAAGCTCCGCGACGACTTTCCGATCCTGCACCGGACGATGGACGGCGGCGCCCGGCTCGTCTACCTGGACTCCGGCGCCACCACCCACAAACCGCTCCAGGTGCTGGACGCGGAGCGGGACTTCTACCTGACCCGGAACGCGGCCGTCCACCGCGGCGCCCACCAGCTCGCCGGCGAGGCCACCGAGGCGTACGAGGCGGCCCGGCACGCGGTGGCCGGGTTCGTCGGGGCCGCCGACGACGAGGTGGTGTTCACCAAGAACGCGACCGAGGGCATCAACCTCGTCGCGTACGGGCTCGGCCAGGCGCTGCCGTCCGGGCCGGGTGCGCGCGGGCTCGGCCCTGGCGACAAGATCGTGGTCACCGAGATGGAGCACCACGCCAACCTGGTGCCGTGGCAGCAGCTCGCGGCGCGCAGCGGGGCCCGGCTCGACTGGTTCCGGCTGACCGACGAGGGCCGGCTCGACCTCACCGACCTGGAGCGCCTGATCGACGCCGACACCAAGGTGGTGGCGCTCTCGCACCAGTCCAACGTGCTGGGCACCATCAACCCGGTGGGCCTGATCGCCGAGCGGGCGCACGCGGTGGGCGCGTACGTGGTGGTGGACGCGGCCCAGTCGGTGCCGCACCGGCCCGTGGACGTGCGCGCGCTCGGCGCCGACTTCCTCGCCTTCTCCGGGCACAAGATGCTCGGCCCCAGCGGGGTGGGGGTGCTGTGGGGCCGCCGTGAACTGCTCGCCGAACTACCGCCGTTCCTCACCGGCGGTTCGATGATCGAGGTCGTGGAGATGGACCACGCCACGTTCCTGCCGCCGCCCCAGCGGTTCGAGGCCGGCGTGCCGATGGCCGCGCAGGCGGTGGGGCTGGCGGCTGCGGTGGCGTACCTGGAGGCGCTGGGCATGCCGGCGGTGGCGGCGCACGAGGACGCGCTCACCGCGCGGGCCATCGAGCGGCTGGGGGAGATCCCCGGCGTTCGCATCATCGGCCCGCGCGACCTGACCGACCGCGGCTCGGCCGTCTCGTTCACCGTGGACGGCATCCACCCGCACGACGTCGGCCAGGTGCTGGACGAACGCGGCATCGCCGTCCGCGTCGGCCACCACTGCGCGCGCCCCATCGTCCGCAGGTTCGGCATCCCGGCCACCACCCGGGCGACCTTCTACGTGTACAACACCCCGGACGAGGTGGACGCGTTGGCCGACGGGGTGCGGGCGGCGCAGGCGTACTTCGGCGCGTAGCGAGTCGGCCGCCCCGTGGCGCGCCGCCCTCCCGCGTGGCGCGCCACGGTCGTCGGGAGCGGCTCACCCGCCACCTGCCGGTACGGGCGGTCGCCGCCCGGGACGCTGCCCGGCCGGCCGTACGGGAGCACGGCCCACCACCCGCCGGTGCGAACGGCCTCGGCCCACGACTCTCGCCCCACCGCCCGCCGGGGCGGCGGGCCACCACGGCCAGCCCAAACGGCTGCCCTCCGGCCCGCGCCCCGGGCTGCTCCCCGGCACGCGCCCCGCCCCAGCCCACCCGCCCAGTCGAAAAGGTGACCGAATCCCTACGGGCGACACGGCCTGATGTACTCGCCACCCCCGCCGGCTATGGCCATCCTGGTGGACCCAATGGCCCTGCCATACAGTCTTCCTGATGGCACATCACCTTTGGCAGGTGGTTCGTCATGAAGTCGGCGACACAGCTCAAGTTGGGCGCGTTACACCAGCTCAGCGTGCGGGTCTCCACACACCCCGGGTTCTCGGTCCGTTCCCTGTTCACCGATCTGCTCGGCGGCCCGTCCCAGGGCGTGCCGCCGCGCGTCCGCCGCAGGCTCCGGGCGGCCCTGCCGCCCGACTCCACGCACCTGCTCCAGTCGCTGTTCGCACACGCCCACACCCCGCTGCCCTGCCTGCTCACCACGGGCATCGACCCGTTCGCGGAGGGCGGCGTCGAGGCTCAACTCGCCCGCATCCGCGATCTGTCGGCCGAGGCCGTCCAGAGCGCGGTGGTCGCGCACATCCCCGACCCGCGGTCCGCACTCCGGGAGCGGCTCTACGAGCACCCGCTGGTCTTCTCGGCCGCCGCGGCGCACGTCCAGGAGGCCATCTGGCGCGCGTACCAACCGCTGTGGCAGCGGACGGCCGCCGTCCGCGACCGCGAGACCGCGCGGATCGGCACCGCACTGGTCACCGACCAGTTCGACCTCGTCCTCACCGGACTCGGCCCGGAGTGCGAACTCGCCGACTCCTCGCTGTTCTTCAGGGACCCCGCCCGGCTGCACCGCAGCCCGACCGCGCCCAGTTCGACGGAGCCGAGCGACCGGTTGGTGCTCGTGCCGCTGTTCTCCGGCCGGACGGCGACGGCCGCGTGCACGGTCCGGGCCGGCACCCTCATCGGCTATCCGCCGTCGGGGCTCGTACCTCTGTGGGACGGCGCGGAGGCGCCAGCGGCGTCCAACGCGCTGGTGCTGGTGCTCGGCGAGCAGCGGGCGGCGATCCTGCGGCACAGCATCCGCGGCACCACCATGACCGACCTGGCCAACCGCCTCGGCTGCTCCCCGGCCACCGCCACCTACCACTGTGCGCAACTGGAGCGCGCCGGCCTGGTCCAGCGGCTGCGGCAGGGGCGCACCGTCCGCCTGCGGCTGACCATCCGCGGCGCGCACCTCATCGACCTGCTGCTGTGAGGGGGGGCCGCGGGCGCCGGACGTAGGACAGGCGCGGCGGCCAGCGGCGTACGGCGGGCGCGGCAAGCCCCGGGCAGGCGGCGGGCGCGCTGGATCTACGGGTACGCAACGGGGCCCCGCCCGGGCCTGGTTCGGCCGGGGGCGGGGCCCCGCTCTGGGCCGGCCGGCTGCCGGTCCCCTGCCCTGCGTACTAGCTCAGGACGGCGAGCGCGGCGTCGTAGTTGGGCTCGTCCGCGATCTCTCCGACCAGCTCCGCGTGCAGCACCTTGTCGTTCTCGTCGAGCACGACCACCGCACGCGCGGCGAGACCGGCCAGCGGGCCGTCCGCGAGCGCGACGCCGTAGTCCTCGTGGAACGCGCGGCCCCGCAGCGTGGACAGGGTCTTGACCTGCTCAAGGCCCTCGGCACCACAGAACCGGCCCTGCGCGAACGGCAGGTCGGCGGAGATGCACAGCACCACGGTGTTGTCCAGCTTGCCGGCCCGGGCGTTGAACTCACGCACGGACTTCGCGCAGGTCGGGGTGTCCACGCTCGGGAAGATGTTCAGCACCTTGCGCTGACCGGCGAAGTCGCTGAGGGACGTGTCCGCCAGCCCCTCGCCGACCAGGGTGAAAGCCGGCGCCTGGGCACCGGGCTTGGGCAGCTCGCCGGTGACCTGAACCGGGTTCCCCTTCAACGTAACCTGCGCCATGAAAAGCCTCCTACCAGCGGTATCCATCGTCAGTGCAGCGCCGCCGATCCTACTGCGCGCACCGAACCGCACGACGTCGAACCCCCCGCCCCCGTCGCCGCCCCGGCACCCGGAAGACGCCCCCGTTCCGGGCCGGCCGCGGCTCCCCCACCCGGGACGGCGCCCACCCGACCGCCACCGCGCTCCCCCACTCCGTACGGCCACCCCTTCCGCACGCCGGCGCTTCTCCCGGCCGGCGCCCTCGTACCGCCGGCGCTTCCCGTACGGCCGGCGGTCCGTACGGCTAGCGCGAGCTGCCCGCGGCGCCGGACGGGACCGCGTCCCGCGGCACGTACGCCACCCACACCGGGCCGCGGGCGAAGTCGAGGCGCTCGCCGTCCGCGGTGGTGAACTCGGTGCCGCGGGTGGCGGACGGGCGTTCCCAGTGGGCCTGGTGGGCCTTGCCGTCGCGCAGCACCAGGGCCGGGCCCTCGCCCGTGGTGTCGGTGAAGGGGGTGGCACTGCCGGCCCGGTCGTGGAAGCGGGAGTCGCGGATGGTGACCCCCTGGACGACGACGGTCGCCGGCCCCCGGCCCTGCCCGTCGGCGACCGGCACGGCGCTGCCGTCCATCGCGACCCGGTAGCGGGCGCGCTCGCCCGACCAGGTGAAGGTGATGGCCGCCGCGGGGTAGCGGACGGTGTACGAGGGGGTGGCGCGGCCTCCGGCGGGCGCCGCGCCGAAGCGGAACCCGATGTCGGGCGCGTCCTCGGCGTCCTCCGCCGCGGCGAGGGCACGCTCGGGCCGCAGGTACAGGTTGTGCGGGGCCGGCCGGTCCCGGCCGCGCTGGTAGGCGTCGGGGGCCTCGTCCGGCGGCACCGCGTGCACCGGGGCGTCCTTCACCAGCGGAAGCAGCTTGGACTGGGCGCCCGAATAGGCGAAGGCCGGCTCACCGAACTGGCGCAGCAGCTCCAGGTCCGTTTCGCGGGCGCTGCGGACCGGGCCGACCCGCGGCGGCAGGTGCGAGGAGTAGACGGCCATCAGCCGGGACAGGCCGGCTTCCACGCGCTCCACGTAGACGACGTCGGCCGCGCCGAGGCCGGTCTGCGGGCGTGCCGGGCCCACGTTGTCGATCTTCACCGCGAGCACCGGCGCCGCTGGTGCCTTCAGCCCGGTCAGCGGGGAGGTGCCGTCCTCCGTCTCGGTGCTGTCGTCGCAGCCGGCGACGGCCACGGCAAGGACGGTCGTCAGTGCGGCGCACAGCGCTGCCGCCCGGCGTTGCTTCTTCTCCACCGCAGCCCTCTTCGTCCGTGAGTTCCGCTCCAGGAGACCGCATCGGCGGCGGCGCCGCTAGTGCGACTCACCCATCGCCCGCAGAGGGGGCCGGTTGGGTGCCGGGGCGCGGCCGGGAGCGCTGGTACGGGATGAGGCTGGCGATGGCGGCGTCCACGGTGGTGCGGCCGGCGCCCGCCGCGCCGCGTCCCGCGGGCGCCTTGGGGGCCAGCGGCAGACCGGTGGCGCTGCGCGCCTCGCGCAGCGACCCGTGCACCACGAAGGCGCGGTGCAGTCCGGTCAGCCGCAGCATCTTGAGGGTGAGCGGCCGGGTGGCCACCACCCGCAGCCGGCGCCCGCGGGCGATCAGCCGCTCGTGCAGGACGCAGAGCATGCCGAGGCCGCTGCAATCGATGAAGGTGACCGGTCTCAGGTCGACGATGACCTCGTGGCCCGAGCCGGCGGTCAGCCGGCGGAGCCGGGGCGCGAGTGCCTCGGCGGCCACGATGTCGATCTCGCCGTGGAGCTCGACGACCGTGACCGCGTCGTCGTACCAGCATCTCGCTTGAAATTCAGAGTGCCACTGGCGCATGAGATGCCCTCATCGCTGTCGGTGCGTCCTCGGGTAGACGGCGAACCGTCGGGGCGTGGCACGGCGTTGGGCCATGACACGCTGCATACGTGCGGTGGGGGACGGTAGTCGCCAGGGGCAAGGCGACACCGGTGTTCACACTATTGCCGGTGTCACGTGCGACTACACCGACGCTTACCGGCCAAGTCGGATTCAGCCGCGGAACGGTGCACTTGGCGTACGGCTGCCGTAGCCGACGTTCTTTGACAGCGCTTGCCCCGCCCGACCTGAAGATCACCGCCCGCTCCGGCCCTGCAATCCGGGTCCGGGCGGGCGCCGCCCGCCGCGCCGCTCGTGCGCCGGTGAGCGGGGTACGCCGGCGCCGGGACCGGTCGGCGGCGCACCGGTGGCGGGTCCGCGCGCAGGCGTCGCCCGCCGGTCCGGTCGACCGATGCCCGGAGCCGGCACAGCAAGCGCCGCCACCGGGCACCGTCGGGGTGGCACCATCGGCCACCTGGCCGGATATGGCCTGTTGACGGGGCGATAGGGCCGCTCCGAAGTGCCGGGCACACGGCCCGCACGCGCAGCATTCGGCGGGGCCCACGCCTTTGCTCCACGGCCGTCGGGCGGCGCCCGACCGGCCCGTTCACGGCGGCGCGGACGCCCGACCCGGCAGTGCGCGGCGACCGGCGGGGCGCTATCGGCAGGGCCGCCCCGTGGGCGCGCGGCGACGCGCGCACCGCCGCGGGGGGCCGGTGCGGCGGGTGCGGCGGCGGCTGGTTCGACAGGTCCTCAGAGCGGCGCCGGAGGCGCAATAAAGCCCCGTACGGATCTCAACTACGTTCAGCCCGCAGGGAGATGGTGTGACCGCTGAGCGGACACTTCGCCCAAGAAGACACCTCGCCGCCGCTCACATGTTGGCCGAAATCATTCCCCGGGAAAAAGTGGCTGCGTCGCTTCCGTCTCGCGCCACCGCAAAAGTCTTCGGACCTACACCCGACCAGCCGCGAAAATCGTTGTCCCCGCGGGGAGATGGACCGTAGTTTTCCCGCATATGAACGCCACCACAGACAATCCACCGCGCCTCACCCGGCTGACCTTCCATGGCCCGTTGTCCCAGGCACGGGCCGCCCAGCTCACCGAGCGGCTGCTCCGCAACGATCCGCGTACCGTGCTCGACATCGGCTGTGGCTGGGGCGAATTCCTGCTCCGCCTGCTGACGGCGGCGCCGCAGGCCACCGGCGTGGGCGTCGACCTCAACGCCGAAGACCTCGCCCGGGGGCGGAAGACGGCGGCCGGGCGCGGGCTGGCCGACCGGGTGACCTTCCACGCGGAGTCCGGGATCGGGACCGTACGCGGGCCCGCCGACGTCGTGCTCTGCCTCGGCGCCAGCCAGGCCCTGAGCGATGCGCAGCCGCCGCACCACACGGCCGCCGCCCTCACCGCCCTGCACGGCCTGGTCAACCCGGGCGGGCGGGTGCTGCTGGGCGAGGGCTTCTGGGAGCGCACCCCCACGCCCGACGAACTCGCCGGCATGTGGCCGGGCGCCCGCGCGGACGAGCATCCGAGTCTGGCGGAGCTGGTCGACCTGGCGGTGGCCGCCGGCTTCCGCCCCGAGTGGATCGAGACCGCGGACCGGGGCGAGTGGGAGGAGTTCGAGTCCGGCTACCGGGCGGGTACGGAGGAGTGGCTGGCCGCCCATCCGTCCCACCCGGCCGCTGCGGAGCTCCGCGAGCGCATCGACCAGCAGCGGACGCGGTGGCTCCGCGGCTACCGGGACGTCCTGGGCATCGCGTACCTCACCTTGATCCGGGAGGCGTGAGCGCGTTCCCCGGGCCGGGCCGGCACCGGCCCGGGGCGGGGCCGGCTGGAGCGGGGCAGGGGCGGGGTGGAACAGGCACGGCAGGGCAGGGCAAGGGGGCAGGCCGGGGCAGCCGCGGCAAGGCAGGGCAAGGGGGCAGGCCGGGGCAGCCGCGGCAAGGCAGAACAGCCGCGGCGTACCGCGCACCGGCCGGGCGCGGGGCTCCGACCCACCCGGCCCGACCCGCCTCTCTACTATGGATAGCTCCACTTATGGATAGCTCCACTGCCCACCCCGCGCCGGCCGGCCGCGGCGGGTCGAAGACCGAGGAGAGCCCCCCTTGAAGATGTCCGAGCTGAGCCGCCGCAGCGGCGTGGCCATCCCCACCATCAAGTTCTACCTGCGGGAGGGGCTGCTGCCGGCCGGGCACGCGACGGCCAGCAACCAGGCGGACTACGACGAGGACCACCTCCGGCGGCTGCGGCTGGTCCGCGCGCTGATCAGCTTCGGCGGGCTTTCGGTCACCGCGAGCCGCGAGGTGCTCGGGGCCATCAGCGAACCCCTCGACCTCTTCCACACGCTCGGCGTCGCCCACTACGCGCTCGGGGCGCCGGTGGCCGACACGGGCGCATCCCCCACCGACGGCACGGGGCCGACGGACGAGCCCGATGCGTACGTGGGCGAGGTCACCGCCCTGATCGACGCGATGGGATGGGACGTCGGCAGTTCCTCACCCGGCCGCGCGGCACTGGCCACCGGGCTGCGGGCACTGCACAAGGTGGGCGCGGACGTGGGGCTGGCCGACCTGCTGCCGTACGCGAGGCTCGCCGAGGCGACCGCCCGCCTCGACCTGGACCACCTGGCCGACTTCGATGACCGCATCGACGTCGCCGAACGCGCCGTGGTGCTGACCGTCCTGCTCGAACCCGTCCTCGCCACGCTGCGCCGGCTGGCGCAGGAGAACGAGGCGACCCTGCGCTACCCGACGGAGCGGATGAAGCACCCGACGGCGGACGGCGCCACAGCGGAGAAGGGCACGCCGGACGGCGTCCCGGCCGGGGAGTCCGCGCCGCGGGGGGCGGCGCCGGGCGAGGGCCCGGGCGCGGGCGCGGCTCGGGGCGCGTGACGGGGGCGCGGCGCGCGCGACGGAGCGCGGGGGGGGGCAGCACCCCGTGACGGAGCTCAGGGCGCGCCGCCCCCGAGACGGGGCTCGGGCACGGGATGGTGCCCCGGGGCGCGCCGCCCCCTCAGATCAGCCCCTGTCGTAGCGCGTAGGCGACGGCGTGGGAGCGGTTGCGGAGGTTGAGGCGGGTCATCACGGCGTGCAGTACGTTCTTGATGGTGCGCTCGGAGTAGGCGAGCTTGAGGGCGATGTCGGCGGTGTCGTAGCCCTCGGCGACCAGCCGCAGCACCTCGATCTCCCGGGCCGCGAGTCCGGTGAAGTTCAACCCGCGCGGTCCCAGTACCTCGCCCTGGAGCCGGCCCACCTGGGCCAGCAGACTGCCCAGCAGGTCGGCCGGCACATGCCCCTCGCCCCTGGCCACCGCCGCGATGACCTGCACCAACCGCTCCGGTGTCGCCTCCGTACGCCGAATCACCCCGATGAAACCGCACTCCGCCGCACTCACGAGCTGCTGCTCGTCGATGTGCGTGGTGACCAGCACGCCGGGGACCGGCTTGGTCCGCTGGAGCTGCCGGAGCAGCCCCAGCGCCTCGTCGTCGATGAGGTCCACCACCACGATGACCACCTGCGCGCCCTCGGCGCCGTCCGGATCGACCAGCCGTACCTCGGGGCGGGCGCGGAGTTGGCTGGCCACGCCCGCCTGTGAGACCGGGTCCTGTGCGCGCAGGTCCACCAGGATGCGTTCCACTGCCGCCGGATGCATAGCACTCTCCCGCCCTTAAGGTCATGCCCCTGACACAGCGGAACCCCGCGCCCTCCCGCAGGTTCGGCCTTCTTCCCGCCCCGTCCTCCTTCAGCCCCCGAGCCGCCACCGATGGCCTGGAGCGCACTGCTTCTGCCCGAAAGTCTTCCCGCCCGGTCAGCCCAACTCCCCGACCTGGGCCGTACGGTGCGGGTGCGGGTGGTGCGGCGGGCCCGAGCGGCTCGCCCGGTTCGTCCTGCCGAACGCCCGCCCAGCCCCGTCCGAAGCCCCGTTCGCTCCGGCGTGCGGACGGCGCCCCGGGCATCGTCGTGGCGGAACCAGGCGTACGCGTACCGCCGCACGCCCCCGGTCACAGTAGAACCCGCCGCGCCGACTCTCTACCCCGGCGCATCGGGGAACCACGACCGCCGGCCGCGCGTGGTCACTCGCCGGGCAGGGTCCCGTGGGCGGTGCAGTGTTCGCCACGGCTCAGCACGTCGGTCGAGGTGTCGATGATCTCGTTCAACCGGTCGCGGGTGCCGATCAGTCCGGCGATCTGTTCCTCGATGCGGTCCCGCTCCTGCGTCAGCCGTTCCAGGAGCATCGGCGTCACCTCACCGGTCACCATGCAGGGCAGCAGGTGGTGGATGGTCTTGCTGGACAGACCGGCCGCGTAGAGGCACTGGATCAGGGCGACCCGGGCGATCGCGGCCTCCGCGTACTGCCGTTGGCCGCTGGGGCTGCGCAGCGAGGTCAACAGGTGCTGTTCCTCGTAGTAGCGCAGGGCGCGCACGCTCACTCCGGTCCGTGCGGCCAACTCTCCGATGCGCATGGGCTCCGCGCCTCTCCGTGGCCATCGGCCACCAGACTTGCCTCTGACGTCAGTGTCAGGTTTTAGCGTAGGCGACGTCCGGGCCACGCCCTTACGAACAAGCCAGGAGACAGCCATGACCAGCCTCTTCGACACATACGCGCTCAGCGGCCACACCCTGCCCAACCGCATCGTGATGGCCCCGATGACGCGCGCCCGGGCGACGCCCGACGGATTGCCGACCGCGTCCACCGCCACCTACTACGCCCAGCGGGCAACGGCCGGGTTGATCGTCAGCGAGGGCGTGCAACCCAGCCTTCAGGGCCAGTCCAACCCGTACACGCCCGGGTTGCACAATGCGGCACAGGTCGCCGCGTGGCGGCCGGTGACCGATGCGGTGCACGCCAACGGCGGGCGCATCGTGGCGCAGTTGATGCACGGCGGGCGGGTCGGCCACCAGGACGTGGTGGGCTTCCAGCCGGTCGCGCCGTCCGCGGTCGCCCTCGGCGCCGACGTGTTCACCGGCGCGAAGGGCAAGCAGCCGGCGCCGGTGCCGCGGGCGCTCAGCACCGCCGAGGTGCGGGGCGAGGTGGCGGTGTACGCCGAGGCCGCGCGGAACGCGGTGGCCGCCGGCTTCGACGGCATCGAACTGCACGGCGCCAACGGCTACTTGATCCAACAGTTCCTCTCCTCCAACGCCAATCTGCGCACCGACGGCTACGGCGGTTCGATCACCGGTCGCATCCGGTTCGCGGTGGAGGTGGCGGAGGCGGTCGCCGACGCCATCGGCCCCGACCGGGTCGGCATCCGGCTCTCGCCCGCCGGCGAGATCTGGAACGTGCGGGAGAGCGACGTCGCCGAGTTGTACGCGGCGCTCTACCGGGAACTCGCCCGACTCGACATCGCCTACGTCCACACCCTCAACTCCGCGCCGCCCGAGATCACCGCCGACCTGCGGAAGATCTGGCCGAACGCGTACATCATGAACCCGTCGGCGGGCATCGTGGGGCCGCAGGCCGACCGGGAGCGGGGCGAGTTCTGGCTCGCCCAGGGCATGGACCTGATCAGCTACGGACGCGCCTTCCTGGACAACCCCGACCTCGTCGAGCGCCTGCGCCTCGACGCCCCGCTGCGCGAGGCCGACCCCGCCACGTACTACGAGGGCGGCGACCGCGGCTACATCGACGCGGTGAGCTTGCAGCACTGATCGCTTTGGGGGAGCGGTCTGCCGCGGGGGGCAGGTACGTTCTTCTGGCGCGCGACACGCGTGGCGCGTCGGCCGCCCGGCACGGGCCGCCCGACTCGGGAGCGGAGGAACGCAGTGGACGACAGGCCCTACGAGACGGCGCCGGACGGCCCCTTCGTTCGCTTCCAGGGCACGGTGCGCAATGCGCGCGGCGCCTTCCCGGGAATCTTCGTACTCGTCAACGGGCTCGCGAGGGAAGGCAAGTTGACGGCCGAGCAAGAGCGTTTCCGACGCCGTACGAACGACTGGTACGACGCCGCCTACCCCAACCCCGCCCACGTCGACCCCTCCGTGTACGACCGGGAACTGCACCCGACGGCGGTCGCCTGGTTCAGGGGTTCGGCCCGGCACCTGATCGGGCGGGTGGACGGCTACCTCCGGATTCTGACCGCGCACGGCATCGGCTGGGAGCGGCTGACCTCGGCCGATCCGGGCCGGGTCATCTACGCGGACGCGGTGCAGGTCGTGGTCGTACCACCGCGCGCCGCAGCGGGTCGGGCCACCCCGTCCAGCGGGTGACGCCGAAGGCCCGGGCCGCGCCCCTGATGCGGCCCGGGCCCGCTGCGGTCCGGTCACCGGCCCGTCGTCGCGGACGGCCGGGTGGTGCCCGGGGTGGGCCGGATCAGCCCTGGTAGCCGGCGAGGATCTTGGAGAACTCCCACTGCTTCTGGTCGATCCCGCTGCACGATCCGCCGTCACCGCCACCGGCACAGGCCCGGTCCCGGTTCGCGGCCCAGAAGCTCACCCGCGCCAGGTGGTGCTGCTTGGCGTAGTTGACCATCTCCTGGAAGCCCGCCGGGGTCACGACCTCACCCTTGACGTCGGTCTTGCCGTTCATCGACGAGAAGCCGACCTTGCGGTAGGCCGCGTCGCTGGACAGCTTGTACTCCTTGGCCACCAGGTTCTTCAGACCGTCCACCGCCGACTTGGTCGCGGCGACCATGTCCGTGGTGCCGTCCCCGAAGTCGAACGGCATGAGGGTCCAACCGTCCACGTCGAGACCGGCCTTGGCGCCCTTGCGGACCAGGTCCTGACCCACCGCGATGGGGCCGCTCGGGGCGGTGCCGAAGGTGACGTAGACCTTGAGGCCGCGGTTCTTGTCCTTGAGGATCTTCAGCGCGTCGATGACCCGCTGCCGCACCGGCTCGCTCTCGACCTCGGTCGACTCGATGTCGATGTCGATCGAGTCCAGCTTGTACGCGTCGATCACCTTCTGGTACGCACCGGCGAGGTCGGCCGCGTTCCGGCACGCCTCGCCGAGCTTGTTTCCGCTCCAGCCGCCGACGGACGGGGTGATGGAACCACCCGCGGCCTGCACGGCCTTGATGGTGCGCTCGTCCTGGCCGCCGCGGAGCGGTCGCTGACCGTCCCAGGCCGGCTCACAGCCGCCCTTGGCCAGGATGAAGGCCATGGTGAGCTGGGTGTTCCCGGTGGCCTTCAGGAAGTCCACCGCCTTCGGCGGGTTGCCCCAGCCGAGGTAGAGATAGGCGCCGTTGAGGCCGCTCACGGCGGCCTTCGCGGGCTGCTGCCGCGCCGTGTCCTGCGAGTTCGACTGAGGTGTTGCCTGCGCGGTGGCCGTCATGACTCCGGCGGCTGTCAGCGCCACGGCGAACCCGAGTGCGAGGCGGCGGCGCGTTGCGAGGTGGGGCTGCACGGCACGCTCCAATCACGTGAGGGGATGTGGCGTGGCGCACATTAGCCATGTGTCATGGCCCAGACAATAGAGACGGTTAGGAAAGTTTCCTATTGGCTGGAGTTCGCCGCCCGTTCGGGCCCGCGAGCCGCCGGCACAGCAGGCCGAACAACCTGGTCAGAGCCGGTATCAGCGACTGGCGCCGGCTCTGGCGGTGGCTGACTGGCGCCCGCTACCGCACGGCACGGGCGCCCCTCCGCCCCACTCGGGCACCGTCCGCCCCACCCGATTGCCGGCGTGCGCCGGCGGTACGGCGCTACGGGGTGGTCGCTGCCGGGTGCGCGGCGTGCGCCCCGGCGGGGCCGTCGGCTCGGGGCGGTGCGGTCTCCGTCGGGGCGGCTTCGGGTGCCGGGCGGGCCGGCGCCGGTGGCCCCAGCGGTGCCGCCGGTCCCGTCGTCCCCGCCCGGTCCGCCGGCCCCGCGGGGGCGGCTTCGGTCGGGGCGACCGCGGGCAGCGCGGCCAACCGCGCCAGGGCCGTCCGCACCGCGGTGGCCGATGCGGGCAGCAGGGGCAACCGTACGGCGGCCGTCGGAATGCGGCCCTGCGCGGCCAACACCCCCTTGATCACGGTCGGGTTGGGCTCGGCGAAGACCGCGGCGGCGAGCTCGGCCAGCGGTGGGCCGAGGCGTCTGGCGAGCGGCAGGTCACCGGTCCGCCACGCGGCGACCAGCGCGGCGAAGGCAGCCGGATGCAGTTGCGCCGAGGCGAGGATGCCGCCCGCCGCGCCGAGTGCCAGCAGGGGCGCGAGGAACAGATCGTCGCCCGCCAGCACCGCCCGGTCCGCCGGCAGGTCGCCGAGCACCCCGACAGCCTCCGCATCGACACTGCCCGTCGCATACTTGACGCCCACCACTCCCGGCAGCCGCAGCAGCCGGCGCAGCGTCTGCGTCCCGAGCGACTGCCCGGTGCGGTACGGGATGTGGTAGATCACCACCGGCAGCCCACTGGCCGCGGCCAGCTCCGTGAAGTGCGCGATGACACCGGCCTCGGACGGGCGCGAGAAGTAGGGCACCGGCACGAGTACGGCGCTGACCTGCGGCCACTCGGCGAGTTCGGCGAGCGCGGCGATGCTGCCCCGAGTGTCGGACGAGCCCGCGCCCACGATCAGCGGCGCCGACCGCTGCGCGCAGACCCGGGCGCAGGTCTCGATGACCGTACGCCGCTCGGCCGCGTCCAAGGTGGCGGGTTCACCAGTCGTTCCCAGGGCAACTATGCCGGTGGCGCCGCCGTCCAGGGCGGCGTGTGCCAGCCCTTCGAGCGCGTCGACGGCAATGCCGCCCGCGGCGGTGAAGGGGGTGACCAGGGGGGTGTAGAGCCCGTGCAGGGGCGGGAGTGAGGTCATGTGCGAGACCCTGCCGCAGGGCAAACATGCAGGTCCAGTTCGCTTTTCTGGTGGCGAGCATAAGCTGGGCTGATGCTCGATGTACGCCGCCTGCGGCTGCTGCGCGAACTCGCCCTGCGGGGCACGATCGCCGCCGTCGCCGAAGCCCTGGCCTTCACCCCGTCCGCCGTCTCCCAGCAGCTCAGCGTGTTGGAGCGGGAGGCGGGGGTGCCCCTGCTTGAGCGCACCGGGCGCCGGGTGACGCTCACTCCCGCCGGGCAGCGGCTCGCCCTGCACGCCGAGGCGGTGCTCGAACGGTTGGAGCTGGCCGCCGCCGAGTTGGTCGACGCCCGCCGGGGGCCGGCCGGCCCGCTGCGCATCGGCACCTTCCCGACCGCGGCCCGGGCGCTGCTGCCGGCGGCGCTGGTCGCGCTGGCGGCGGAGCATCCGCGGCTGGAACCGCTGGTCTCCGAGATGGACCCGGCCGCTGTGGCGCACGCGTTGCGCGCCGGCGAGTTGGACGTGGCCCTGGTCCACGACTACGACTTCGCCGCCGCGCTGGTCGAGCCCGGGGTGGCCACCGAGCCGCTGTGCACCGAGGCGATGTACCTGGCGGCGACGGCTCCCCCGGCCGGTGCGGCGGCCACGCCCGACGGCGGCCTCGTGGCGGGGTCCGGGCTCGACCGGTGGCGGGACGCGCCCTGGATCACCGCCACCCCGGGGACGCTGTGCCACGCCATGACGGTCCGTGCCTGCCAGGCGGCCGGCTTCACGCCTCGGGTCAGGCACCAGATCGACGAGTTCGCCACGGTGCTCGCACTGGTGGCGGCCGGGCAGGGGGTGGCGCTCGTGCCCGAGCTCGGGCTCGCGCACCCGCCGCCGCAGGTGGCCCTGGTGCCGATGCCGATGAGCCGCCACACCAAGGTCGCCTTCCGCAGCGGCGCCGGCCGACACCCCGCGGTGACCGCCGTACTGGCCGCGCTGCGCGCCGCGGTTGCCCACCACCTGCCCACCGCACTCACCACACCCGCCACACCCACGGCGCCCACCACCTGACCCGTCCGACTCACCCAACGTGGCCACCCCGCACCCACCCACGCGTCCACCCCGCACCCGTACGGCCCACCTCCCGCAACCGCTCCGCACCCACCCGCGAGCGGGCGCTTGACTTCAAGTCGACTTGAAGTTGCACGCTGTCTGCCATGAACTCCACGACGTTGGACAGCACGCCGACGACCCAGCTCGACCACTCCGACCTGCCCCGACTGATGGGCCTGATGACCGGCGACGAGAAGCACGACGCGGCGGCCACCTCCACCCTTGACGCGCTGTGGGTGCTCTACGACCGGGTGCTCCGCATCACGCCGGACGAGGTCGACGCACCCGACCGCGACCGGTTCCTGCTCTCCAAGGGGCACGGGCCGATGGCGTACTACGCGGTGCTCGCGGCCAAGGGCTTCCTGCCCGTCGCCGACCTGCCGACCTTCGGCGCGTACGACTCGCCGCTCGGGCACCACCCGGACCGCGTCCTGCTGCCCGGCGTCGAGATCGGCAGCGGCTCGCTGGGGCACGGGCTGCCGCTGGCGGTCGGGGTGGCGCTCGGGTTGCGCGCGCAGCGGCTCGCCGACCCGGCCGTGTGGGTGTTGATCGGCGATGCCGAACTGGACGAGGGCAGCAACCACGAGGCCATCGCGTACGCCGGGGCGGCCGGGCTGCACCGGCTGCACACCCTGGTCATCGACAACGCCTCGGCCACGCATGGTTGGCGGGGTGGGATCGCCTCCCGGTTCGAGGCCGCCGGCTGGTCGGCGACCACCGTGGACGGGCGCGACCACGAGGCGCTGTACGCGGCGTACACCCAGCCGCACCCGGACCGGCCGCACGCCGTGGTCGCCCGCGTCGAACCGAAGTGACCCGCGCGCCCGGAACGCGTGGAGGGACATCCCAAGCACCCCACGTCCACCGGGTCGAAACACCCTGACCCCTCGGGCACCCGAGCAACCCACGGCGTCCCCGAGCCACCGGAACAGCCCCGGGCACCATCAACTGCCTTGCTGCACACACCACTTACCAAAAGGGGAACCCCATGGACACCATGCGCGAGCGCTTCGCCACCATCACCTCCCGGTTGCTCGACGAGGACCCGCGGCTGGCGGTCGTCCTGGCCGAGATCACCGCGGACCGGTTCCGGGAGGCCGCCACCACCCATCCCGACCGGGTGATCAACGTGGGCATCCGCGAACAACTGCTGATCGGCGCCGGCGGCGGGCTCGCCCTGACCGGGATGCGGCCCATCATGCACACCTTCGCCAGCTTCCTGGTGGAACGCCCCTTCGAGCAGGTCAAGTTGGACTTCGGGCACCAGGACACCGGTGGCGTGCTGGTGAGCGCCGCCGGCTCGTACGACTGGCCGGCCGGCGGCTTCACCCACATGGCTCCGGGTGACGTGGCCCTGCTGGACACCCTGGACGGCTGGACCATTCACGTACCGGGCCACCCCGACGAGGCGGAGACCCTGCTGCGGCACGCCGCTGCCGCCGGCGACGACCGCGTCTACCTGCGCCTCTCCGAGCACGCCAACGCCGCGCCGCGCCCCGTGGACGGCCACGGCCTGCACACCGTGCGAAGCGGGCGGCGCGGGGTGGTGGTGGCCGTCGGGCCGATGCTGGACAACGTGCTCGCCGCGGTGGACGGGCTGGACGTGACGGTGCTGTACGCGACGACGGTGCGCCCGTTCGACGCGCGGACCCTGCGGACGGCCGCGGGCGTCACCGACGCGGCCGATGTGGTCCTCGTCGAGCCCTACCTCGCCGGCACCTCGTCCGCCGCCGTCGGCGAAGCGCTGCTCGACCTGCCGCACCGGGTGCTCGGCCTCGGCGTGGGCCGCCGCGAACTGCGCCGCTACGGCACCATCCCGGAACACCTGGCGGGCCAGGGCCTGGACCCGGCCACCCTGCGCTCCCGCATCGACGGCTTCCTCGCCGGGTGAGTCGGGGCGCGGGTGAGTGGGCCCCGCGGGGCGGGCCGGCGGGGCGTACGGTCCGGGTCGCGGGGAGTTGGCCGGGCGGGTCCGGCTCGCTGACCCAGCAGGGCACGTAGGGCAGGCAGGACGCACGGGGCACCCGGGGCGAACAGCGCACACCGGCGGACCAGGCTGGAGCCCGTGCCCCACGTACACGCGACGGACGGCAGCCGGGCCGGGGCCGGTGAGCGGGGTGGCCGCGCGGCCAAACTGCGCGGGCGTTGCAATCGGATGACGGGGAATGTCCAATCCGCGAGGCGGTGTTGACCCGCAAGCTGTGGGCCGTGCAACGATCAAGCGCCTCTGTTCTCGGCTTCAGCCCCGCGCTACCCCCGTGTTCCAGGAGGACCGTTGGACACCACCGCACCATCCGACACCCCGCACGGCCCCACCAGCACCCCCGGTGCCACCCACCCCGGCGCCGCACGCCCCGACGCGACACCCACCGGCGTCACACAGCCCGACGTCGGCGCACCGCACGTCGGCACCCAACTCGCCGGCGCGCAGGGTGAGATCGCCCCCGCCGCCGCCGGTGACCAGGCCCCGGGCACCCACCCCGCCGCCGACCCGGCGACCGTGGACGCGCCGCGTTCGCCGCTGAGTCGGCGCACCTTCCTCCAGGCCGCCGCAGGTACGGTGGCCGTCGCCGGCACCACCGTCGGCCTGGTCCCCGAGCCGGCCGCAGCCGCGCCACGCGGCACCACCCTCTCCTTCACCGCTGCCACCAACGGCGCCGCCTCGCTCGCCCCCGCCGGCGACCGGCTCGTCGCCGAGGTGCAGAACATCCTGTGGTCCGTGCCCCGCTCCGGCGGCCAGGCCACCGCGCTGACCACGCCCGACCTCGAACCCACCCGCCCGGTGTACGCGCCCGACGGCAAGACCATCGCCGTCTGTGCCTTCCGCGGCGGCGGCTTCCACCTGTGGACGCTGCGGCCCGACGGCACCGGCCTCCAGCAGCTCACCGACGGGCCGTGGGACGACCGCGGCCCGGCCTGGTCGCCGGACGGCACCCGGATCGCCTTCGCCTCCGAGCGCGCCGGCCACCCCGTGCAGGGCAGCCCGTACCGGGTGTGGGTGGTGGACGTGCGCAGCCGCCGGCTCACCCAACTCACCGGCCTGCCGGGCCAGCAGGGCCCGCACCAGGACGGTGCGTTCGAGGACTTCGACCCGGTGTGGTCGCCCGACGGCGAGCGGGTGTTCTTCGTCCGCGGCAAGCTGGCCGGCGCCTCGCTCGACTCCCGTACCATCGCCTCGGTCGCCGCCGACGGCACCGGTGCGGTCGTCGTCGAGCACACCGAGACCAGCGCGGCCCAGGTGCTGGCGCCGGCCCTGGCGCCGGACGGCACGCTGGCCTACCTGCGCACCACACCGGCGCCCGCGGCGTCCTGCACGCTCGTGGTGGACGGCGCGCCGGCGGACCTGGGCGGCGACGTGCTGCCGGTGCCGCCGCGCTGGGTCTCCCGGGACGAACTGCTGGTCACGGTGGACGGAAAGTTCCAGATCGTGCGCCCGGGCGCGGCCACTGGGGCCGGCCCCGACGCCGCGGCCGGCGCCGAGGTCATCCCCTTCGCCGCGACGCTGCCCGTGCAGCGGCCCCGCTACCGGGTCAAGCGCTACGACTTCGACGGCGACCAGGTGCGTCCGGTGCGCGGCGTGCACCTGCCGGCGCTCTCGCCGGACGGCAAGCGGGTGGCGTTCGCCGCGCTCGACTCGCTGTGGGTCGCCGACGTCAGCGGCGGGCGGCCCCCGCGCCGGATCGTGCGCACCGATCCGACCCGCTACCTGCTCGCCCCCACCTGGACCAGGGACGGCAGCGCGCTGGTCTACGCCGACGACCGGGACGGCCTGTTCTCGGTCCGCCGCCGCGACCTCGGTTCGAACACCGAGACGGTCCTGGCGACCGGCGGCCGGGCGCACCCGGCGCTCTCCCCCGACGGCAAGCGCCTCGCCAGCATCGACATGTCGGGCAACCTGGTCGTACGGGATCTGGCCGCGGGCCGGGACCGGGTGCTCGCGGCCCCGCTCGGCGGCGGCGGGGTGCCCGGCAGACCGAGTTGGTCACCGGACGGCCGCTGGCTCGCGCTGTGCGACCGCAACCGGCTCAACCAGCGTTTCCGCGAGGGCTACAACCTGATCCGGGTCGTCGACACCGACAGCGGGCAGTCCCGGCTGCACCCCGTCGCCGAGCACGTCTCGATCTCCGACCGGTACGACTCGGGCCCGGTGTGGTCGCCCGACGGCCGGTGGCTGGCCGTGGTGTCCGAGTCGGCGCTGTGGCTGGTGCCGGTGCGGCCCGACGGCACGCCCAACGGCGCCCCGCGGCAGCTCACCGAGGAGAGCGCGGACCACCCCTCCTGGTCGGGCGACTCGCGCACCCTGCTGTACCTGTCGGCGGGCAAGCTGCGGCTGATCGGCGTCGACGGCGGCGCGCCCCGCACCGTACGGCTGCCGCTCGACTACCGGCGACCGCGCCAGGACCAGGTCGTGGTGCACGCCGGGCGGCTGTGGGACGGCACCGGCGAGACGGTGCGCGAGGACGTGGACCTGGTGGTGCGCGGCGGGCGGATCGTCTCCGTGGAGCGGCACCGCGCGGGTCGTCCGGCCGGGCGCCGGGTGGACGCCTCCGGGCAGACCGTGATCCCCGGCCTGTGGGACGCGCACACCCACCCCTGGCAGGTCACCTACGGCGGGCGGCAGACCACCTCGCAGCTCGCGTACGGCATCACCACGGCCGTCTCCTTCGGCGGCTTCGCCTACGAGCAGCTCCGGCTGCGCGAGGCGATTGCCGCCGGGGTGCTGGCCGGGCCGCGGCTGCTGACCACCGGCGAGTTGCTGGACGGCGGCCGGGTGGCGTACAGCATGGGCAGGGCGCACCGCACCCGGGAAGGGCTGCGCCGGTCGCTGGCTCGGGCCGAGGCGCTCGACTGGGACTTCGTCAAGACGTACGTACGGGCGCCGGGCTGGATCATGGCGGAGGCCGCGAAGTTCGCGCACGAGCGGCTCGGGGTGCGCTCCGGCAGCCATCTGTGCACGCCCGGCATCCAGGTCGGGCAGGACCTGACGACCCACCTCCAGGCCACCCAGCGGCTGGAGTACGGGCGTGCGACCTCGGCCACCGGGCGCGCCTACCAGGACCTGCGCGAGATCTACACGGCCAGCGACTTCCACCTGGTCGCGACGCCGTTCACGGCGCAGCCGCTGGTCGGCGCCGATCCGGCGCTCGCCGATGACGAGCGGGTGACCCGGCTGATGGCGCCGTGGGACACCGCGTCGGTGCGGGAGCTCGCCGCGCAGCCGCCGACCGCCGAGCAGTTGGCGACGCTGCGCACGGAGATCGGTGTCTACCGGCGGGTGCTGGCCGAAGGCGGTCTGGTGGCGCTCGGCACCGATGCCCCGCTGGTGCCGGTGGGCCTCGGGTTGCACATGGGGCTGCGGGCGCTGCACCAGGGCGGGTTGACGCCGGCGCAGGCGCTGCGCACGGCGACGGTGGTGCCGGCCGCGGTGTTCGGGGCCGAGCGTGACCTCGGCACGCTGGTGCCCGGCAAGCTCGCCGACCTGGCCGTGATCGACGGGGACCCGTTCACTGACTTCGCCTCGCTGGTACGGGTGGTTTCGGTGTTGCGGGGTGGTACGCAGTACGTGACGCGGGAGCTGGTCGAGGCGTTCCCGGCCGGCGACGAACTGCCGGCCCCGCCGGCCACCACCCACCGGCACGCAGCCGCCGGTGGCGGGGCGGGCGGCGGTGACGCGGCGGGCTGGCTTGAGGTGGGCCGGCAGCTCCGGCGGGATTCCTGCTGCGACGGCGGGCACTGACCCGGCGCGGGCTCCGGTCACCGGCCGCGGTTCGTCCCACGGACCGCGGCCGGGGGGGGGGGGGGGCCCGCGCGCGCCCGCGCACCTCGGCGCTCTTGCGCACACCGGCCCCGGCCACCCAGCCTGGTCGGGCGTCCGCCATCCGCCACCGCGCCACCGCGCGCTCCCGCACGACACCGCCGGGCCGGCTCACGGCCGGCCGGCGTACAGCCCGCACCCCGCCCCCCACCCCCGTCTCCGTACGCGCCGGTGTTCCGCTGCGCCCGCACCCGCTTTCCCTGCGCCGGCGGCCCGTACCACCGGGTGGTCCGGGCCGGTCCGAGACCGTCGGCGGTCGTGTCCGCGCCCGTTGGCGCCCGTCCGCCCCACCGTCGTCCCGTGGTGCGGCGGGACGTCCCGCGTGCGGCGGGCCTGCCCGCGCTCGCCTCGCGCGCGGGCCCGCGCCACCCGAGCCCGCGGCCTCGGCCGCACCGCGCAGCTCACCCCGACACCCCCAAACGCCGTCCTTCCTTAGCGACACGTCCACCCAAACGTCACCTTGTCGCCCCGCCGGGGCGGTAGGGAGCCATGATTGAGCCCGGCAGTTGAGTGAGGAGAAGGATGAGTCACTCCGAAGCGACTCCGCACCCCTACTACGAGGACGTCTCGCCCGGCAGCGGCGCCCTGCCGCCCCGTGCGCACCCGGCGGCCTCCGACGCCAGCCGGCTCGATCTCAGCGGGACCTGGCAGTTTCGCCTGTCGCCCGGTGCCCTGACCGCCGTACGCCCGGACTTCGTCGACCCCGACTTCGACGCCAGCGACTGGGACGCCCTGCCGGTCCCCGGCCACTGGGGGCTGCACGGGCTGCACCAGGGCGCGGACAACGGGCCCTACCCGCCGCCGATCTACACCAACACCGGCTACCCCTTCCCGGTGGACCCGCCCCGGGTGCCGGCCGAGCACAACCCCACCGGTGACCACCGGCTGGTCTTCGACCTGCCCGCCGACTGGCCGACGGCCGGCGAGGCGGTACTGCGCTTCGAGGGCGTGGAGTCCTACGCCCGCGTCTGGCTCAACGGCCGCGAACTCGGCGGCTTCCAGGGCAGTCGGCTGCCGCACGAGTTCGCCGTGGGCGCGCCCACGGACCACGTGCCGGGCGAGGTGGCAGCCGCCGGTCTGCACCGCCGGGGCAACGTGCTCGCGGTGCGGGTCCACCAGTGGTCGGCCGGCAGCTACCTGGAGGACCAGGACCAGTGGTGGCTGCCCGGCATCTTCCGCGAGGTGACGCTCGTGCACCGGCCGGCAGGCAGCGTGCTCGACTACTTCGTGCACGCCTCCTACGACCACCGGGACGGCCGGGGCACGCTGTGCGTGGACAGCACGCCCGGCGGTCGGGTGACCGTGCCCGAACTCGGTCTCGACCTGGCCAGCGGCCAGAGCGCGACGGTGCCCGTGGAGCCGTGGTCGGCGGAGGCCCCGCGGCTGTACGCGGGCGAGTTGGTCACCGCGGGCGAACGGGTGCCGCTGCGCATCGGGTTCCGCACCGTGGCCGTCGATGACGGGCTGCTCAAGGTCAACGGCCAGCGGGTGCTGTTCCGCGGCGTGAACCGGCACGAGTTCCACCCGGAGACGGGCCGCACCCTGGACCGGGCGACGATGCTGCGCGACGTGCTGCTGATGAAGCAGCACAACATCAACGCGGTCCGCACCAGCCACTACCCGCCGCACCCCGCCTTCCTGGACCTGTGCGACGAGTACGGCCTGTGGGTCATCGACGAGTGCGACCTGGAGACGCACGGCTTCCACGCCGTGGCCTGGCGGCGCAACCCGGTTGACGACGAGCGCTGGACGCCGGCCCTGCTGGACCGGGCGGCGCGCATGGTCGAGCGGGACAAGAACCACCCGGCGGTCATCATGTGGTCGCTGGGCAACGAGTGCGGCACCGGGGCCGGCCTGACCGCGATGGCCGCCGCGATCCGCGACCGTGACCCGGACCGCCCGCTGCACTACGAGGGCGACCGGAGCTGCGCCGACGTGGACGTCTACTCCCGGATGTACGCCCCGCACGCGGAGGTCGAGGAGATCGGCCGGCGCGCCGAGCCGCCGCTCGATGACCCCGCGCTGGACGCGCGCCGCCGGGCGCTGCCGTTCATCCTGTGCGAGTACGCGCACGCGATGGGCAACGGCCCGGGCGGGCTCAGCGAGTACCAGCGCCTCTTCGAGCGGTACGAGCGCTGCCAGGGCGGCTTCGTCTGGGAGTGGATCGACCACGGGATCGCCAGGCGGACCGCCGACGGCTCCCGGTACTTCGCGTACGGCGGGGACTTCGGCGAGGAGCTGCACGACGGGAACTTCGTCTGTGACGGCCTGCTCTTCCCCGACCGCACGCCGTCGCCCGGGCTGGTCGAGTTCAAGAAGGTGATCGAGCCGGTCCGCATCGAGCCCATCGGCGGCACCGGCACCGACCGCACAGGCGGTGGGCCCGCCGCCCCCGTCTCCGGGCTGCGGATCACCAACCTGTACGACGTCGTGGACCTCGCGCACCTGCGCTTCCGCTGGTCCTACGAGGTGGCCGGGGAGGCGGTGGCGCAGGGCGAGTTGGCGGTGCCGCCGCTCGCCCCGGGCGCCGCGGCCGACCTGAAGCTGCCGCTGGCCGAGCGCCCCGAGCAGCCTGCGGGCGAGGCGGTGTGGACGGTGCGCGCCGAGTTGGCCACCGCGACGGCCTGGGGCGCGGCCGGCCACGAGGTCGCCTGGGGGCAGTGGCTCGCGGACCCGGCGACCGGGCCGGACACGGGCCGGCCGGCCGGCGCGCACGGGGCGCCGGCCGCCCCCGCGGTGGCGCCGCACCACACCGACGAGGGCGCGCACATCGTCCTCGGCCCCGGCGTCTTCGACGCGGCCACCGGGGTGCTCAGCTCACTGGGCGGCCAGTCGGTGGCGGGCCCGCGGCTGGACGTGTGGCGGGCGCCGACCGACAACGACGAGGGCGCGCCCTGGCAGCCCGACACCCGGTACGGCACGGTGTGGCGACGGGCCGGACTGCACCGCCTCCAGCACCGTACGACCCGGGTGCGGGCGGGCGACGGCGCACTCACGGTCGAGTCCCGGGTCGCCCCCGCCGCCACCGACCGGGCGCTGTCGGTCGTCTACCACTGGACCGGCACCGCGGCCCGGCTGCGCCTGACGGTCAGTGTGATCCCCGAGGGCGACTGGGACTTCCCGCTGCCGCGGCTCGGGGTGCGGCTCGGGGTGCCGGGCACCCTCGGCGACGTCGAGTGGTACGGCGGCGGCCCGGGCGAGGCGTACCCGGACACCCGGGCCGCCTCGCGCATCGCCCGCCACACCCGGACGGTCGACGCCCTCCAGACGCCGTACGTGCGTCCGCAGGAGAACGGGGCGCGGGCGGACGTCCGCTGGGCGCGGCTGCGCGGCCCGGACGGCGCCTGGTTCCGGGTGGACGGCGAGCCGCCGTTCTGGTTCACCGCGCGCCGCTGGACCACGGAGCAGTTGGACGCGGCACGGCACACCCACGACCTGACGCCGGGCGACCGCGTCTGGCTCCACCTCGACCACGGCCAGCACGGCATCGGCAGCCAGTCCTGCGGCCCTGGCGTGCTCCGCACCCACTGGCTGACCGCCGGCCCCGCGACGTTCTCGTTCACCTTCGCGGCGGGCCAGGGGGCGGCGGGCACGAGCGGATAGCCGAACGGGGCGGGCGGCGCGGTGCGCTGGACCGCTGTGCGGTGCGGCGCCGCGTGGGGCTGTGTGGGGCTGTGTGGGGTGGTGCCTGCCGTGTTGCCGTGTGGTTCGGTACGCGGCCCGGTGCGGTTCCGTGTAGGTCCGGCCCGGTGCGGTGCGTCGTCCCATGCGGGGCGGTCCGGGGCGGCGTCGTGCGGCCTCCGGCAAGTCGGCCGGGGTGGGCGGCGCCGCGGCCGGGGCCGTACGGGTGCGGCGGCGCGGTTGTGGTCGCCGGCAGCCGGCCCGCCGAAGACAGCAAGGCCAGGCCATCACGTGGCAGGAGGGCGCCTCACGCCGTGGCCGCGGCTCTGGCCGGCGCCCGTTCGGCCGTACTGCGGTAGGCACACCACGGCAGGGCGAGTTGGGTGAGCGGCCCGACCGCCAGGGCGTAGAGCACCGTGCCCGGGCCGACGCCGCCGCCCAGCAGCCAGCCCAGCGCCAGCACGGTGAGCTCGATGCCGGTACGGACGGCGCGCAGGGAGCGGCCGGTGCGGGCGGCCAGGCCGGTCATCAGCCCGTCCCGCGGGCCCGGTCCGCAGCGCGCGCCCACGTAGACCGCGACGGCCAGCGCGTTCAGCGCCACCCCGGCCACGAGAAGGCCCACCCGGCCGGCCGTTCCCACCTCGGCGGGCAGCAGCCACAGCCCCAGGTCGGACGAGCAGGCCAGGACCACGATGTTGGCCAGGGTGCCGAAGGTCGGCCGCTGGCGGAGCGGCACCCACAGCAGCAGCACGAGCACGCCGAGCACCGCACTGATCGCGCCGAAGCTGAGCGCCGTGTGCCGCGCCAGCCCCTCGTACAGCACGCTCCACGGATTGGCCCCGAGCGCGGCCCTCACCAGCAGGGCCAGGCTGAAGCCGTACAGGGCCAATCCGGCGAAGAGCCGCGGCAGCCGGACGAGCGGGCGCTCACCGAGCGGGAGCGGGCTGATGGGTGGCGGGGCCGCCGGCCGCTTGATCCGCGACTGCCGTTCTGACCTGCGGATTCGTGAGCCAGGCAGGCGTTGCGCGGCGGGCCGGGACGCTGCCGCGGGCGCCGGGGCGTACGAGTCGTACGGGGCGCCGCCCGTCGGATACTGCTGCATGCGTGGTTGCCTCCACCCTCAAGAACAAGGCCATTGGGGCAACTCTGTAGAGTGATTGGCCGAGACAATATGGCCAATCTTGGGAGAATGGCATGGCCGGCACCAGTCCGTTCCCACTCGGCGGCGGCGCGGGCCGCGCCGACCGGTCGGTGGGGAGCCGGCAACTGGCCGCGATGCTCCCCGACCCGGCCGGCACCCGCCCCGCCTACCGCCATCTGGCCCGAGCCATCAGCGCCCTGATCCTGGACGGCCGGATCGCGCTCCACGTCAGGCTCCCCGCCGAACGGGAACTCGCCACCGCCCTGCGCACCAGCAGGACCACCGTCACCGCCACCTACGACCTGCTGCGCGAGAGCGGATACGCGCACAGCCGCCAGGGCTCCGGCACCTGGACGGCGCTGCCCGACGGTCGGGCGCTGAGCGGCGTCAACCGGCTGCTCGGCCCCGAGGAGACCGCGATCGACCTGGCCAGGGCCGCCCCCGGGCTGTCCGAACAGACCCTGGCGCAGGCCATCGCCGAGGTCACGCCCCATCTGACGGACCACGCGCACACCCCCGGCTACTACCCGTACGGCCTACCGGCCCTGCGCGCCGCCATCGCCGACCGCTTCACCGCCCGCGGGCTGACCACGGTGCCCGAACAGATCCTGGTCACCTCCGGCGCCCAACACGCGCTCACGCTCTCCCTCGGCCTGCTGGGCCGCCCGGGCGACCGCGTCCTGGTGGAGAACCCGTCGTACCCCAACGCCCTGGAGGCGATGCGCCGCGGGCGGCTGCGCACCGTGTCGGTCCCGGTGACCGACGCCGGCTGGGACGTGGAGATCATCGAGTCGACGTTCCGCCAGACGGTGCCCCAACTGGCCTATCTGATCCCGGACTTCCAGAATCCGACCGGGGCGCTGATGCCCGCGGCCGACCGGTCGCGGGTGGCGCGCGCCGCGGCACGGGCCGGCTGCTGGCTGATCATCGACGAGACGCTGGCCGAGCTCGCGCTGGACGTCCCGGCCCCGCACCCGTTCGCCGCGTGTGCGGCGCCCGGTGACACCGGCCAGCTCATCACCCTGGGGTCGATGAGCAAGACGCACTGGGGCGGGCTGCGCATCGGCTGGCTGCGCGCGCCCGCGCGCCTGGTCACCGAGCTTGCGAGCGAACGCGTCGCCTCCGACATGGGTGGCTCGGTGCTCGACCAGTTGCTGGCCCTGACCCTGCTGGCCCGGGCCGACGAACTGTTGCCGCCCCGACTGGAGCAACTGCGCCAGCAGCGCGCGGCACTGGTGGCGGCGCTGACCGAGCAGGTGCCGCAGTGGAGCTGGCACCAGCCGGCCGGCGGCCTCTCGCTCTGGGTGGACCTGGCCGAACCCATCGCATCGGCGCTGGCCGAACGGGCCCTGACGCACGGGGTGCGGATCGAGAGCGGCGCCGTCTTCGCCGCCGACCCGGGCATCTTCGAACAGCGGTTGCGCATCCCGTTCACCGCCACCGCGGCCCAGTTGCAGGAGGCCGTACGACGCCTGGCCACCGCCCTGACCGCCGGCCTGCCCAGCACGCCAGCCGCCCGACGGGCGCACTGGGTCGCCTGAACCGCCTCGGTCGCCGCCCCCCTTCCGCCTTCCGCCGCGGCACGCGCGCCCTCTCCCCGGTGTCGGTGCCGGTGCCGCGGTGGCCCGTACCGCGCTCAGAGCCGGACGAGCTGGCGCAGCCGGGGGAAGCGCCGGTGGCGCTCGCGGGTGGTGCGGTCGAGTTCCTCCATGAGGCGGGTGGTGCGGTGTTCCATGTCGAGCTCGTCCAGGATCCGGTCGATCTCGGCCAGCAGGGCGCCGTGCAACTGCCACTGGCGCGGGTCGCGCCGGACACAGTCGAGCAGCCGGCCCGCGGCCCGCGCCCGGCTGGCGTCCGCCGCCTCCAGCGTTTCTGCGAGCCGGTCCTCGGCGTCCTGCGCGTCCGTGTTGACCTGCGTGGTGACCAGCACGGCGAAGCTGGCGACGGCATCGGCGACGTGCTCGAAGAGCTCCGCCAGTACGTCGGCGACGTCCGGCGCGAACAGCGGCTCGGCAGTGCGGTGCTTGGCCAGGTCGGTGAGCGTCCGGGTCACCACCCGGACCACCACCGTGCAGATCTCCAGGGTGTCGAGCCCGGTGCGCAGCACCACGCGGTGCAGCTTGCCCTCCTTGACCCGGGGATTGAGGCGCAGGCTGTCCTCCGCCTGCCGGAGTGCGGCGTCGACGCGCGCGACGTCGTTGTCCAGGCGCCGCGCCTCGTGCAGCCGGGCCGCGGCCCGGTCGATGGGCGTGTGGTTGCCGAGTTCGGCGCCGATGCGCTGCAACAGGTCCTGGAGCCGGCGGGCCAGGTCCTCGATGTGCTCGCTCGCGGTCCGCACCCAGACCGGCGGCGCGAACAGGAAGTTGAACAGCAGCCCGACACCGGCCCCGATGAGGGTCTCCAACACCCGGTCCCAGGCCGTGTTGGCCACCCGGGTCACACCGAGTACGAGCATGGCGCTGATCGCCACCTCGGGAATGAACTCGTGCACCTTGACCAGGTGCCCGGCCGCCAACGAGGCCAGGATGATCATCCCGAGGCTCCACCAGGAGAGCCCCACCAGGGCGCTGAAGGCGATCGCGATCAGCACGCCGGCGACCACGGCGTTGACCCGCCGGATGCCGGTGGTCAACGTGGCGTAGAGGGTGACCTGGACGACGAGCAGGGCGGTCAGCGGTGCGGTGAGCGGCACCGGTTCGCTGCTGAGCTGGAGCGCGACGGCGTAGGCGATGGTCGCCGCCGCCGTGGACCGCATCGCCTGGACGACGGCCGGGTGGCGGCGGCGTTTGGCCAGTTCGGCCACGGGCTCCTTGGCATCACGCACTCCCTGCCTGTCCCGCCCCCGCCGGCCGCCGACACCGGAACGGCCGCGCTGCCACCTGGCTGGCGGTCACCCGGCAGCCGGATCGGTCCCCGCCCGGGGCCGGCGCGGCGGCTGGCCCGGGGGTGGGCTTCCTTCCCACCCTGGGTGCTGGGCGTTCGGCTTGGGTGTGGATCTCCCGGCTCGGGTGTGGGCCTCCCAGCTCGGGTGTGGGCCTCCCGGCCCGGGTTGGGGCCCCGGCCTGGGTGTGGGTCTCCCACCCAGGGCTACGGGCCTTTGGCCTGGGTGTGGGGTTCACGCCGGGTTACGGGCCTGGGGCCTGGGCGGTGGGTTTCCGTCTCGGGTCCGGGCGCGGTGGCCCCGGGTGGGGCGGGGCCGGCTGCCGGGCCGCGCCGCGGGGCGTCGACCCGATTCGCCGGCCCGGATCACCAGCCCGAGGCACCGGCCAGGGTCAGTCCGTGGTGCGGGCCCCGGGCGTCGCCATGGGTGGTCGTTCCACGGCGCTGTCCAGCCGGGCGATCACGGTCGGCACGTCGGCGGTCTCGGTACTCCGGATCAGTTGCAGGGCCGGCCGGACGAGGCCGCCCGGGCGCGCGATCAGCCGCGCGAGCACAGCGGCCCTGACGTCGAGCCGCTCGATGGTGGCCGCGCGCTCCGCCTCGTCCTGCCCGGCGAGCAGGACGGCGTTGTGCCATGCCTCCTGGCGGGACTGCCGGATGCTGAAGTCGAGGATCTGCTCGTCGGTACGGGCCCCGATCTGGTCCAGCAGCGACAGCAGGGGTGACAGTTCACCGACGGCGTCCTCCACCACCAGCACCACGCGCGCGAGGATGTCGTTGATCAGCAGGAAGTCGTGCCGCAACTCCTGGATCGCCGCGCCCGGGCTGGTCTGCGCGGCGGCGATGGCCAGGTCGAGATTGATGTGCGCGGTCACCCCGAGCACCACGTGCTGGACGATGACCGTATCGGCGTCGTCCAACAGCCCGAACGCCTCCCGCCAGCACCGCGGCCCGCTCCGGTCCCGCCGCCAGGCGTCGTACGCGTCGAAGTAGCGGTTCCCGAAGAGCGTGTCGAAACGGTCCATCCGGGCGCCGTCGTCGAACAGTCCGTCCCGGATGCCCGCACGGACCTCGACGGTCACCTGTCGGTAGAGCGCCGCGAAGTACCCGGCCCGATCGCCGGCCCGGGTGGCCTCCCGTACGATCCCGGCAAGCCCGTCCACGACATCGTCGATGTTCTCTGCCGCCATGGCCAACTCCCTCTCGCCTCACCGCGTTCGGCCCGCACGCCGGTCACCGTCCGTCATGCCGAACACAGCCCCGTCTTACCACCGCGCCCCCGGGAGGGGTCCCCGCAGCGCGGGCCCGGCCTCGGGACCACGGGGGCGGGAACACTGTGTGTGACGTTGCGTCGCGGGGCCGGGGGACGGATGGGGTCTGGGTGGCTTGCGGGGGGGGGAGACTGTGGATGGCTTGGGTGGGAGGAAAGGGGACGGCTCGGGCGGGGGTGAGCAGGGGCGCGCCCCGGCTCACGGCCGACCGGCGCTAGCATGGCGCCCCGCACCGGGCGGCCCTGCTCGGGCGGAACGGACAGCAGGCTTGCTCGCCGGCCCGGGTGCACGCATCCCGGTACGCGCCGTCCCGTGCTCCTCCCCGCCCCCGCGGGGTTGTTCCCACCCTCTACGGGGCACCGCTGTTCGTCGCGTTGTCGACCCCGCACCGGCGGGGTTGCCCCGGGGGCCGGTTTCGGCAAGGTTTACGGCGGTGGATGGGCCCCGCCCGGCGGGGCTGCCACCACCTCGCCGCCCCGCACGGCCGGCGCCACCCCGCTCATGACGCGTACGCCCCGTACTACGCCTCCCCCACCAGCCCCTCGGCCCGCTGCCACGTGCGTGTGAGCGGGTGCGAGACCGCCCGCCACCAGGGCCGGTCTGGCACCTCCCCGGCCGGCTCGAACCGCTGTCCTGGCACCGGGAACGCGACGGTCTGGCCGGCCTCGGCGGCGACGTCCCGGGTCCACTCCGCCGGCTCGGCCCACGGGTGCGGCGCCAGGTTGAACGTGCCCCAGTGGATGGGGAGCAGTACGCCGCCCGTGCCGCCCTGGAGGTCCAGGTGGGCGCGCAGCCCTTCGGCGGGCGTCATGTGAATGGCGGGCCAGAACTCGCTGTAAGCACCGAGTTGGATCATCGTCGCGTCGAACGGCCCGTACTGCCGGCCGATGGCCTCGAACTCGGCGCAGTACCCCGTGTCGCCGCTGTGGAACACCCGGTGCTTCGGGCCCGACACCACCCAGGAGGCCCACAGGGTGTGCTGCCCGCCGCGCAGCCCACGGCCGCAGAAGTGCTGCGCCGGGGTCGCGGTCAGGGTGAGGTCGGTGACCTTCGTCGACTCGTGCCAGTCGAGCTCGATGATCCGGGCCGCGGCCACCCCCCAGTGCTCCAGGTCGGCGCCGACGCCCAGCGGGACGACGAAGGTCGTGCCGGTGCGGGCCAGGGCGCGGATCGTGGGCATGTCCAGGTGGTCGTAGTGGTCGTGCGAGATGACCACGGCGTCCAGGTCGGGCAGTTCGGCCAGCGGTAGCGGCACCGGGTGGACCCGCCGCGGGCCGACGAAGGTGAAGGGCGAACAGCGCTGCCCCCAGACCGGGTCGAACAGCACCCGCCGGCCGTCGATCTCCACCAGCACGCTGGAGTGCCCCATCCAGGTCAACCGCAGCCCGGAAGCCGGTCCCTGCTCCCAGTCGGCCGCGCCCAGCCGGTGGACCGGCACGTGGCCGCGCGGGGCCCGGCGCGTTCGATCGGCCTTGCTGAGCTGGGTGCGCAGCAGTCGCCCCGCGGAGCCCGGGAGCATCGTGGGGATGGGCAGCGGGTTGTTGAACTGCCCGGCCACGAACTGTGGCGAACGCTGCATCCGCGCCAACCGCTCCCCCGTCGGCGCCGCCCCGAAGGCGGCCGGGCGCAGGGCGGTGACGTACGAGCGTCGGGCTTGTGGGCCGGTCAAAGCTACTCCTAGGACGAGACGACGGTGGCGGGCGCGGCCGTCCCCCACCGCGGCGGGCACGCACACCCTGGCGCACGCACTCACCCACCCTCCCCCAACGGTCAGACGCGTGGCGCTGTTCCGCGTCCGAGCCCTCAGCTCGGGAGCCGGCGCCCGCGTCGTGGGAACTGGCGTCCGTGGCCGCGGCCGGCCCCGGCACAACGTCGGACGGGCCCGGCGTCGCGCGGGATCGTACGGAGCGGCGAGGCGAGGCCCGGCGCGGCGCGACGCGGCCCGGCACTACACAGCGCGGCCTCGGCCCAGCCGGACCATGCCCCGGCGCCCGGGCCGCGAGGCCGTCCTCGGCCTCCTCCCCTCCTTGCCCGCGGCGGTCGGGCCCCGCGGAAGACCCCGGCCCCAGTCCCGGACCCAGGCCCCGTCCCCGAAGCTGCCGCCCCGGCCCGCCCCGTACGTCCGTCGCTCAGGTCTGCCGCTGCGGCTCGTACTCCTCGGCGGGGAGGCCGAAGGTCCAGGCGACGCCCTCGCGCGCGGTGGTCGTCCGGGGCGGGACACGGAGCCAGTAGGTGCGCGACGAACCGTCGGGCTCCGGAGTGGAGTTGACCACCTCCACCATCACCACCGGCTCGTCGCCGGCGAGTTCGATGCGCCACAGCACCCCCGTCTCGTCCCGGTGCACCGGGACGGCGCCGGACTCCTCCAGGTACCGGTCGTAGCCGTAGTACTCCAGCATGACGCGGCGCAGTTCCGCGTTCTCCTCGGCCCGGACGCGGGCCGGGGTGAGGCTGCCCAACTGCTGGAGGAAGTCGGCCGGCACCGGCATGCCGCGCCAGGCGTACAGCGCGAAGCCGTCGGCGAAGGCCAGCGCCGGTCCTTCACCGCTGTCGAGGCGGCCCGCCTCGTCCCGGTGCAGGGTGGTCGGCCGCTCCGCAATGACCACGACGTTCTCGTACGGCCACCACCAGCCTGCGGCGCGGGCCGCCGCGCCCACCCCGGCGAGTTCGTCAGCACCGTCGAAGGCCGCCAACCATGCGGCGTCGTGCTGGCCCGTGACGGCGTCGGCCAGCGCAAGCCGCACCGCCGTCTCCCGCGCGGCGAGCTCGCCGCCGGCCTGCTCGGCACCGGCCGACTCAGTGGATGCGCCGGCCTGCTGTGCCGGCTGCGCAGCGGCAGCCCCGGATCCGGTCGCCAGGGCGGTGGCGTCCGCCGTCCGCTCCCTTGCGGGCTCCGTGGACGCGCCGTCCACCACGGGTCCCGCACCGGCCACCACGCCCGCGTCACGGCCCTGGGTCGGGCTGGTCAGCGCGGCCGTGATGCCCGTGCGGACGCGGTCGGTCAGGGCGCGCGTCAGCTCCCACAGCGGCGCGGAGGTCAGCGACCAGCGGGTGGCCCAACCCTCCGGGCCGAGTTCGTCGTGCAAGCGGCGGCGCGCCGCCACCCAGGGGGCGCTGCGCACCGCCTCGCGGACGCAGGCGCCCGCGGGGTGCCGCCCCGGATCGACCTGGGCCGCGCGCAACACCAGGTCGGCGCGGTCCGCGACGTCCCGGGGCAGCACCTCGCGCTGCCCCGTCAGCAGCAGCACGACGGCCGTGCCGAGCAGCGGCGACGGCGCCCACACCACCCGCTCCGGGGCGGCCAGGCCGGCCTGTTCGTAGGCCCGCCGCACGCCGGCCTCGGCCGCTGCACGATCGGCCGGGCCGGTGGCCGCCGCGACCGCCCGCCAGTCCGTCCACGGCCCGGACTCCACCGGCGCACTCCCCTGCTGCTCCACCGTCGTCTCCGTCATCGTCGGTTCCCCCTCGTGCTTCGTTCTCTTCACGGCAGTACGCCGTGTTGTCCTGCGTTGTCCTGCCGCGACCTGTGTTGGCCTGTGTCGGTCTGTGTCAGTCTGCCGGGCGGGCACGGCAACGCGGGCCCGGCCAGTCTTGCCGGCTCGCTCCGGTCGATCCCGCGCCTGCGGCCCCGCACACCCGGGTCCCTATCCGCGGGTGCGTACCTGAGCCTTCGTAGGGCCGGTGCCGGCGGCGGGTCGTACGGTGAGGCAGCCGGTGGGTCAGTCGGCCACGACGCGGACCGCGCCCGGCACGTACTCCCGCTGGCGCACCACCCGGTGCCAACCCTTCGGCAGCGGTATCGCGGCGTGCTCCTCGTGCACCACCCGGCCGCCCTCCGGGAGGTGCAGGTACCCCACACCGGCGAGGCCGGGCTCGCGCACCAGGGTGCCGGGGCCGACGACCGCGTGCGCGTGCCCGGTGACCTCGCCGAGCGCCAGGACCAGCCGCCCCCGGCCGTCCCGCGGCTGTTCGGGCAGCGCCCGCACGCCAGCCGGCAGGGCCTCCTCGGCAACCGGCACGATCAGCACGTCTCCCTGTCGGTACATGCGCACACTCCCTCGGTGTCGGGGCCGGATGTTCCGGCGACACCCATGACGCTAGGGGCAGGGTCTGACAATCGAGCCGGCGTCGCCGCCCGCCGCCGCGGCTGTCAGTGCCGCTTGGTAGAACTCTTCGCAACGCTCCTCGCAGCCAGTGCGAGCCGTCCGACCTCAGGAGATCCACCCCATGTCCGTAGAGCACCTGCAAGAACTGCACGGCCTGCCGGCCTTCGAGTTCCCGGCCGAGAACGAGTCGACGGAGCTGCCTGACGCGGGGAGCGTCGCGTGGGCGGTCCGGGTGTCGCCGTACGAGGACGATTCGGAGGAGTTCGCGGACGCCTTCGAGCGGTTCCTGACCAAGGTGGACACCGCCAAGGTGCGGGCGTTGATCATCGGGCAGTGGGGCGAGGCGTACGAGGACGACGCCAGCACCGTGGTGGACTTGCTGGTCGCGGCGAAGGACCGGCTGCCGTCCCTGGAGGCGCTGTTCATCGGCGACCTGGAGGCCGAGGAGGCGGAGATCTCCTGGATCCAGCAGGCCGACGTCACGCCCGTGCTTCATGCCTTCCCGCAGCTCCGCGAGTTGGGCGTGCGCGGCGGCACCGACCTCAAGTTCCCCGCCGTGCGCCACGAGTCGCTGCGCACGCTCAGCTTCGAGGCGGGCGGGCTGCCCGGCGAGGTGGTGCGCGGCGTGGTCGCCAGCGAACTGCCCGCACTGGAGTACCTGGAGCTGTGGCTCGGCGTGGAGGGGTACGGCGGCGACGCCACGGTCGCCGACCTGGCGCCGCTGCTCGCCGGTGGCCGCTTCCCGCACCTGCGCCACCTGGGCCTGCGCAACAGCGAGATCCAGGACGAGATCGCCGCGGCCGTCGCATCGGCGCCCCTCGTCGCCCAGCTCACCTCGCTCGACCTCTCCCTCGGCGTGCTCTCCGACGAGGGCGCCCTGGCCCTGCTCGACGGCCAGCCGCTCACCCACCTCAAGTGGATCGACCTCCACCACAACTTCATCAGCGAGGAGGTCGCCGACCGGCTGCGGACCACCTGGGAGGCGGCCGGCGTCGAGGTGGACCTCTCGGAGACCGGCGACTCCTGGGAGGACGGCGACGAGATCCACCGGTACACGGCGGTCTCCGAGTGACGTACGCACCACCGTGCCCCGCCGGCCGCGGGCCGGGCTGCGACCGGTCGCGCCATGACCGGTGACCCGGCCGCGTCCGCGGGGCCAGGCGCCGCAGACCGCCAGGTGTGCGGCAGCGGCGCCCGGGGCAGTGCGGCGGGCGCCGCGCCGCCCCGGGGCACGGCCCGGCCCGGGGCCGGGCCGAAGAGCACCGAGGAGGTGAGCCCCGTCGCCGAGCCCAGCAGCCCGCTTCGACCGTCGGCGGCCGACGTGCGGTTCGCCGTCGTCGGCGTGCGCGACGGCCGTCGGATGCGCTTGTTCACCGACGCCGTGCACGCCGCCGGGCTGCCCGCCCCGCGCGTCCTCGACTGGGCCGACGTGCTGCGCGACGGGGCCGCGTTCTCGCCGGGTGAGACGGTGCGCATCGACTCACCCGGCGAGGACACCGAGGTGGAGCGCGCCCTGCGCGGCGTGCCCGACGCGACCCGCGTCGAAGGCAGCGCGCGCTGGTACGCACGGTTCACCGAGGCGGCGACGGCGGTGGCCGGTGCGGCCCGCGCCGCCGGCGCCGGGCTCCTTGACGACGCGGCCGAGCTGGCCGTGCTGTTCGACAAGCGGCTGTGCCACGGCGTGTTGCGGGCCGCGGGCGTGCCCGTGCCGGCCTCGCCTACCTCGGCGCCCCAGGCGCCCGGCCCGGACCGCACCGCCGGCCCGGCCACCCACCCCGTCCCCGTGCGCGGTTGGGCTGACGTACGGGCCCAGCTCAGCGGGGACGGCGGGCTGCGGCGCGCGTTCGTCAAGCTCGCCCACGGTTCTTCGGCGTCCGGTGTGCTGGCCGTCGAGTGGGCCGGGCCAGGCCGGGTCTGCGCCCGCACCTCGGTGGAGCTCGCGCCCGACGGCCGGCTGTACAACTCGCTGCGGGTGCGCAGGTACGCGACCGAGGCCGAGGTCGCCACGCTGGTGGACGCGCTGGCCCCGGACGGGCTGCACATCGAACGCTGGCTCCCCAAGGCGACGCAGCGCGGGCGCGCCGCCGACCTGCGGATCGTGGTGGTCGGCGGGCGGGCGACGCACGCCGTGCTGCGCACCAGCCGCTCCCCGATGACCAATCTGCACCTCGGCGGCGCCCGCGGTGACCTCGCCGCGGCCCGTGCCGCGACCGAGGCCGCCGGGGTGGCCTGGGCCGATGTGCTCGGCCTGGCCGAGCGCGCGGCCCGGTGCTTCCCCGGCACGCTGTGCGTCGGCGTGGACGTGCTGCCCGGCTCCGGCTGGCGGCGGTTCGCCGTCGGCGAGGTCAACGCCTTCGGCGACCTGCTGCCCCGACTGACCGGCCTGCCCGGCAGCGGTGCCGAGGGCCGCGACACCTACGGCGCGCAGGTCGCCGCCGTACTCAGGGAGGAACACCACCGCCATGTCGCCCGTTGACCCCGTGGGCCGGGGCCCGTACCCGCCCGCCGGCCCGTCCGAGTTGCCCAGCCCCGGCTGTCCCGGCCCGACGTGGCCCGACGCCGCTGCCGACGACGCCGCGCCGCACCTGGTCGAGCCGGACATGAACGCGGTCGTGGGCAGCCACGACCTGTTGCTGGTCACGCTGGACACGCTGCGCTACGACGTCGCCGTCGACCTGCTGGCCCGCGGCCGGCTGCCGCACCTCGCGCGGCACCTGCCGGGTGGCCGGTGGGAGCGCAGGCACGCCCCCGGGAGCTTCACCTACGCCTCGCACCAGGCGATGTTCGCGGGCTTCCTGCCCACGCCGGCCGTGCCTGGCCCGCACCCGCGGCTGTTCGCCGCGCGGTTCGCCGGCAGCGAGACCACCGCCGGCGGCACGTACGTGTTCGACACGCCCGACCTGGTCTCCGGGCTGGCCGCGGCCGGCTACCACACGGCGTGCATCGGCGGTGTCGGCTTCTTCAACAAGAGCGGAGCGCTCGGTTCGGTGCTGCCCGGCCTCTTTCAGGAGAGCCACTGGGAGCCGGAGTTCTCGGTCGCCAGCCCCACCTCGTTCGAGGCTCAGGTCGGCCGGGCCGAGCAGATCGTCGCGCGGTTGCCGGCCGACCAGCGGCTGTTCCTGTTCGTCAACGTCTCGGCGCTGCACCAGCCCAACTGGTTCCACCTGCCGGGCGCCACCCGGGAGGCCGGCGACTCCTGGGAGACGCACGCCGCGGCGCTGGAGTACGTGGACCGGCACATCGGCCGCCTGCTGGCCGCCATGAGCAGCCGCCGCCGCTGCTTCACCATCGTCTGCTCCGACCACGGCACCGCCTACGGCGACGACGGCTACACCGGGCACCGGCTCGGCCACGACGTCGTCTGGACCGTGCCGTACACCCACTTCTTCATCGAGGGCCCATGACCACCATCGCCCCGGGCCCCGCGCCCGCCCCGACCCACTCCCCCGCCCCGGCCCCGCAGCCCGGCCCCGACTCCCCGTACCAGAGCTACGTCTACGGCTACCCGCACAAGACCGCCTACCACCCGCTCGACCCACGCCCCGCGCTGCGCGACCTGTGGGCCGGGGAGGACGTCGGTGCGCTCTCGCTCTACGCGCACATACCGTTCTGCGAGGTGCGCTGCGGCTTCTGCAACCTGTTCACGCGCATCGGCGCGCCGGAAGGGCTGACGGGTGCGTACCTGGACGCGCTGGAGCGGCAGGCGCGGGCCGTGCAGGAGGCGCTGGCGGCCGGCGGGGGCACGCCGCGCTTCGCCAACGCCGCGTTCGGCGGCGGCACTCCGACGTTCCTGACCGCGGCCGAGCTCACCCGGCTGTGTGACATCGTCGAGCAGCGGCTCGGCGTCGACCTGCGGGCCGTCCCGCTGTCGGTCGAGGCGTCCCCGGCGACGGTGACCGCCGACCGGCTCGCGGTCCTCGCCGAGCGGGGCACGACGCGGCTCAGCCTGGGCGTGCAGAGCTTCATCGAGGCCGAGGCGCGGGCGGCGGTGCGACCGCAGCACCGTGCGGACGTGGAGGCCGCGCTCGGCCGGGTGCGGGACGCCCGCATACCCGTGCTCAACATCGACCTCATCTACGGCATCACCGGGCAGACCGAGCAGTCCTGGCAGCAGTCGCTGGACGCCGCGCTCGCCTGGCAGCCGGAGGAGCTGTACCTGTACCCGCTCTACGTCCGCCCGTTGACGGGCCTCGGCAGGGGCGGCACCGGCCCCGACCCGGCCTGGGACGAGCAGCGGCTGCGGCTGTACCGGCACGGCCGCGACACGTTGCTGGCCAGCGGTTACGAGCAGACGTCGATGCGGATGTTCCGCCGCGTGGGCGCACCGGTGATCGGGGACGACGAGTACGCCTGCCAGCGCGACGGCATGGTGGGCATCGGCTGCGGTGCCCGCTCGTACACCACCCGCCTGCACTACTCCTTCGACTACGCGGTGGACATGCGGAACATCCGGGGCATCATCGACGGGTACGTCGAGCGGCCTGGCGAGGCGTTCGCGCGGGCCGACTACGGCCGTTGGATGGACGAGGACGAGGCCAGGCGCCGCCATCTGTTGCAGTCGCTGCTCCAGGCCGAGGGCATGCCCGTCGCCGACTACCGGCGGCGGTTCGGCACCGATCCCGGCGCGGACTTCGCGGCCGAGTTGGCCGGCTTCGAGGCCGCCGGCTGGCTCGACGGGTCGGCCGGTCCGGACCTGCTGCGGCTGTCCGCCGAGGGGCTGGCGCACTCCGACGCGCTGGGCCCGCGACTCTTCTCGCCCGCCGTGCGCGCCGCCATGGCCGCGTACGAGCACAAGTGAGGTGGCCGAGGTGAACGAGGTCGAGACGGGTCGGGCAGCGCCTCCGGCGGGCAGGGGGCCCGGCCCAGCGGGCGCCAGCAGCCCCGCGGGCGCCGGCGCCGGGGCGGCGCCGATGGACCTGACCGTGCTGTACCGGGGGCCGCTCGCCTCCTGCGACTACGACTGTCCGTACTGCCCGTTCGCCAAGCGGCGTGACTCCCGCGAGCAGTTGCGGGCCGACCGGGCCGCCCTGGAACGCTTCGCCGGCTGGGTCGCCGGGCGCACCGAGGACCGGCTTTCGGTGCTGTTCACGCCGTGGGGCGAGGGCCTGGTCCGGTCCTGGTACCGGCGCACGATGACCGAGTTGAGCCATCTGCCGCAGGTGCGGCGGGTGGCGATCCAGACCAATCTGAGTTGCCGCACCGACTGGCTGGGCGCGGCCGACCTGGACACGCTCGCCCTGTGGTGCACCTACCACCCCGGTCAGACGCCGTACGAGAGGTTCGTGGCCAAGTGCGGCGAACTGGCCGGGCGGGGCGTGCGGTTCAGCGTCGGCATCGTGGGCCTGCCCGAACACCTTTCGGCGGCGCACCGGCTGCGGTCGGCGCTGCCCGACCACGTCTACCTGTGGGTGAACGCGGCCGAGGGGCGGACGTACACCGATGCGGAGGCCGCCGAGTGGACCGGGATCGACCCGCTGTTCGGCTACAGCCGCCATCCGCACGCGAGCGCCGGCCAGCCGTGCCGCACCGGCTCGTCGGTGATCTCGGTGGACGGCGACGGCACGGTGCGCCGCTGCCACTTCGTCCCCACCGAACTGGGCAACCTGTACGACGGTTCGTACCGGGCCGCCCTGGGCCCGCGCCCCTGCCCGCTGACCGTCTGCGACTGCCACATCGGCTACGTGCACCTGGAGACGCTGCCGCTGTACGACGTCTTCGCCGGCGGCGTGCTGGAACGCATACCGGCACCGCACCGAAGCCCGGGCCCGGTACCGGTCCGGCTCGCCCCGACCCGTCACGCCGCAGCACCGTAGCGGCGGCCCGGGCGCGGCGGCGAGTGGCCCGTGCGCTGTTGGGCGCGGCGGCGGTGGCCCATTCCCCCAGCCCTGCGGCCGGGCCACCGGCTCGTGATGCCCGGCAGGGTTCCCGGTCACCGGCCTAGGGCCCGTGGTCTAGGGCGATCGGCCGGTGGTCGCGCAAGGGCCCGGTGCCTAGGCTGCTGAGCAGGAAACAGCAGCTCAGGAAGAGGTCACGATGCCCGTCAACGGCAGTAGTCACATCCGCGTCGCCCGGCCGTCGCGCGACTTAGCTGAGGCCGAGCGGTTCTGGGTGCGGGGGCTGGGACTCGATGTGGTGTGGCGGGCCGAAGGCGGTCCCGAACCCGGCGAGCACGACCTGCTGATGGTGGGTTGGCCGGACGCCGACTGGCATCTGGAGCTGGTCCACGAACCCGCCCGACCCGTCGAGCCCCGACCCACCGACGAGGACCTGCTGGTGATCTACGTGGACGGCCCGGTACCCGACGACCTCGTCGCCAGGCTTGAGGAGCACGGCGGCAAGCGGGTGCAGTCCCCGAACCCGTACTGGAACCGGTGGGGCGTCACGATCGAGGACCCGGACGGCTACCGGCTCGTGCTCTGCGAACGGGCCTGGTCGAACGCATAGCGGCAGGTGCCGGCCGGGCGGGCGGTGCCCCTCGCTCGTTCTGGGGCGCGGGCGCACGCCCGGCTCGTCTCGGCCCCGGTGGCTAACGTGCCCGCTCCGGACGCGCCACGGCCCGCGCCGGGTGGCGCGGGCCGTGGTGGGCGACGGTCGCCGGTCAGGCCAGGAGGAAGTCGGCGTCGCCGGCCTTGGCCCCCTGGATGAAGCAGGCGATCTCGGTGTGGCTGTAGATCAGGGCGGGCCCGTCCGGGTCGGTGGACTGGCGCAGTGCTATCCGGCCGTCGCTCAGCCGCATGGCCTCGACACAACTTCCCCCGTTGCCACCGCTCCATGGCTTGTGCCAACCCTCGGTCCCGAGGTCGTTGGCGGGCATGCCGTTGTAGATGCGATCCATGGTTCAGATCTCCTTGCGAATGCCACCGAGGATCGACTCGGTGCTCTGTGCCGGCGCGGCCTGCGCGCACATCCGGTCCAGGGCCTCCAGGAACGTCGACACGTCATCGCGCTGGTCGAAGTAGACGGCGCCGACGAGGCTTTCCGAATACGCGATGTCGGGGAGTTCCGGGATCGGGAACCGGAAGATGTGGAAGGGGCCGTACATCGCCGGGTGTGGCCCGGCGTCGAACGGCATCACCTGTAGCCGGACGTTGGGTAGCGCGGTGGCGTCCATGAGGTGGGTCAGTTGTTCGCGCATCACACCGGCACCGCCGATCGGCCGCCGCAACACCGTCTCGTCCATCACGACCCACAGCAGCGGTGGGTTGTCCCTGGTCAGCAGCGCCTGTCTCTGGCGCCGCAGCGCCACGCCGCGTTCCACGTCCGCCTCGGACGCGTGCGGCATACCGGCACGCAGCACGGCGCGAGCGTAGTCCTCCGTTTGCAACAGTCCGGGGATGTAGTGCGGCTCGTAGGCGCGGATGAGGTTGGCCTCGACCTCAAGGCTGACGAAGGCGCTGAACCAGTCGGGCAGCACGTCGCGGAACCGGTGCCACCAGCCGGGCTGGTTGGCCTCCCTGGCCAGGGCGATGAAGCCGTCGATCTCCTCCTGGTCGGCGACGCCGTAGGTGGTCAGGAGCTTCTCGACGTACGGGATCTTCAGGCCGACCTCGGCCTTCTCCATCCGACGGATCGTGGCGTGGGTAACGTCCAGCGCACGGCCGGCCTGCTCGTAGCTCAGCCCGGCCCTCTCCCGCAGGTCTTGCAGGCGCCTACCGAGCACCACCCGCAAGACGGTCGGGGCACCACCTCCCGACCGTGCGTCCGCCACTGCCGTCCCCCTTCCAAACGCCGTCACAAGGACGCAGTCTGTCATGCGCTCAGCTCACCGAACAGACTGCTCTTACGATTCTGCAATTTACAGATTGAAGCTTGCCATCCGTTGCCGACGGGCCGCATAGTTACGGCGTGGCCACTTCATACGACGGTCTCTGGTTAGGACGCCCGGGCGGCGCCGTTGCCCAACGTCTTCAGGACGCGTTCCATCTGCCGGCACTCAGCACCTCCGTTGCTGAGGCACGCAAGCGGGTCTTGGCCCGGCTGGCCGAGTGGGGTGCCCACGACGAACTGCGGGACGACGCACAGCTCATCGTCTCCGAGCTGTTCACCAATGCGGTACGGCACACCAGCAGTGAGCGGGTCCGGTGCGAGCTGCGCGTCTTCGCCGATCGACTCCGGGTCGAGGTGGCGGACCAGGGGTGCGAACAGGCCACGCTGCGGCCCTGCGAGAGCAGTTGGGAGCAGGAGGGCGGGCGCGGTCTGATGCTCGTCGAGGCGCTCGCCGACTCCTGGGGGGTGCGCCCGCGCGAGGGCGGCCAGGGCCGCGTGGTCTGGGCCTATCTGCCGACGGCCGGCCTGCCGGCACCGTCCACCGCGGTGGCGGAGCGCCCCGCGGGCCCGTCCCCGATCTGGGCCTGACCGGCCGCCACACCCCATCTGACAGCGCCGCTGCCCGCCTTCACCGGCGGGCAGCGGCATGTTGTGCGGTCCCGCCGCGGCGACGGCCGCGCGCCGCGCGTACGCGGGACCATCCGCCATGGATGCGTACGCCACGGATGCGTACGGCGCCGGGCTGCGGCCCGGGCACTCGCCCCCTGAGGGCCCGCCCGGGCCGGTCCGTACGGCTCGGGTCAGAGCGGCAGCAGGTCAGGCCGCTTGGGTTCGACGTGGTCGCCGGAGGACTCGCCGCGCAGTCGGCGGCCGATCCACGGCACCAGGTGCTCGCGCGCCCAGTGGATGTTGTCCCGGCGCACCTCCGCGGCCGGCCGCACGGCCAGCGGCGGCCACGGCTGGTCGGGGTCGGCGCACACCTCAAGGCCGAGCACCTGCGCGGCGCGCAGCGCGATCCGGGTGTGCCCGTCGGGCGACAGGTGCAGCCGGTCCTCGCTCCAGGCGCGCCGGTCCTGTACGGACCGCAGCGACCACAGGTCGAGCACCGGGCAGTCATAGCGGTCGGCGATCGCCCGTACGTGCGCCGTGTACGTGGCGATCTTGCCGCGCAGGTGGCGCAGGACCGGCACGCCGCGGGTGTCGAAGCCGGTGCACACCAGGACGGTGCCCACCGACGCGGTGAGCTGGGCGACGGCGGCCTCGTAGCGGGCGGCGACGTCGTCCGGGTCGCTGCCGGGGCGCAGGATGTCGTTGCCGCCCGCGCAGAAGGTCACGAGCTCGGGCCCGAGCTCAAGGACGCGAGGGACCTGCTCGGCCACGATCTGGTCGAGGAGGCGTCCACGGACGGCGAGGTTGGCGTAGCGGAAGTCGTGTTCGGCGCGTTGGTCGGACAGCAGCACGGCGAGCCGGTCGGCCCAGCCTATGAAGGCCCCATCGGGCCCGGGGTCACCGACGCCTTCGGTGAAGCTGTCCCCGACGGCTGCGTACGACTCGAACGCGTCACGGTTGTTGGATTTCGAATCGGCTGCCACGTCCACACATCCTCCTCCGACTGAAGTGACCTACGCCACCGTAACCAGGGCTTGACGTGGGGTGATTCATCCCACTTGATCTCATAGGTAAAGCTGGAATAAGCGCTGCGTCGGCGATGACAACGAACGACCCGGCGGAAATGATGGGCGCAGGAGGTCGCACGGCGAGGTCGGTGCGCGCCTCCTGTCAGCCCTGTCGGCCCCGTCAGCCGCACCAGACCGAGGAGCAGCCCGTGACCCAGCAGATCTCCCACGCCTCCCCCCACCCCGACCACACCGAACCAGCGCTGACCGGGGTCAGGAACTTCCGGGACGTGGGCGGTCTGCCGACGGTCGACGGTCGGCAGGTACGCCCCGGCGTGCTCTTCCGCAGCGGGCACCTCGCCCACGCCACCGCCGATGACGCGGCCTTCCTCGCCTCGCTCGGCCTGCACACCGTCTTCGACTTCCGCAACGCCGCCGACATCAAGGTGGAGGGCCCGGACGTCGCACTGCCCGGGGTGCGCAACGTCAACATCCCGCTGACCGACCCGGCCGACGGGGCCGAGTTCTGGGCCATGGTGCACCACGGCGACCTGGACGAACTGCGCGCCGCGCTCGACCAAGGCCAGGCCGCCGGCCGCATGATCGCCTCGTACCGCACGATCATCACCACCCGCACCGCCGAGCACGCCCGGGTGCTGACCGCGCTGGCCACCGAGAGCGTGCCGGCGCTGATGCACTGTGCGGCGGGCAAGGACCGGGCGGGGCTCTCGATCGCCGTCACGCTGCTGGCCGTCGGGGTCACGCCGGAGGCGATCGAGGCCGACTACCTGAAGTCCGCGGCGGCCCACCGCAGGTACAAGGTGCGCCGGCACAGCGATGCGGCGGACGCCATGTCGCCCGAGGTGCTGGAGTTGATCGGCCCGCTCTTCGACGCCCGGGCCAGCTATCTGGCGGCGGCCTTCGAGACCATCGAGGAGACCTGGGGCGACACCGAGCGCTATCTCACGGAGGGGCTCGGGCTCGCCCCCGAACTGCGCGAGAGGCTGCGCACCAGGCTGCTGACCGACTGAGCGGGGGCGGGCCGCGCCGGCCGGGCCCGGAACACCCCGGCCACCCGGATCACCCGGCCCGCCGCCGCCCGAGCCACCGGCGCCCCGGCTTCGACCACCCCGCCTCGGGCCACCCGCCGGCGCGGCGCGGGGTGCCGGCGTCGGTGCCGGCACCGGTCCCCCGGTGCGCGCCGGCGGGCCCGTACGGTGGCTGCCGCCCGGCGCGCGCCGCCCGGGGCCGCCGGTGGTCATCGGCTGGCGACGGCTTGTTTGACGAGGGTCTTGCCGAACTCCCACAGCAGGCCGCCGCCGTCGTGCGCGTCGTCCATCACGTCCGTGAACGCGGTGACGAAGCGGTCCACTTCCGGCTCGCCGATGATCAGCGGCGGGATCAGCTTGATGACCTCCAGATGGTCGCCCGAGACCTGGGTGAGGATGCGGTGCCTGTGCATCAGTGGCGCCACCACCAACTGCGCGAAGAGGCCCTTCCTGGCCGCCTGGAGCATCGTCCAGCGGCTGCGCAGCCGCAGTGAGTCGGGCCGGCCGAACTCGATGCCGATCATCAGCCCACGACCGCGCACCTCGTGCAGCAGCTCGTACCGCGGCACCAGCGCGGCCAGTCGCTCCCGCAGCAGGTCGCCGGTGCGCCGGGTGCGGGCCACGATCTCCTCCTGCTCCAGCACCGCGAGGGTGGCCAGGCCCGCCGCCATGGCCTGGGCGTTGGAGCCGAAGCTCGCCGAGTGCACCAGCACCCGGTCCATCGACGAGTAGACCTTCTTGAAGATCCAGTCCTTGCCGAGGGTCGCGCCCACCGGCACGTAGCCGCCGGAGAGCGCCTTGGCCACGCAGACCAGGTCGGGTTCGACGCCGTCCTCGTGCTGGTAGGCGAAGAAGTCCCCGGTGCGGCCGATGCCGGTCTGCACCTCGTCGGCGATCAGCAGCGCCTTGTGCCGGTGCAGCAGGTCCTGTGCGGCGCGCAGGTAGCCGGGCGGGCTGGCGTGCACGCCCTTGCCCTGGATCGGCTCGACCACCAGCGCGGCCACGTCCCCGCGGCGCAGCTCCCGCTCCAGCGCGGCCAGGTCACCGAGCGGCACCGCGGTGTCGGGCAGCAGCGGCGCGAACCCGTCGCGGAAGCCGTCCTCGCCGTTGACCGAGAGCGAGCCCGTGGTCAGGCCGTGGAAGGCGTGCGCGCAGTACAGCACCCTGGGCCGGCGCGTGGCGTAGCGGGCGAACTTCAGCGCGGTCTCCACCGCCTCGGTGCCGCTGTTGCCGAAGAAGACCCGGTCCAGGTGCGGGGCGTACGTGAGCAGCCGCTCGGCCAGCAGCCCGGGCAGCGGCTGGCAGTCGAAGCGGGTCAGGTCGGCCAGGTCGGCGTCGAGCACGTCGTGCAGGGCCTTGCGGACCACCGGGTGGTGCCGGCCGAGGCCCATCACGCCGAACCCGGCGAGCATGTCCAGGTAGTCGTTGCCGTCTGCGTCCCAGAAGTAGGCGCCTTCGGCGCGCTCGTAGACCTTGTCGAAGCCGATGGTGTGCAGCATCCGCGGCAGTTGGTGGTTGAGGTGCTTGGTGTGCAGCTCATACCGCTCAGCGCCGCGCTCCGCAAGGAGTCTGCCGAGGTCGAAACCGGTCGGCTCGGCCACCGTCATGCCCGTGCCCCTTCCCTGGGTGCGTCGCTTCTGTCGTGCGTTGTCCGCCCGCGCCGCTCGGGCGCTGCCCCGTGCCGCCGGCCGCACGGGCGGGGCGTGGTGGGCCGTCCGTGGTCAGCGGCGGTGGGGCCGTCCGGGCGGAAGAGGGCGCCCCTGTCGCCGGCCCGCGGCCCGTGGCCGGCGCCGGGCGTGCGGTGCGGGCACCCGGCGTCCGGCCTGCGGTGGGCTCAGTTCCGGCCGGAGGCCGCCGTCTCGCGGGCCGCGCGCAGCGACTCCTTGAGCGAGCCCATGGTGGCGAGCACGGCCGTCGGCTCGTACCCGCAGTGCGCCATGCAGTTGTCGCAGCGCGGGTCCTTGCCCCGGCCGTACTTGTCCCAGTCGGTCTCCTCCACCAACTGGCGGTAGGTGGGCACGTATCCGTCGCTCATCAGGTAGCAGGGACGCTGCCAGCCGAAGAGCGAGTAGTTGGGGATGCCCCAGGCCGTGCAGGGGAAGTCGGTCTTGCCCTCAAGGAAGTCCAGGAAGAGCGGGCTGTGGTTGAGCCGCCAGCGGCGCCGGTTGCCGCCGGCGAACGCCTTGCGGAACAGCTCCCTGGTCTGATCGACGCCGAGGAAGTGGTCCTGGTCGGGGGCCTTCTCGTAGGCGTAGGCGGGCGAGAGCATCATCTCGTCCACCTGGAGGTCGTCATTGAGGTAGTTGAGCACCTCGATGATGGTCTGCGGGGTGTCGGTATTGAAGAAGGTCGAGTTGGTGGTGACCCGGAAGCCGCGCCGCTTGGCCTCCTTGATCGCGGCCACCGCCTCGTCGAAGACGCCTTCCTTGGCGACCGACTGGTCGTGCCGCTCGCGCAACCCGTCGATGTGCACGGTGAAGGCGAAGTAGGGCGATGGGGTGAACTTGTCGAGCTTCTTGCGGAGCAACACCGCATTGGTGCACAGGAACACGTACTTCTTGCGCTGCACCAACTGCCGTACGATCTCGTCGATCTGAGGGTGCATCAGCGGTTCGCCGCCGGCCAGCGACACCATCGGCGCACCCGATTCGAGGACGGCGCCGACCGCCTGCGCCACCGGCATCCGCTGCTTCAACACGCCGGCCGGGTGCTGGATCTTGCCGCACCCCTCGCAGGAGAGGTTGCAGGCATAGAGCGGTTCCAACTCCACGATCAGCGGGAACTTCTCGCGCCGCCTGATCACTTTCTGTTCAAAGAGATACGTCCCGACCCGGATGGTCTGACGGAGCGGCATGGCCATCTAGCTCACCTCCTGGAGAGCGGTAAAGAACGGTGCCATTGGCAGAAAGCAGGGAGGATCGAGCGGAGTACCCGGAAGGCGGATATTCCCCCGCGGAGGGTGCCGATGCGCAGCAGCTCATGTTCCGGAGCGTCCACGATCACCCGGACGGCCGCAACCGGGCGCTGTCCGGCGTCGACCGCGGTACGCAGCGTGGCCGCTGACTCCATGTCCACGGCCAGCGCGCCGGTCGCCCGCAGCCGGGCCCGCTCGACGCCGCGCACCACGTGGTCGGAGCCGGCCACCGGGCCGACGTGCACGGCCGGCGCCGCGCCCCGGGCCCGGCGGGGCAGCTCGGCGAGCGCCTTGGCCAGCACGTCGGCCCCGGTGCAGGCGGTGGCGCCGGACGCGTCCCTGGTCTCGTCGGCGACGACCAGGTCGCCGGGGTGCATACCGGGGACGAGCCCGGCGCAGAAGCCGGTGGCGATCACGGCGGCCGGGCGCCGGCCACCGGGCCCGCCGGCTGCCCGGCCCGGGCCGTGGGTGTCATACGGCTCCTGCGCTTCGTACGGCTCGTACGGGCGGGGCGCACCGTACGGGTCCTGCGCGTCCGGTGCCTGCTGGGGCGGGGCGTACGAGTGGGGCGGGTGCGGGGCGCCGGGTGGCTGTCGGTCGGCGGCCAGGATGCGCAGCATGGAACGCTCCGCGGCCCGCGGGCCCATGCCGGTGCGCAGCAGCACCATCGGCCCTGCGGCTGCGCTGCGGTCGCCGCCGCGCAGCGCCCGCCGCTCGATGCCGAGCGCGCAGACCACCAGCAGCGGTGGCACCCCGCCGTGCCGTGCGGCGGAACTCTCCGCCATCAGCCCCCCTGTCGCTTCGCCCCGAACGGCTGCGCGTGGACGTAGCGGCCGAGCGCGGTGATCGGGAAGACCATCCGGTACAGGTGGTAGTTGATGGAGAAGTCCCAGGGGAAGCCGGTGCCGGTGAAGTACGGCTCGTCCCAGCTCCCGTCCGCGCACTGGGTCTCCACCAACCAGGTGACCCCGCGGCGCACCGCCTCGCCCTCCCGCTCGCCGGCCGCGAGCAGCGCCAGCAGCGCCCATGCGGTCTGCGAGGCGGTGGAGGTGCCGCGGCCCACCCACTCCCGCTTGCGGTAGGAACGCTGGTCCTCGCCCCAGCCACCGTCCTCGTTCTGCACGCTCTCCAGCCAGCTCACCGCGCGCCGGATGGCCGGGTGGGTGGTGGGGATGCCGGCAAGGGTCAGGGCGGGCACCACGGACCCGGTGCCGTACAGGTAGTTGGTGCCCCAGCGGCCGAACCAGGCGCCGCTGGGCTCCTGCTCGGCCAGCAGCCAGTCGATGCCGCGCTGGGTGCGCGGGTCATCGCGCTCGCCGAGGGCGACCAGCATCTCCACCACGTGCGCGGTGACGTCCGCCGACGGCGGGTCGATGACCTCACCGAAGTCGCAGAACGGCAGCCGGTTGGGGAACGGGCTGGCGTTGTCGGCGTCGAAGGCGCCCCAGGCGCCGTTGCGCGACTGCATGCCGAGGTTCCATTCGGCGCCGCGCTGCATGGCGTGCTGCACGCGCTCCGGGTCCGGATGGTCGACCCGGTCCAGGGCGAGCACCACCTCGGCGGTGTCGTCGATGTCCGGGTAGTTGTCGTTGTGGAACTCGAACGCCCAGCCGCCCGGGCGGAGTTCGGGCCGGCGCACCGACCAGTCGCCCGGCTTGAAGATCTGCTCGTCGAGCATCCAGTCCACGGCGCGCACGAGCGCGGGGTGGTCGCCCGGCACGCCCGCGTCGGCGAGTGCGATGGTGGCCAGGCAGGTGTCCCACACCGGCGACTGGCACGCCTCGACCATCCGGACCGGTTCGCCGTCCGCGTCCTTGCTCCAGATCGCGAACCGGTCGAGGGAGGCCAGCCCGGCGCGCAGCACCGGGTGGTCCAGGTCGTAGCCGAGCAGGTGCAGCGCGATGATCGAGTACACGGCGGGCGGTTGGATGCCGCCCCAGCAGCCGTCGCTCTCCTGCCGTTCGATGATCCAGCGCGCGCAGGAGTGGATGGCCGCCTTGCGCACCGGTCGCAGGTTGACCTTGCGGTACGCGTGCAGGGCGCGGTCCAGGCGTTGGAAGGCGCCGTCCCAGGTGGTCGGGGGTGCCATCGGGCGCGGCGGGTTGGGGCGCAGCGGGTCGGTGTGCAGCTCGTCCAGGTCGAAGGGGGCCGGCCGCACCGGGCGCTTGGCCGAGACGATGGTGAGCGGCACGATGGTCTGCCGGGCCCAGCAGCCGAAGTCGTAGATGTTGAGCGGCACCCAGGTGGGCACGTAGATCAGCTCGGGGGGCAGCTCGGGCAGGTCCTCCCAGCGCCACCAGCCGAAGAGGGCGAGCCAGATGCGGGTGAACACCCGGCTGGCCGCGATGCCGCCGGCGCCGCGGACCCAGGCGGAGGCGGCGGCCATGTGGGGCGCGTCGGGCTCGTCCCCGGCCAGCCGGAGCGCCACGTACGCCTCCACCGTCGCGGAGACCTCGGGCGGCCCGCCGTGGAAGGTGGTCCAGGTGCCGTCCTGGCGTTGTCGGGAGCGGATGTGGCGGGCCGCCGCCGCCGTGACGGCGGGGTCCTGGATGCCGAGGAACTGACGGAGCAGGAGGTCTTCGGCGTCCATGGTGACGTTGGTCTCCAGGTCGCCCTTCCACCACCCCTGCTCGTCCTGGCGTGCCAGCAGGTTGTCGACGGCCCTGGCCGTCGTCTGCCGGGCCGCCGCTAAGGTCGTGGACGATTCGACGGCTGTCGCTGTCATGGCTTCCCCTTTCGCAGTCCGTTCTCTGCCGTGCTGGGGTTGCGTCGGGAGGCGCCACGGTCGACACCTCCCGGCGACCGCGAGCTAGGTGTGGTGGCTGTGCCTGATGGGGTGCTCCAGAAGACCCCGGTGTCTCATCTGCTGGTCATCCCTCTCGTACGACGACGAAGTCGGCGAGCGCCACCAGTTGCGCTCGTACCGCTGCGGGCATGTCTACCTCGTGCAGTGCCGCCACGGCTGTGGCGTGCTGCCGGCGGGCTTCCTGGAAGGTCCACTCCCGGCCGCCCGCCTCTTCGATCAACGCCGCCCGGCTAGCGAACTCTTCCTCATCGAAGTCAGCAATGTCATCCGTTTTCCCGACGTGGCTGGCGTCGGCCGCCAGAATTCGGGCCAATCGCTCGGAAGCGGGCCCGTCGGCGGCGAGCGCGGCGACGACCGGGAGGGACTTCTTGCGCTGGCGCAGGTCGCTCCACGGCCGCTTGCCGGTGGCCACCGGGTCGCCCCAGATGCCCAACAGGTCGTCGACGGCCTGGAAGGCGAGCCCGAGGTGGTAGCCGTAGGTCTCCAGGGTGTCGGCCACCCGGTCGTCGGCGCCGCCGAGCACCGCTCCGATGGAGACCGAACAAGCCAACAGCGCCCCGGTCTTGTTGCCCTCCATGTCCAGGCACTCCTGGACGTTGACCCGCCCCCGCTGCTCGTAGGCGATGTCCTGGGCCTGGCCGTCGATGAGGCGGCGGGTCGCGGTGGTCAGCCGGCGGGTCGCCCGGCCGGCGTCGACCGTGCCCAGCTCAAGCAGCACCTCGTTGGCGAGCGCAAACAGCGCGTCGCCGACCAGGATGGCCTGCTCGGGACCGTGCACCTTCCAGACGGTGTCGCGGTGTCTGCGCTGCTCGTCGCCGTCCATCAGGTCGTCGTGCAGCAGCGAGAAGTTGTGCACCAGCTCGACGGCGACCGCGCCGGGCAGTCCGACCTCCGCGGCGGCGCCCGCGGCCTCGGCCGAGAGCAGGGCGAGCGCCGGGCGGACCGCCTTGCCGCCGTCGCCGGCCGCGGGGTTGCCCTCGGCGTCGATCCAGCCGAAGTGGTAGGCGGCGACGGTGTTCATCGGCGGGGCGAGCCGCTCGACGGCTTCGCGCAACACGGGCGTCACGAGGGTGCGACCGCGGGCCAGCATGGCGCTGACGTTCGCGGTCGCGACGGGGATGGCCGGAGTCACGGTTTCTCCTCTGTTTCCGGTCACAGTGCTCATACCGCCTCCCGCAGCGGGCTGCGGTGCGGCCGGCCGAGCTCGGAGAGCGCCGCGCCGGCTGCGCTCAGCCCGCTGCGCACCGCGCTCTCCATGGTCGCCGGCCAGCCGGTGGCGGTCCACGCACCGGCCAGGAAGAGGCCGGGCGCGTTCGTGGGGGCGGGTGGGCGCAGCCGGCCCACGCCTGGTGCGGGAGCGAAGGTCGCGGTGCGCTCCCGGGTGACGAAGAAGTCCCGCACCGTCGCGCCGCGGGCGGCGGGCAGCAGCCTGGCCAGCTCGGGCAGGTAGCGCTCGCGCAGCCGGGACACGGGTTGGTCGATGTCGTCGTGGGCGGCCGACTGGGAGACCGCCAGGTACTGGCCGGTGCCGGCGGGCAGCCCGGAGGTGTCGGAGCGGTCGAAGACCCACTGCACCGGGGAGCCGATGGCCACGAAGAACGGGCGGCGCAGTACCGGGCGGTCGTAGATCACGTGCAGGTTCAGGATCGGCGCGGTGCCGATCTTCAGGAGTCGGCCCGGGTCGTCGAGCGCGCCGGCGGGCAGCAGGGCGTGCGCGTCCTGCTGGGGCAGCGCGAGGACGACCGTGTCGGCCGTCAGCCGGGTGCCTGCGTGCGGCGCGGTCTCCACCCGCACGTCCCAGCGGCCGTCGGGGCCGCGGTCGAGACCGGTGACGCGGCTGCGCAGCTCGATGTCGACGCCCGCGGCCTCCAGGGTGGCGCGGGCCCGGGTGTCGTGCAGTTCGCCGAGCGGCACCCGGGGGATGCCGATGTCGGCGTGGCCCGGCTCGGTGAGCAGGCCGGTCTTGAAGACCATGGTGGCCAGGCCGAGCGAGCACTGTGCGGAGCGGGCGTTGAGGGTGGCGACGGCCACCACGTCCCACACCGCCTCGATCGCCCGCGCGGACTGTCCCTTGCGGCGCAGCCAGTCCCCGAAGTTGAGGGTGTCAAGGGCCGGGTCGTACGGGTCGAGCGACTTGAGCGCGAGGGCGGCCCGGCCCACGGCCGCCCGCTCGATCGGCGAGAGGTGGGGGTAGGTGGCGAGGGTGGCGGCCAGGTGCAGCGGCACCGGCAGCGCGGTCCTGCGCAGTCGGCCCAGCCGCGGCGTGCTGCGCCCCACGTCGAGCACGGGGACGTCCAACCGGTCTTGGAGCGGGGCCAGATGGCCGGCTCCGATGCGGTCGAGGAACCAGCCGTAGCCGGTGCAGCAGCGCAGGTAGACGTGTTGCCCGTTGTCGATGGTGAGCTCGCCCGCCGGCGATGACCGGCGGAAGGAGAACGCCGCGCCGCCGAGGCGGGGGCGGCCTTCGAGGAGGGTCACCCGCACGCCCGCGTCGGCGAGGGCGAGCGCGGAGGTGATCCCGGCGAGGCCGCCGCCGACGACGACGGCGCTCTGACCCCCGGGCGAACGGCGGTCAGGGTCCGTGGTCGATGTCATCGTGCGCCCCTTTCTCGGCTGCGACGGGGGACGCCACTGCGCCCCGTAGGGTTGCCCCGCTCGCGGGGGTCTCACGCTGCGCGCCGCGGGAAAAGTGCGGGATTCCTGGCGTACGGAGTGGCCGGGCGGCGTGCGGGGCGTGCGTCCGGACCATCAACCGCGCCCCCCGGGCGCCCGCCGGGTCACGGTGCGGGCGTCGACCCCGGCGAGGCCGCGCACGGCGACGTACGCCTTCTCCCGGCCGGGCAGCGACACCCGGCCGTGCAGCACGGCCGTGGGGTCCTTGGCGATGCGCTCCAGGAGCCTGCGGTAGATGCCGGCCATGGCGGCCACGCAGGCGCCGCTGCGCCGGTCGAGCAGCGGCAGGAGTTGGAAGCCCTCGGCGAACAGGCCACGGGCGCGCCGGGCTTCGAAGTGCACCAGGCCGGTGAAGTCGGCGCCGGCGGGCGGCGTGCTGCCGTGGAACCCCTCCGAGCAACCGAACTTGGCCAGGTCGTCCGACGGCAGGTAGGTGCGCCCGTTGGCCGCGTCCTCCCGAACGTCCCGCAGGATGTTGGTGAGTTGGAGGGCGAGCCCGAGCGTGTCGGCGTACTCCGCGGCCCGCTCCGCGCCCACCGCGCCCGGCACGGTGCCGAAGACGCCGAGCGACAGGCGGCCGATGGCGCCCGCCACGCACCGGCAGTACACCTTCAGGTCGTCCCAGGTCTCGTAGCTCTCGCCGCGCACGTCCATCAGCACGCCGTCGATGAGCTCGTCGAGACCGCCCAGCGGGATCGGGAAGCGGCGTGCGGCGTGGGCGAGGGCGACGGCCACCGGGTCGGTGTCGTCCTCGGCCACCTCACCGTCGGCGATGCGGCGCAGCAGCGCCCTGGTGCCCTCCAGCCGGTCCTGCTTGGCCGGCGCGCTCAGCGCACCGTCGCCGATGTCGTCCACCCGGCGGGAGAAGGCGTACAGCGCGGACATCGCCCGCCGCTTGTCGGTGGGCAGCAGCCGGATGCCATAGGCGAAGTTGCGGGCCTGCTGCCCGGTCACGGCCTCGCAGTAGCGGTACGCGGCAGCCACCGGTGCGGGGATGTGTGACGGTCCGTCCACGGTCTGGTTCACCCCTCTCCTCGCAAGGTTGCCCCGACCTCGCGCAGTTGGCTGAGCTTGGTGGGCTTGGGCGGTCCAGAGAACACGTCGTGGCCGGCGTCCGCGACCGCTTTTAGGGCGGCCCGTCCGCCGCCCACGAACCCGGCGAGCAGCAGTCTGAGTCTGCCGTGGACGCTACCCACCAGGGGTGCCCCTTCATTCAGCAGGTCCCGGGCGCGTTCGGCCTCGAATGCGATCAGGGCACGCACCGGTGCGCCCGCCGTCGTACTCCGCAGGTCCGCCTCCTGTACGCCGAACCGCCGCATGTCCTCGGCCGGCAGGTAGATGCGGTCCCGCCGGAGGTCTTCGACCACGTCCTGGAGGTGCTCGACGATCTGGAGCGCCGTGCAGATCGCGTCCGAGCGGCGCACCCGCTCGGGCGTCGTGGTGCCGGTGATGCCGAGCACCAGCCGGCCGACCGGGTTGGCCGACAGCTCGCAGTAGTCGAGGAGGTCCTGGTACGTGGCGTACCGGCGGACCCGTTGGTCCTGCCGGTTGGCTTCGATCAGCCCCAGGAACGGGGCCGGGGTCAGGCCGCACCGGCGCACGGTGGGACGCAGTGCGCGCAGCAGCGGGTGTCTGGGTGACTGTGCGGGGTCGCCGAAGACCCGGCGCAGGTCGGCTTCGAAGGCGTCGAGCAGCGCCTCGGTGTCCTCGGCCTGGGACCGGTCGAGCCCGAGCAGGACGGCGTCGCCGCCGCCCGGGGCCAGGTCGCCGTCGCCGATGTCGTCCACGAGTCGGGCGTACCCGTAGACCGCCATCAGGTCCGCGCGCCAGGCGCGCGGCAGGAAGAAGGGTGCGACGGGGAAATTCTCGTCCGCGGCCTTGTCCAACACCGCCTGGGCCTGCTCTGCTGGCCAGGTTCGCGAGGTGGTATGGGACTGGCTCCGCTCGTCTTCCAGGGTCACCGTAGACAGCCAGGCGTACGGGCGCGCGCGGCGCCGCCACAGGGGGCCGGGGCGCCTGGACCTGCGGAGGCGCGGGATAGGGGCCGCGTGGCCAATGCCGTCACATCCCCCGTTCTACACCGCACATCAGTCACGGCACGACGCGGACACGCCGCGCCCCAGGTCGCAGGAGATGGCCTCCGGACCCCCGAACGGGGGACCGGACACATGTCCGCCATAGTCCGGATGGTCATCAGTACAGCCTACGCCGAGCCGCGCGGTGCGACAGCCGCTCGGGGCAGCCGGGGGAACCCCACCGGTGGCCCGGCGCGAAGGCCCGGCCCGCCCGGCCCGAGCCACCCGGCACCGCCCGAGCCACCCGGCACCGTCCGGCGGCGCGATGGGTGGGTGGGCCCTGCGGCCGAGCCGGCCGGCGCCGCACCGGGCCAGCCGGCAGCGCGTCGACCCACCCAGCGCCGCACCGGGCCCGCCGCAGCGGCGGGCCCCCGCAGCGGGCCGCGGGCCGGGAGCAACCCAACCCGGCTTGGCCGGCCCGCGCGGCGGGGAGCAACCCGGGGCACAGGACCAACCCAAGTGGTCCGGACCAACCCGACACCACACGCCAGCCCGCCACCACGCCCGACCTCACCCCACACGTCCAACCCGCCGCCGCCCGTCCAACCCAACCCGACCCCACTCGACCCAACCCGGACCAACCCCGTGCAACCCGACCCGACCGGACCGGCCCGGACGGCTCCGGGCCGGTCCGGTGAGCCGGCGCAGTGGGCCGGGCCGTCAGGTCCTGGCAGGGCCGCCGGCCCCCGGCGCGGCGTCAGCCGGCCAACGGCTGGAGCGTCGGGTAGTACTCCTCGATGCCGAGGACGGTGGCCAGGTCCTGGAGCTCGCGCTCGAAGAAGGCGTCGCCGTTGGGCAGCGCGAACGCCAGGTGCCCCAGGGCGTCCATGGAGATCACCCCGTACAGCCTGACCCAGCAGCGGACCATGATGGCCAGGGCCTCCACCGGGAGGTCCACCTGGTACTCCTGGCGCAGCGCGGCGAGCTGGCCGACCAGTTCCGGGTCGAGCGAGGCCGGGTCCGGGGCGGGGAAGCCCCGGGTGTGCCAGATCCGGGCGATCAGGTCCGCGAACAGCGACCCGAAGCGCCAACTGGCCTCCCGCTCGGCCCGACCGAGCACGCCGCCCTCGCTGGGGCCCCAGGGGCCGAGGATGAGCCCGAACTCGTGCGGGTGGTCGATCGCCCAGCGGCGCAGCGCACGCCCCGCGGTCAGGAGTTCACTCGCCGGCGCCCGGTCGGGAAGCGCCTCGATGACGGCGTGCAGATGGGTTCCCATCTCGCCGAAGATGTCCCGCCGTATCTCCTGGATCAGCTCGTCGCGGCTGGCGAAGTAGCGATACACGGCGGGCGCCGTCATGCCCATTTCGCGGGCAATGGCGCGAATCGTTACATTGCCAGGGCCGTCCTGGACGAGAAACTCCCGAGCAACATCCTTGATCTCTTGAATGGTCGCGATCCGCAGTCGTTCACGACGCGAATACGCTGCAACCGGCACTGTTCCCTGCGACATACGCCCTCCCTACGCCCGGCGTATTCGCGTGCGAACCGCACACGTACGAGCACGCCCCACGTTCGAACTGGTCAGCACGCCCGGCCAGCGGATCGCCCCCCGTGGCCGCCGCGTGGTGCCGGCACCGCGCCACGCGCGGCACCGACGGCCCTCTATTTACCGCCCCGACCGCCCCCGCCCGGCTGAACTATGGAACAGAACGCACCGGAAAGGCTCTCCCAGAAAACCGGGAAAGACCGCAAGGAGCAGCGCGGCAGCACACTACGGGCCCGCGATCGCGCACACAACACAGCGCACATGAAGTGATAGCGCACAGCATGTGCCGCACGCCCTCTACTTCGCCATCCCGAATGTTTCTTTCCGGTTACTGCCAGCGCTTTGTCGTCTATTTGTAAAACCCTAGATAAGTCTTATGAACATCGGCCGGTAAAACTGGGTATCGGCACAAGAAAAGGCGCCCGCCACGCGTCGGAACGCGGGGCGGGCGCCGGTCGGGCGGGGTGATTACCGGCCCGTCTCCTTCTCGTACGCCTTGATGACCTCATCGGTCGGACCGTCCATCAGGAGCTCGCCCTTCTCCAGCCACAGCACCCGGTCGCAGGTGTCCCGGATCGACCGGTTGTTGTGGCTGACCAGGAAGACCGTGCCGGCGTCCTTGCGGAGCTCACGGATGCGGGCCTCGGAGCGCTTCTGGAACTTCCGGTCCCCGGTCGCCAGCGCCTCGTCGATCATCAGCACGTCGTGGTCCTTGGCCGCGGCGATGGAAAAACGCAGTCGGGCCGCCATGCCGGAGGAGTAGGTGCGCATCGGCAGCGTGATGAAGTCGCCCTTCTCATTGATGCCGGAGAAGTCGACGATCTCGTCGTACCGCTCGCGGACCTGTTCGCGCGACATTCCCATGGCGAGACCGCCGAGAATGACGTTCCGCTCACCGGTCAGGTCGTTCATCATCGCCGCGTTCACACCCAGCAGCGAGGGCTGACCGTCGGTGTAGACGTGACCGCGCTCGGTGGGCAACAGGCCGGCGACGGCCTTGAGCAACGTGGACTTGCCGGAGCCGTTCGAGCCGATCAGCCCGATCGACTCACCCCGGTAGGCCACGAAGGTCACCCCGCGCACCGCGTGCACCTCACGCATGCCGGGGGACGAGCGCCGGCCGACGATGCGGCTGAGCGCGGCGGTGGCGGTGCCCTTGCCGCGGGCGCCTCCGTTGACCCGGTAGACGATGTGCACGTCGTCGGCGATGACGGTGGGGCGCTGGTCGGTGGGCCGCTGGTCGGCGGGCGTCTGCTCGGGGGTCTGCTCAGCCACGGCCGTACTGCTCCTCTGCCTTCCAGAAGTACAGGAACCCGCCCACGCCGGCCAGCACGGCCCAGCCGAGCGCCAGCAGCCACACGTGCGGCGGCAGGTTGGCGGCGGGGTAGTCGTCCATGAGGGCGTAGCGCATCAGGTCGATGTAGACGGACGCCGGGTTGGCGAGGAGCACGTCCTCAAGCCACTGCGGGGCGTCCTTCTTCTCCAGCATGGCCGGGATGCTGTACATCACGCCGGACGCGTACAGCCAGGTACGGGTGATGAAGGGGAGCAGCTGCGCCAGGTCGGGCGTCTTGCTGCCGAGCCTGGCCATGACCATCGCCAGACCGGTGTTGAAGACGAACTGGAGGACGAGCACCGGGACGATCAGCACCCAGGACATGTCCGGGTAGTGCCCGAACCCGACCAGCACCATGGCCAGCACGATCATCGAGAACAGGAGCTGCTGGAGCTGCTGGAGCGAGAACGAGATGGGCAGCGCGGCCCGGGGGAAGTGCAGCGCCCGCACCAGGCCCAGGTTCCCCGAGATCGCCCGTACGCCGGCGATCGCCGAGGTCTGCGTGAAGGTGAACACGAAGACTCCCGTGACCAGGAACGGGATGTAGTCGTGGTTCTTCATGCCGCCCCGGCCGCCCATCAGCAGGCCGAAGATGAGGAAGTACACCAGGGCGTTGAGCAGCGGGGTCGCCACCTGCCAGAGCTGGCCGAGCTTCGCCTGGCTGTACTGGGCGGTGAGCTTGGCCTGCGAGAAGGCCAAGATGAAGTGGCGCCTGCCCCACAACTGCTGGACGTACTCACCGAGCCCCACCCGGGCGCCGCTCACCGACAGGCCGTACTTGCGGGCCAGTTCGGCGGGGGTCAGCCCGTCGTCGGGGGATGGTGGGGAAGTCATGGCGACCACACTGTCGTGCGTAGTCTCGCTCACAGTTGACACTTTCGTCCTCAAGGTGCGCTGCCGGGGCCCTGCCCAGGATCGCGCCCGATGCTCTCAGACCAGAGCTTCTCAGATCACAGGAGGTCGGCCCAGCCGGGTCAGGCGCCATACCGTACGCCACTTCATCGGCCGTCGCGGGCCGCAGGGCGTCGTCCAGCCTTCCTTGAACCCGCCGAACCACGCGCGCAACGCCGGCCCCGAGGGCTTCCTGACCAGCGTGAGCACCATCCATACCGCCAGATATACGGGCACCAGCGGGAGCGGCAGATTGCGCCGTGCCAGCCACACCCGGTTCCTGGCCACCATCCGGTGGTAGACGGCGTGCCTGCTCGGAGCCGTCGTCGGATGGAAGAGCACCAGGTCTGACCGGTAATCGATCATCCAGCCGGCGTCCAGCGCCCGCCAGGCCAGGTCGGTCTCCTCGTGCGCGTAGAAGAAGGCGTCGGGCAACCCGCCGACCTCGGCGAACACCCGGGTGCGCACCGCGTTGGCGCCACCGAGGAAGGTGGTCACGCGCGAGGAGCGCATCGGGTCGGCGGCGCGCAGCCGGGGCACGTGGCGCCGCTGGGTCTCCCCCGTGTCGGGGTCGGCGATGCGGAAGCTGATGATGCCGAGCGCCGGGTCGGCGGCGAACGCCGCCCGGCACAGCTCGGCGGTGTCCTCGCCGGGCAGCAGCCCGTCGTCGTCGAGGAAGAGCAGCACGTCCACGTCCCGGCCGCCGGGCCCGAACGCCTCGATGCCGACGTTGCGGCCGGCGGGGATGCCCACGTTCTCCGGCAGCTCCACGGTCCGTACGTCCGCCGGCAGGGCGGGCAGCGGCGAGCCGTTGCCGACCACGACGACCTGCACCGGCGCACCCCGCTGGCGGGCCACCGAGTCCAGCAGGGCGCGCAGCTCGTCGGGGCGGTTGCCCATGGTCAGGATGACCGCGCCGACGGTGAGCCCGGCGGTGGCGCTCACTTGAGCCTGCTGGAGGCGAGGATGGACACCAGGTGCAGCAGGGTCTGCACGAGGGCGATGGCCGCGAGCACGGCGACGCCGAGCCGGGTGAAGAAGAGGTCGCCGCGGGTCAGGTCCAAGATCGCGACGAGCAGGATGACCAGCGACGCCTCCACGCCGCCGACCAGGCGGTGGAACTTCAGCGCCGCAGCCGCCTTGCGGGCCAGCGCGATCCCCGACGAGCGCGGCGTCGCCGCCTCGTCCTTGACCGCGGGCAGTCCGCTCCGCGCCCTGGCCACGTCCACCAGGTCGGTCTCGGCCTTGATCAAGATGGCGCCGAGCGCGGCGAGCGTGCCGAGGAAGGCCCACATCCAGTTCGTCGAGTCGCCCTCCTGGTGGAAGACGTCGGCCGCCCGGACGCCGAAGCCGACGAGCAGCGCCGCCTCCGACAGGTAGTGGCCGATGCGGTCCAGGTAGACCCCGGTGATCGAGGTCTGCCCGCGCCAGCGCGCCACCTCCCCGTCCACACAGTCCAGCAGCAGGTAGAGCTGGATGAGGAGGGCGCCGAGCAGCGCCCCGGTCAGCCCCGGCACCAGCAGCGCGGCGCCGGCCAGGATGCCGGCCAGCACCATCAGGTAGGTGAGCTGGTTGGGCGTGATCCTGGTGTTCACCAGGTACGGGTCGCACCGCAGCGAGATCTCTCGCATGTACAGGCGTCCGGCCCAGTGCTCACCGCTGCGCCGGTCCTTCACGCCTTCGGGGTGGACGACCGGGCGGAGTTCAGCTACTGACGGTTTTGGCATAGTCGGCGTATGCGTCCCTGATCTCGTCGGTGGAGAGCCCCAGGTGCTCCAGAATCGTGTAGCGCCCCGGGCGGGTCTGCGGCGCGTACTCCACCGCCGTGACGAACTCGTCGGTGGTGAAGCCGATCTCGCTGGGCAGCACGGGCAGCCCGTGCCGCCTGAGGACGTCGACCATCAGGGCCGACGTCTCGTGCGCGCCGCGCAGGTGCATGGCGAAGGCGGCGCCGAGGCCGCACTGTTCGCCGTGCGAGGCGGCGCGCTTGGGGTAGAGCAGGTCGAACGCGTGGTTGATCTCGTGGCAGGCCCCGGAGGCGGGGCGGCTGTCGCCGGCCACCGACATCGAGATACCGGTGAGCACCAGGCCCTCGGCCAGTACGGTCAGGAACTCGTCGTCCCCGCAGCCGCCGGGGTGCCGCAGCACCGCCTCGCCGGCCTGCCGCGCCATGGCGGCGGCCAGGCCGTCGATCTGCTCGCCGGTCTCCCGGTGCGAGAGCTCCCAGTCCGCGACCGCGGAGATGTTGGAGATCACGTCGCCGACGCCGGAGCGCACGAAGCGGATCGGGGCCTCCCTGATCACCTCCAGGTCGATGACGATGGCGATCGGGTTGGGCACGCCGTACGAGCCGCGGCCCGCGTCGTTGTCGAGCGTGGCCACCGGCGAGCACAGGCCGTCGTGCGAGAGGTTGGTGGCGACGGCGACCAGCGGCAGGCCGATGCGGGCGGCGGCGAACTTCGCACAGTCGATGATCTTGCCGCCGCCCATGCCGACCACCGCGTCGTAGCGGCCGGACTTCATGGCGTCGGCGAGCTTGATCGCGTCGTCCAGCGTGCCGCCGCCGACCTCGTACCAGGAGGCGCCGGGCAGCGCCGGCGCGAACCGCTCGCGCAGCGCCGCGCCGGAGCCACCGCTGATGGCGATGGCGAGCTTGCCCGACGCAGAGATCCGCTGGTCGACCAGGAGCCCGGCCAGGTCCTCCAGGGCGCCCGACCTGATGTCGACGACGACCGGTGAGGGGATGAGCCGGGTCAGTACTGGCACGCGATCTCACGTCCCTTGGCGAGGTCGTCGTGGTTGTCGATCTCGACCCACTTGACGTCGCCGATCGGGGCGGTGTCGATGGTGAAGCCGCGGTTCACCAGCTCCTGGTAGCCGTCCTCGTAGTAGAGGTCGGGGTCGCGCTCGAAGGTGGTCTTCAGCGCGTCGGCCAGCTCGTCGGCGGCCTCCGGCTCGATCAGCGTGACGCCGATGTACTCACCGGTGGCGGTGGCCGGGTCCATCAGCTTGGTGATCCGCTGGACGCCCTTGGCCGGGTCGGTGATGACCTTCATCTCCTCGTCGGCGAGCTGCTTGACCGTGTCGAGCGCGAGGATGATCTTCTGGCCGTTGCCACGGGCGGCGAGCAGCGACTTCTCGACGGAGACCGGGTGCACGGTGTCGCCGTTGGCCAGGATGGCGCCCTGCTTCAGCACCTCGCGGGCGCACCACAGGGAGTAGGCGTTGTTCCACTCCTCGGCCTTGTCGTTGTCGATGAGCGTGAGGCGGACGCCGTACTTGCGCTCCAGCGCCTCCTTGCGCTCGTACACCGCTTCCTTGCGGTAGCCCACGACGACGGCGACGTCGGTGAGTCCCACCTCGGCGAAGTTGCCCAGCGTGAGGTCGAGCACGGTGGTCGTGCCCTCGCCCGCGGGGTCCACGGGCACCAGGGCCTTGGGCAGGGTGTCGGTGTAGGGGCGCAGACGCCGCCCGGCGCCTGCCGCCAGCACGAGGCCGATCATGCGGGTTCTCCTGATTCGTCGTGTACAGCGGGTGCTCCGGCGGAGACCCAGAAGCGGATGCTCTCGATGAGCACCGCGAGCGCCAGGGCCACAGCGAGTGCCGTCAGCGCGATGGTGAGACCGGTGCCGTGCAGCAGGGCTGCGCCGACCGTGACCACCAGGACCCGTCCTTCGTGCCCGCCGGTCAGCCGCACCAGCCAGGCCGGCGGCGCGCCGGTGCCGCCGCGAATGCGGTACACCGTGTCGTAGTGATGGTAGGCGACGGCGGACACCAGACCGAAAGCAGCGGGCAACGCTCCGTTCACTTCCGAGCGCGCAGCGAGTACGAGGACGGTCAGGTACTCCGCCGCCCGGAACAGCGGCGGCACCAGCCAGTCCAGCGGGCCCTTGAGCGGCCGGGCGACGGCCAGGCCGGCGCAGAGCGCGTATCCGGCGGCGCCGAGCACGGGCCACCAGGCGCCCGGCCGGCCCGCCCACAGCGAGCCGACGAGCAGCGCGGTGCCGACGGCCGCCAGCAGCGGGGCGCCGAACCGCAGGCCGGCCGCGCTTCGCCAGGGGCCGCGGGCGACGGCCTCGGCCAGCGGGCCGGAGTCGGCGAGCTGGGCGAGGGCGGTGGCGGCCCGGTCGGTGCGGACGGCCCTGCGGTTCAGCGAGCGCAGCACCCGGCCGGCGGTGGTGTAGCAGGCGGCCAGGGCGCAGCCCACGAGCAGGGCGTAGAAGGTGATGCGCGGGGTGGTGAGCGCGGTGAGCACGGCGATCATGGCCCAGCGCTCGCCGATCGGCAGTACGACCATGCGGCGGGCCCAGACCGTCCAGCCGACGCTGTTGAGCCGGTCGGACAGGGCGGCGGTGGGGCTGTTGTTGCCGGTGGCGTCGTGGTTGGCCTCGTTGAAGGAGAAGTCGACCACGTGCCGGCAGGTCTGGAGCACCATCGCGCCGAGCGCCAGCGCCCACACGTCGTCGCCGTCGCCCATGCGGGCCGCGCCCACGGCGAGGCCGGCGTAGTACGCGTACTCCTTGGCCCGGTCGAAGGTGGCGTCCAGCCAGGCGCCGAGCGTGGAGTACTGGAGCGAGTAGCGGGCGAGCTGGCCGTCGGTGCAGTCGAGCACGAAGGAGGCGATGAGCAGCAGCCCGGCGGCGATGAAGCCGGGCCGGCTGCCGGTGGCCGCACAGCCGGCCGCGACCAGCGCGGTCAGCAGCGAGGCGGTGGTGACCTGGTTGGGCGTGAGGCCGCGGCGGGCGCACCAGCGGGCGATGTAGCGCGAGTACGGGCTGATGCAGAAGGTGGTGAAGAAGCCGTCACGGGCCTTGACCGCGCTGCGCAGCCGCACCTGCTCCTCGTCGACGTCCGCGATGGCGGCCCTGGCCCGGGCGCGGGCCGCGTCGTCGGCGGGGACGGTGGCGACCAGCACGCCGAGTTCGGGGTGGTGCACGGGCACCTCGTCCGCGGCCAGGTCGGCGGCGAGCAGGTCGGGCAGGTTGGCCGCGGTCTGCGGCTCGATGGCGCCGCCCGGCGCGGTCCCGTGGGGCGGGGCGGCGGCCCGGGCGGGTCCTGCGGGTACCGCGGCGCGGGCCGCGAGGGCGCGTATCAGGGCCGGCCTGGCAGCGGGCTGCGCCGTCAGCGCGCCGGGCGCGGCGGCGGCGGGGAAGCGGGGGTCGGTCAGGGCCAGCCGCAGGGCGTGCAGATGACCGGTGAAGCGGCCGTCGACGAGGGCGACGCGCTGCTGCGCGGGGACGGCGGCCAGCTCACGGGCGGCGTCGGCGGCGTCGGCCACCGGGCGGACGTCGAAGCCGAGTGTCCGCAGGTCGTCCACGACGGACGAGCCGACGACCGGCGCACCGGTCACAATGGCGGTCGACAGTCGAACTCACTCCTTGGCAACTGGCACGGTCGCGCCGGTTCACGGCCGGTTCATGGAATGTCCGGGCAGCGGTCGTGACCTGCCCCGACCGGCGGGCGGCGGGCAGGACGTCGGCAGAGGCTATCGGATCACCGACGGAGGCTGTTCACCGCACATTCACTTCACGATCGAGTGAACGACGGATTGGCCTGTAGCGATCATCATGGTCGATGCCCGCCGCGCTCGACAAACGCCGCTTCGCTCAGGCGGCCGATTTCCGGTCGGTAGGGTGCGGGCATGACGTGGCTGATCACCGGCGGTGCCGGATACATCGGGGCGCATGTCGTACGCGCCATGCGGGCGGCCGGTGAGCGGGTGGTGGTGGTCGACGACCTGACCTCGGGCGTCACCGAGCGGTTGCCGGCCGACGTGCCGCTGGTCCGCGGCTCGGTCCTGGACCGGGAGCTGGTGGCCCGGGCGCTGGCCGAGCACGCAGTGACGGGCGTGGTGCACCTGGCCGCGAGGAAGCAGGTGGCGGAGTCCGTCGCCCAGCCGATCCGCTACTACGAGGAGAACGTGCACGGCCTGGCCGTGCTGCTCGACGCCGCGGTCGCCGCGGACGTGCGGGCCTTCGTCTTCTCCTCGTCCGCCGCCGTCTACGGCATGCCGGACGTGGACCTGGTCACCGAGGCCACCCCGTGCCAGCCGATGAACCCGTACGGCGAGACCAAGCTGGCCGGCGAGTGGCTGGTGCGGGCGGCGGGCGCGACGCACGGCCTGGCCACGGCCTGTCTGCGGTACTTCAATGTGGCCGGCGCGGCCGACCCCGAACTCGCCGACACCGGGGTGTCCAACATCATCCCGATGTTCTTCGACCGGATCGCCAGCGGCCGGGCCCCGCTGGTCTTCGGCGACGACTACCCGACACCGGACGGCACCTGCGTACGGGACTACGTGCACGTGGCCGACCTGGCCGACGCCCACCTGGCCGCGGCCCGCTGGCTGACCGGCCTGACCGCGCCGCGCGATCTGACCGTGAACATCGGCACCGGCCGCGGGGTGTCGGTGCGGGAGATGGCCGAACTGGTCGCGGAGGTCACCGACCACCCGGGGCCGATCGCCGAGGTGGCGCCCCGAAGGCCCGGGGACCCGGCACGGGTGGTGGCCTCCGCCGAGCGGATCGCCACCGAACTCGGCTGGTCGGCCCGGTACGACGTACGGGAGATGGTCGAGTCGGCGTGGCTGGGCTGGCGCCACCACCAGAGCACGCTCCGCTGACGCGCCCCGGTCCGCCCATCGACACCTGGGCCGCCCGGCCGACCCGCCGTACCCGCACACCCGCACACCCGCACACCCGCACACCCGCACACCAAGACCGTCCCGCACCAGCCGCGCCCCGGACCGCCGTCGGCCCGGGGCGCGCGGCGTCGGCGAGCGCGCCGGCCCGGGCCCGGTGCCACCGCGTACGAGAGCCCGTGGGCGCGCGGCACACCGCGGCCACGCCGCCGACGCGGGGCGCGCAGGGGCCGCTGACGCGGTGGGGCCGGCACCGGGCGACACAGACAAGTACCGACAAGTACGAACAGGCGCCGGCAGGTACGGACGGCCACTGGCGGTCGCTGACGGGCCCCTGGCACGCCGCCGGTCGGGCGTGGTCCCGCGGCCTTCGCGCTGGCCCGCGCACTCCTAACACTCGTCACGAGT
>NZ_JBLIWA010000015.1:0-43375 GCF_047525675.1 Streptomyces sp. 796.1 | reverse complement strand
CTCACGCGATCCCGGCCCGTAGGGCATCCGCGCAGGTCACAGCCAATGACAACGGTATTCAGCGCCGCGTTGCATTCACCCCCCGGCACCCCGTTCACTGAGATCGACGCCGCGCTGCAAGAGCCGGCCGATGACCGATGTGGAGGCATTCATGGGTGCTGGGCACCAGCACGGTCACTCCCACGCGGCCCCGCCCGCCGGGGCGACGGGCACCGCTGCCGCCGCCTACCGCGGGCGGCTGCGGATCGCGCTCGGCATCACGCTGACGGTGATGGTGCTGGAGATCCTGGGCGGACTGCTCGCGGGGTCGCTGGCGCTGCTCGCGGACGCCGGGCACATGGCCACCGACGCGGTGGGCCTCGGCATGGCGCTGCTGGCCATCCACTTCGCCGGGCGGCCCGCGAGCCCGCGCCGCACCTTCGGCTACGCCAGGGCCGAGATCCTGGCCGCGCTCGCCAACTGTCTGCTGCTGCTCGGCGTCGGCGGCTACATCCTGTACGAGGCGGTCAGCCGCTTCCTCACCCCGGCCGCGACCGAGGGCGGGCTGACCTTGGTGTTCGGCGCGATCGGCCTGGTCGCGAACGTGGTCTCGCTGTCGCTGCTGCTCCGCGGCCAGAGCGAGAGCATCAATGTGCGCGGCGCCTTCCTTGAGGTGCTGGCGGACGCACTCGGCTCGGTGGCCGTGCTGGTCTCGGCCGGGGTGATCATGGCGACCGGCTGGCAGGCGGCCGACCCGATCGCCTCGCTGGTCATCGGGGTCATGATCGTGCCGCGCACCTGGAAGCTGCTGCGCGAGACGCTGAACGTACTGCTCGAAGGGGCGCCGCAGGACGTGGACACGGCCGAGGTGCGCGACCACATCCTGGCGCTGCCGGGCGTCGAGGGGCTGCACGACCTGCATGTGTGGACGATCACTTCGGGGCTGCCCGTCCTCTCAGCCCATGTCGTAGTAAGCCCGGAGGTGTTGGATTCTGTCGGTCATGAGAAGTTGCTCCACGAATTGCAGGGTTGCCTGGGCGAGCACTTCGACGTGGAGCACTGCACCTTCCAGTTGGAGCCCGGTGGCCACGCGGCGCACGAGGCTAGGTTGTGCCACTGACGCATGCCACTGACATGCGGCAAACTGGACCGCCGAAGCCCAACGACGAGGATGGACATGCCGACCACACCCATCAACGGCCCCTCCACCGACAGTGCGGCGGCAACCGTGCCCGCCCCCGCCGCGCAACCGATCATGCTCGAACTGGTCGATGAGGCCGGCAATACGATCGGCACCGCGGAGAAGCTCTCCGCGCACCAGGCCCCCGGCCGGCTCCACCGCGCTTTCTCCGTCTTCCTCTTCGACGACCGCGGTCGTCTGCTGCTCCAGCAGCGCGCGCTGAGCAAGTACCACTCCCCCGGCGTCTGGTCGAACACCTGCTGCGGCCACCCGTACCCGGACGAACCGCCGTTCGTCGCCGCCGCGCGCCGCACCGGCGAGGAGCTCGGGGCCGCGCCGCTGCTGATGCGCGAGGCGGGCCGGGTCCGCTACAACCACCCCGACCCCGCCTCCGGGCTGGTGGAGCAGGAGTACAACCACCTGTTCGCCGGGCTCATCGGGACCGACCTGCGGCCCGACCCCGAGGAGATCGCCGACACCGCCTTCGTCACGCCGGAGGAGTTGGACAAGCTGCGCGCGGAGCGGACGTTCTCGGCGTGGTTCATGGACGTGCTGGACACCGCACGGCCGACGATCCGTGAGATTACGGGCGCTGCCGCGGGTTGGTAGCCGTCAGCGGGAGCGCGGCCCAGACGACCTTGCCGCCGCTCGCGGTGTGCTCGACGTCATAGCTTCCACCGACCTCGTCCGCTACCGCCTTGACCAGCAACAACCCCCGCCCGCCGGTCTGGCCCTGGTCCGCGACCAGGGCCTTCGGCCGGTAGGGGTGGTTGTCCTCGACGGCGACCTTGACCCACTGCGGTCCGACGGAGACCTCGACCGCGATCTCCGGTGAGAGCAGCGCGGCGTGCTTGACCGCGTTGGTGACCAGTTCGGAGGCGATCAGCAGCAGGGACTGGAGGATCTCGTCGGCGACGGGAACGCGCTGGTTCCTGAGCAGGTCGCGCACGGCGTGCCGGGCCTGGGGCACGGCGGCCTCCTCGGTCTTGGCCGTGAACCGCCACACACCCTCGTACGCAATGGGTCTCCGGGGCGGGGCCTGCCCTGGGTCAGGCGGGACGCTCCCGAGAATCTCCATGTCCGATACCCACCCATCTAGCACTGCCGTGGCTCGATACTCGTGACGAGTGTTAGGAGTGCGCGGGGCGGCGCCGACCAACTGAACACAAGTCGGCGCCTATCGACACTTTTTGACCGGGTGGCGTTGGCGGGTTTACTAGTGCGACGCATTGTGTCCGCCCGGCCGGAAGCACCTTGATCGTCTCGGGACGGCTCATGGGGTACGCGTCCGCGTTCGGGCCCCACCGTCCGCCGGCGCCGTCGCACGCCCTGACCGGGGGCCGCGACCTCGGCGGTACGGGCCGGGCGCGGGCGGCCCCGACGCGGCGGCGGGTCCGGGGGTCGGCTCCGTACGGGCCCCGTCAGAACGGGCCGCGCGCCGGCCGGCCGTCGCGGCTGGATCGAGCCCGTCCGCGACGCCGTCCCGGGTGGCCGACCGCACTCGTCCGGGTGGTCCTGGTGCTCGCACTCCCCCGCCGCACCCACCCCATTGCGCCGCGCACCCCCCGTACGACGCGCCGTTCGCACCCCGAAACGCGTCTCATGCCGGCCGCCAACCCGTCTCCGACCAGGCACATCGCCCCTTCTGAACATCAGTGAGAACTTTGTTCCAGGGTTGGCCGCCGGACGAGTGATCTCTTCCACTCAGCAGACGATGGGATCTTCGTCGTAGCCTTCCAGCCACCCGGATACGATCCGCGCATGGAGCCTTGCCTGCTGTATTCGGTCACCGACGGCATCGCGACCGTCATGATCCACAACCCCACCAAGCGCAATGCCATGACGTACGACATGTGGCGCGAACTACCCCCCCTGCTCGACAAGCTCACGGTCGATCCGCACGTGCGGGCGCTGGTGCTGACGGGCGACGGCGACACCTTCTGTGCAGGCGCGGACATCGGCTCCCTGATCGAGCGGGGCGAGGAGGCCCAAGGGCTCGCGGTGACGGCCGAAGAGGCGCTCGCTGCCTTCCCCAAGCCCACCCTCGCCGCGGTGCGCGGCTTCTGCGTGGGCGGCGGCTGCCAGTTGGCCGCCGCCTGTGACCTGCGCTTCGCCACCAGCGACAGCGCCTTCGGCATCACCCCGGCCAAGCTCGGCATCGTCTACCCCGCCTCGTCCACCGCCCGACTGGTGGGCCTGGTGGGGCAGGCCACCGCGAAGCACCTGTTGTTCTCGGCCGAGTTGATCAACGCCCAGCGGGCCCACCTGCGCGGCCTGGTGGACGAGGTCTTCGCGCCGGAGGACTTCGACCACGAGGTGGCCCACTTCGCGCGCGTACTGGCCTCCCGCTCGCAGCTCACACAGGCCGCGGCGAAGGAGTTCATCGCCGGCGCGGTGGACCCCGACCGCATCGCCTACTGGACCGAGCAGGCCCGTACCAGCGACGACACCGGCGAGGGGGTCACCGCCTTCCTGGAGCGCCGGGCACCGCGCTTCCAGTGGACGCTTCCGGCCAGCTAACCGACGGCGGCCGGTCGCATCGCCGGCGCCGCTTCCGGGCGTGGCTACCTGCCGGTAGCGTGCGCGGCATGACCTCACTGCCCGAGCGCGCCGCCCGGCGCTGCTACAGCGTCCTCAACCCGCTGCACTCCTGTACGTACTTCGCCCCCGAGACCGCCGACGAGCTGGGGCAACTCGGCGTCAAGGAACCGCGGGGCGTCTACTTCGCCGCCCGCTCGGCCCCGCTGGGCCGGGTGGGCGCCGCGGTGGTCACCGCGACGTTCTACGGGTTCAAGCACGAACTGGTCGCCCAACACGTGCCCGGCGTGTGGGAGGTGACGACGCCCGAGGCCGCGATCGAGGCCCGCTACACCGCGGTCGACGCGGCGCTGCACCGGATGCTCGGGGCGGAGGCCTCCGCCGAACTCGCGGAGGCCGCCGAACTCGCGGTGCGTGCCACCGAGGCGTGCAGCCGCGCCGCCCGCCCGCTGTACGCGGCGCACGCGGAGATCCCCATACCGCAGAGCCCCGTCCTGGCCCTGTGGCACGCGACGACGCTGCTGCGCGAGCACCGCGGCGACGGCCATCTGGCACTGCTCGTGGACGCCGAACTCGACGGCCTGGAGTCGGTGGTCTCGCACTCGGCCAGCGATCACGGGATGAACCCCGAGTGGGCCCGCAAGATGCGCGGCTGGTCCGAGGAGGAGTGGGCGGCTGCCGAGGACCGGCTGCGCGAGCGCGGCCTGTTGGCGGCCGACGGGACGCTGACCGAGGCCGGCAGCGAGCTGCGCAAGGACCTGGAGCACCAGACCGACCGGCTGGACCGGGCGCCGTACGAGCACCTGGGTGCGGCGGGCGTCGAGCGGCTGACGGAGCTCGCCTCGACGTTCGCGGCGACGCTGGTGGCCGCGGGCGCCTTCCCCGCCGACCTCTTCCCCAAGCGCTGACCCGGGGTCCACGGCCGGGGAGGCTCGGCAGCGGCACGCCGGCCCGGGGCCGAACGGGGCACGCAGGGAGCCGCTTTGGGCGCGTCGGGTGCGCGCGGGCCGGTTTATCGGGGACGTCCCGGGTACTCGGGTTTCGGCAGGCGGCGTTCTGACGGGCGCGTCGTCGATGCGGACGAGACAGGAGCCCGAGACGGAAACCGAATCCGAGGAGGAAGTGCCGTGTTCCGTGCCATCGCCGATGTCCTCCGTACCGTGGGCGGCACGCTGGCCGCCGTCGTGACGCTCCCCTTCCGGGCCCTCGCCCGGCTGTTCGGCGCGGCGTCAGGCGGCGGTCCACGCCGCCGCAGGGTGTGAGCGCGCGCCGGTGGGTGACCACCTGACCCCGCCCGCGTACCGCCACATCCACGCAGCACACCGCAGCCGCCCGGCACCATGCCGGGCGGCTGTGGCGCGCCCGGGGCCGGACGCAGGGCGAGGCTTGCCGACGGGTGCGGCGCGGGCCCCCCCGGGGCGGGCGCGCCCGGGGCGCCACGTGGCGCCGGGCAGTGCTGACCGGCCCGAGCCAGCCTGCGCCGTCCCGGCCGACCGTCGCTCACCTGCGGCGCCGTGCCGTCGGCCGTGCCGGGGCGGGGCGCCCGTGGGGCGCGGGGACGCGCGGGTTGGTCCGCCATGGCCGCGTTGTCACACCCACCTGCCACAATGCAGGTCGCGGTGCAGACCAGAAAGCGGAGCGTGAAGTGACGACGTCCATCGAAGGCCGGATCGCCGATGAGCTGGGAGTGCGGGAGCGGCAGGTGAAGGCCGCCGTCGAGCTGCTCGACGGCGGTTCGACGGTGCCGTTCATCGCGCGCTACCGCAAGGAAGCGACCGAGATGCTCGACGACGCGCAGTTGCGCGCCCTTGAGGAGCGGCTGCGCTATCTGCGCGAGCTGGAGGAGCGGCGGGCGGCGATCTTGGAGTCGGTCCGTTCGCAGGGCAAGCTCGACGCGGAGGTGGAGGCCCGCATCCTGGCCGCCGACTCCAAGGCGCGCCTTGAGGACGTCTACCTCCCGTTCAAGCCCAAGCGGCGGACGAAGGCGCAGATCGCCCGCGAGGCGGGGCTCGAACCGCTGGCGGACGGCCTGTTGGGCGACCCCTCGGTGGAGCCGCGGGCCGCCGCCGCCACCTTCGTGGACGCCGAGCACGGGGTGGCCGACGCCGCCGCCGCGCTGGAAGGCGCGCGGGCCATCCTCACCGAGCGGTTCGGCGAGGACGCGGACCTGATCGGCGAGTTGCGCGAGCGCATGTGGCAGCGCGGCCGGCTGGCGGCCAAGGTCAGGGAGGGCAAGGAGGAGGCGGGCGCGAAGTTCGCCGACTACTTCGACTTCGCCGAGCCGTTCACGGAGCTGCCTTCGCACCGGGTGCTGGCGATGTTCCGGGCCGAGAAGGAAGAGGTGCTCGACCTGACGCTGGAGCCGGAAGAGCCGTCGGAGACGCCCGGCCCCAGCTCCTACGAGCAGGCGATCTCGCGCCGCTTCGGGATCGCCGACCGCGGCCGGCCCGCCGACGGCTGGCTGGCCGACACGGTGCGCTGGGCCTGGCGCACCCGGGTCCTGGTGCACCTGGGCATCGACCTGCGGCTGCGGCTGCGGCAGGCCGCCGAGGACGAGGCGGTGCGGGTCTTCGCGGCGAACCTGCGTGACCTGCTGCTCGCGGCGCCCGCCGGGACGCGCGCCACGATGGGGCTCGACCCCGGGTTCCGTACGGGCGTGAAGGTCGCGGTCGTGGACGCCACCGGCAAGGTGGCCGCCACCGAGACGATCTACCCGCACGTGCCGCAGCAGAAGTGGGACGCCGCGCTCGCCACGCTGGCCCGGCTGGCGAAGGAGCACCAGGTCGAGCTGATCGCGATCGGGAACGGCACCGCCTCCCGGGAGACCGACAAGCTGGCGGCCGAGCTGTGTGCGGGCCACCCCGAGCTGCGGCTGACCAAGGTGATGGTCTCCGAGGCGGGCGCCTCGGTGTATTCGGCGTCGGCCTTCGCCTCCCAGGAGCTGCCGGACCTGGACGTTTCGCTGCGCGGCGCGGTCTCCATCGCCCGCCGGTTGCAGGACCCGCTGGCCGAGCTGGTGAAGATCGACCCGAAGTCGATCGGCGTCGGCCAGTACCAGCACGACCTGTCCGAGGTGAAGCTCTCGCGCTCGCTGGACGCGGTCGTGGAGGACTGTGTGAACGGCGTGGGCGTGGATGTGAACACGGCGTCCGCCCCGCTGCTCAGCCGGGTCTCCGGGGTCAGCGCCACCCTCGCCGAGAACATCGTGGCGCACCGGGACGCCAACGGCCCGTTCCGCAACCGCAAGACGCTCAAGGACGTGAGCAGGCTGGGTCCGAAGGCGTACGAGCAGTGCGCGGGCTTCCTGCGCATCCGCGGGGGCGACGACCCGCTGGACAGTTCAAGCGTGCACCCCGAGGCGTATCCGGTGGTGCGGCGGATGGTGGCGACGGCCGGGGGCGACGTCGGCTCGCTCATCGGCAATACGGCGGTGCTCCAGCGGATGGACGCGGCGCAGTTCGTGGACGACTCGTTCGGGCTGCCGACGGTCACCGACATCCTCAGGGAGTTGGAGAAGCCCGGCCGGGACCCGCGGCCCGCGTTCAAGACGGCCACGTTCAAGGAGGGGGTCGAGAAGCTCGGCGACCTCGTGCCCGGGATGTTGCTGGAGGGCGTGGTGACCAATGTGGCCGCGTTCGGCGCGTTCGTGGACGTCGGGGTGCACCAGGACGGCCTGGTGCACGTCTCGGCGATGTCGAAGACCTTCGTGAAGGACCCGCGGGACGTGGTGAAGCCCGGTGACATCGTGCGGGTGAAGGTGTTGGACGTGGACATCCCGCGCAAGCGCATCTCGCTGACGCTGCGGCTGGACGACGAGGCCGCGCCGGCGGGTGCAGGGCGGGACGGCGACCGGCCGGAGCGCGGCGCCGGCCGGCGGGGCGCGCCGCAGCAGCGGCAGCGCGGATCGGGTGGCGGCCAGGGCGGGCGCTCGGGCGGCGGCCAGCGCTCCGGCTCCGGGGCGCGGCGCGACGCGGCGCCCGCCGGCGGGGCGATGGCCGACGCGCTGCGCCGGGCGGGCCTGCTGGACCCGGGCCGCGGCTGAGCCCCAATGCGGCGGTGTGGTCGGGCAGTTGGCTACTTCCCGTTGTCCGGGCCCGCCCGCTGGCGAACCGTGGGGCGGGCCCGGACGGGTTCGGGCGCCGCGACGGGCGTGCCGCACGGTGGTCGTGCCGCAGCCCGCACGCGGCCGAGGCCGGTACGGGCTGCGGTTCGGTGGTTCTTCTTGGCTCCGCCGGTGCTGGTGCCGGGACCGGTGGACCGGCGCCCGGTTCGGGCCGTGGTTTGGTGCTTCCCCCTGGCTCCGCCGGGTTCCAGCGGTCCGACGGTCGGTGCGCCGGGGCCCGTGCGGGCCCGCCGGCTCCTACCCCTGGGGGCGGCGGGCGCTCAGGCGCCAGCGGGTGGCGTAGGCGTCGAGGTTCTGGGCGGGGGCGTCGGTCGCCGCCGCGTGGGGGCGGGTGGGGCCGCAGCCGCGGATGCGCGGGGCTCCGGTGGCCGCCACGACCAGCGAGTAGACGTGGTAGCCGGCGGTGATGAAGAGCCGGTTGTTCTTGGGGCCGCCGAAGGTGACGTTCGAGGCGGTCAGCGGCAGGATGATGCGGCCGATGAGGGTGCCGTCCGGGGCGTAGCAGTGCAGTCCGCCGCCGCCCGCCGCGGCCCACAGCCGGCCCTCGTCGTCGAAGCGGACGCTGTCGAACTGGGCGACGTTGGCCGGCGCCTGGGCGAAGACCGTGCCGGGGCCGAGCGTGCCGTCGTCGCGGACGTCGTACACCTTGATGTGGCCGCCGACCGTATCGGCCACAAAGAGCCGGCGCTCGTCGGGGGAGAAAGTCAGGCCGTTCGGCGTGAGGAATCCCTCGGCCATGATGCGGACCTTACCCGTGGCCGGGTCCACTCGATAGATGTTGCTGGCGCCGATCTCGCTCTCGCCACGGTTTCCCTCATAGTCGCTGAGGATGCCGAAAATGGGATCGGAGAACCAGATCGAGCCGTCGGACCGTACGATCACGTCATTCGGGCTGTTGAATCGCTTGCCCGCGTACCGGTCGGCGATGACGGTGCGGGAGCCGTCGTGCTCGGTCCTGGTGACGCGGCGATTGCCTTGTTCGCAGGTGATCAGCCGGCCCTCGCGGTCCAGCGTGTTGCCGTTGGGGTGGCCGGCCGCGGTGCGGAAGACGCCGACCGTGCCGGTGGCCTCGTCCCAGCGCAGCAGCCGGTCGTTGGGGACGTCGCTGAAGATGAGCTGACGCCAGGCGGGGACGTAGAGCGGACCCTCCGACCAGCGGGTGCCGTCATACAGGAGTTCTAATCTCAGATCTCCGTTGGCGGGGATAAGAAATCGGTCGTCCAGGATTTCATAAATATCCGAGCGCCCATCAATTGCCATGGTTTCTCCCACTGGCTCACATGCCTCACGAACACCCGCATGTTTACAGAACCTCCACCACAGCCGCAAGGGCTCGTATCGCATTCTTCAATGCGTTCCAAAATGCCAAAGAAAACGGACTCACTCATTCCTGGTGGGCGTCCGCCGGCGGCCTTCACGAAAAGCGGACCCGGCGATTCTTAAAACGTGCACGGCACACACGGAACGGGCTCGGAAGCTGCCGGGCCGGCCGGCCGCGCCTGGACTGCCGCGCCGGCCTTGGCCGGGCCAGGGCCGCGGGACCCACCGCCCGGCCCGGTACGCGCCCGGCGGCGGCCACCCCCGTCGGGGATGGCCGCCGCCGTGTGGAGCGGGCGCCCGCCGTGCTAGACGCGGGGTGCCATGCGCTCCGCGTCCAGCGCGCCGTGCGCGACGGGCTGCGGCCGGTTCAGCTTGGCCCCTTCGATGTCCAGGTTGGGCAGCATCCGGTCCAGCCAGCGGGGCAGCCACCACGCGCCACGGCCCACCAGCATCAGCAGCGCGGGCACCAGCGTCATCCGGACCAGGAAGGCGTCGACGACGATGCCGACGGCGAGGCCGAAGGCGATCGGCTTGAGCGTCAGGTCCTCGGCGGTGACGAAGCTGGCGAACACCGAGAACATGATCAGCGCGGCGGCGGTGACGACCCGGGAGGCGTGCCGCGAACCCGCGATGACGGCCTCTTCGTGGTTGCCGGTGTGCACGAAGTGCTCGCGCATCCGGGCCACCAGGAACACCTCGTAGTCCATGGCCAGGCCGAACAGCACGGCGATCAGCACGATCGGCATGAAGCTGAAGACCGGGCCGGTCGTCTCGACGCCGATCAGTTCGGCGAGCCAGCCCCACTGGAAGACCGCGACCGCAGCGCCGAAGGCGGCGCCGACCGAGAGCAGGAAGCCGAGGGCCGCCTTGATCGGCACCACGACCGACCGGAAGACCAGGAGCAGCAGGACCAGGGCGAGGCCCACGACCACGCCGATGAACGGCAGCAGGGAGTCGCTGAGCCGGTCCGAGACGTCGATCGCGGCGGCCGTGGAGCCGGTGACCAGGATGCGGGCGTCGGCCTCCGCCGCCCACTGCGGCGTCTCGTCCCTGATGTCACGGACCAGCCGCACCGTCTCCTCGTCCCGCGGGCCCTCCTTCGGCACCACGGTCAGGATCGCGGTCCGCCCGTCGTTGCCCACCTGCGGCTCCTGCACGGAGACGATGTCCGGCAGGTTGAGCCCCTTGAGCTCGGCCTCGACCTGCTTGGCCGCGGGCCTGGGGTCGCCCGTGGCCTTCTGCACGAGGACCAGCAGTCGGCCGTTGTTGCCCGGGCCGAACGCCTCGGAGATCTGGTCGTACGCCTTGCGCTGCGTGGAGTCGGGCGACGCGGTGCCGTTGTCCGGCATGGCCAGGGTCAGTTGGGTGGTCGGGACCGCGACCGCGCCGAGGCCGAGCACGACGATCAGCACCGTGGCCAGCGGCCGGCGGGTCACCAGGCGGGCCCACCGCTCGCCCCCCGTGCGGCCCTCGCCGGAGGAGGCGCGCTCGCGCCGGCTGGCCCGGGAGCCGACCTTGGGCCGTACCCGCTCGCCCGCGAAGCCGAGCAGCGCCGGCAGCAGGGTGATCGCCACGGCCACCGCCATCAGCACGGTCCCGGCGGCGGCGAGCCCCATGACGGTCAGGAACGGGATGCCGACGACGCTCAGGCCGGCCAGCGCGATGATCACGGTGAGGCCGGCGTAGACGACGGCGCTGCCCGCGGTGGCGGTGGCACGGGCCGCGGACTCCTCGGCCGCCATGCCGGCGGCCAGTTGCGCGCGGTGCCGGGAGAGGATCAGCAGGGCGTAGTCGATGCCGACGGCGAGGCCGACCATCAGCGCCAGGCTGGGCGCGGTGGAGGAGATGGTGGCCACGTTCGAGATCAGCATCAGCCCGATCAGCCCGACGGCGAGCCCGATCAGGGCGGTCAGCAGCGGCAGCCCGGCCGACAGCAGCGAGCCGAAGGTGATGACCAGGACGACGATGGCCACGGCCAGGCCGATGACCTCGCCGATGCCGGGCTCAAGGCCGGCGGTGCTGTAGATCGTGCCGCCGACCTCGGCCTCCAGGCCGCTCTTGCGGGCCTCGGCGGCCAGGTCTTCGAGCGCGGTGACGCTGGAGTCCTCCAGTGCGTCCCGCTTGATCGGGTACAGCACCTGGGCCAGGGCGGTCCGCTTGTCCTCGGAGATCTTGTTCGCCTTGAAGGGGTCGACCGCGGTCTCCACCTGGGGGGCCTTGGCGGCTGCCGCGACCGTGCGCTCGATGGCCTGGCGGTAGGCGGGGTCCTGGACGGTCTTGCCCTCGGGGGCGACGAAGACCAGTTGCGCGGTGACGCCGGTGGAGGCCGGGAGCGACTTCTCCAGTACGTCGATGCCCGCCTGGGACTGCGAGCCGGGGATGGTGGCCTCACTGTCCAGGTGGGAACCGTACGCGGCGAGCCCGCCGCCGGCCAGGGCCAGCAGCAGTAACCAGACGGCGAGGAAGCGGCCTCGGCGACGGAACGCCGCTCTACCGAGGGAGTACAGCAAGGTGGCCATCAGATTGTTCCTTCTATCGTCGATGGGAAGGTTGCCCAGCACGGGCCTGCCTCGGCCTCACACAGCGACGTTGGGTGGCGTCGGTGCTGGTCAATCCCTGGTTCTGCGGAGCGGTCACGCCGGGCGGCGGGCCGTCCCCGCCGGGCGTCGGTCAGCAGACCTGACCCGGCGGGGGCGGCGGTACCAGTGGTGCGGGTGCCGGCGTGGGGTGCCGGCGCGGTGCGGGTCGTGCCGGGCGCGTGGGGGGTGCGGGCGCAGGTGCGGGAGGCCGGTGGGCCGCTCACACTGGGTGGTGCGGCGGCGGGCGGCGGGCCCGCTGCGCGCCCCGGTACGTCCGGGGCGCGCGCCCCGTAGGGGGTGTGCCGCGCCGGGGGCCGTGGGGAGCTCGTCGGGTGTCGACCGGTCCGCGGGCGCCGGCCCGTACGCCCGGGGCGCGAGCGGGGCGGGTGCGGTGCTCAGGTACGTGCGGAGAGAAGTGGCCACGAGAAGGCCCTCCGGGTTCCGATGGAGTCCGACGAGATCTCAGACGCTACGGAGAATGCGCGCCGCCATCGAGCCGCCAGACCCCCGGATCTACAGGGGGGGCTCCCCCGCGCCCCTGGTAGGGGTAACCCCCGAACTACCCGGATCGCGCTGGTCAGTTGGGTTACGGCCGGCTCGGGAAACCCTACCCAACCCCTACTGCTGATGCGTAAGGGGTTTGAGCGTGCGCAGTGATGTATAGGGGTTCGTGGGATGGATGTTTCTGGTGATGCTTCTGAGGTCAGCGTCCGCGCCGTCACGCGCCGGGGAGCCAGCGCCGCGAGACGATCGGGCGGGGGCATCAGAGCGCGTCGGTGTCCACGAGGCGTCGCCAGCCCTGGCCGGTCAGGGCGTGGGCGGGGACGCCGGAGCCGCCGAGCCGTCGCCAGCTCCCCGGCACGGCGAGCAGACAGCCGGTGAGCGCCGCGAGGGACAGCCCGGCCGCCGGGTCCGAGCCGACCGGAAGCAGCTCCTCCCGGCTCCCGGAGTACCAGCCGCTCCGGGTGGCGGCCCGAGCCAGTTCGCGTACCATCGCCCGCCGTCCGCGGCCAGTCTCCGCGTGCCGGACCAGGGCCGTCAGCAGCATGTGGGTGCGCACCCCGGCGCGGACGGCGGGCAGCGGCCCGACCGGCTCGGCGCAGGAGACCCGGAGCCAGCGGCGCACCAGGTCGGCCCCGGCGAGTTCGGCGTTGACCGGCTCCACCAGGCGCGGGTTGACGTCGATGTAGTGGACCAGGCCGAAGTCCTCGTCCAGTACGGCGTCCAGCGCGAGCGGGCCGTGCCAGTCGAGCACCGCGCCGAGCTTCGCCAGGTGTTGGATGACGTCGGGCAGCACCACCGACTCCTTCACCGACGCACTGCCCTGGACGCCCTCGCGTCGGCGCAACACCGTGTGCGCGCCGGCCAGTTCACCCCGGTCGAAGAGCGCCTGCACCATGACCACCAGGCCCGGCATCCGGCGCTGCACCAGCACTTCGCCGCCGGCGTCGAAGGTCTCCCGGACGGCGGGAAGGGTGGCGATGCGGGTCAACTGCTCGGGCTCTTCGGCCAGCCACACGCCCCGGCTCGACGTGGCCACCGGGAGCTTCACGTACGCCGGCAGCCGGCCCGCCTCGGCCAGCAGGGCGCCTTCGTCCGCGGCGAGTGCGGTCTCCGGCTGCGGCAGTCCGATGTCGTCGAGCAGCCGGGTGGCGGCGGCTTTGTCCTGCACCTGGCGGATCGCCCGGAAGTCGGGGACGGCGAGCCCGGGCACCAGGGGGGCGAAGTCGGCGCGGTACCTGGCCAGCGCCACCAACTGCTCGTGGGTGGGCAGCAGTACGTCGTACGGGTGGCGGGTGAGGACCTCGCGGAGGGCTTCGAGGTAGCGCAGCGGGTCGGCGGCGAACGGCGGGCACTTGTGGCGGCGCCCCACCCACCGCGAACCGGCCGTCAGGGAGGTGCCGCCGCAGTCCATCACCCCCACCCGGTGCCCCTGTCGGCCCAGCACGGTGAGCACCTGGCGGGCGGTGGCGCTGGACGCCTCGGTGAGGAGCACCCGGTAGCGCCGGCCTGCCGGGGCGGAGTCAGCCATCAGTCTTCCCCTCTGCCTGCGCCGTTTTCGTGGTGGTCTGCACGGCCTTCACGGCCTGCGCGGCTGTCGCGGTCTGCGCGATCTTCGCGGTCCGGCCCGGGCGGAAGGCCCGGCGCGCCGTCGCCGGACACGCCGGGCCTGGTGGTGGTGCCCGGCTGGATGGTGCTGCCGGGCGGGGTGGTGCTGCCGGGCCGGGCGGCGTTGCCCGGCCGGGTGGGCCCGTGGCGGCCCGTCCCGCGGGCGAGGACGCCGGGCGCCAGCGCCGCGGCGCCGGCCACGAAGAACACCAGGATCGACAGCCAGGCGGTCCGGTAGCTCCCGGTCTGTTGGAGGACCAGGCCGAAGACGGTGGGGCCCACGAACCCCAGGCACCGGTTGGCCATCTCGAAGATGCCGAAGTACTCCGCCGTGCGGCCGGCGGGCACCAGGCTGACGAAGACCGACCGGGAGAGCGCGTACGTGCCGCCGACGACGAATCCGGCGGCGACGCACAGCGTGGCGAAGGCCGGGAAGGAGCGCTGCGGCAGCAGGGCGCCGGTGATCACGGTCGCGGACCAGACGCAGGTGAAGCCCAGCAGTACGGTGCGTCCGCCGAGCCACTCAGCGAGCCTGCCGGCGATCACCGCGCCCGCGAAGGCCACGAACTGCACCAGCAGGATCGCGGTGATCACGTCGTCCTGCGGCAGGTCGAGGTGTTCCACCGCGAACGTCCCCACCAGCGAGGTGACGCTCTGCATGCCGTTGTTGTAGAGCACGAAGGCGACCAGGAACCAGGCCGCGCCCGGATAGTGCCGCAGCCCGCGGACGGCGGCGACGACGGCACGGTAGGTGCTGGCCCGGGCGGGCGCGTCGGCGGCGGTGGCGCGGGCCGCTTGAGGCCGGCCGTAGCCGCGCAGCAGCCACACCGCGAGCAGGCTGAACGCCAGCCACCACAGCCCGGTGGTGAGCAGGATGAGGCGGACCGCCTGCTCCTCGGTCAGCCCCCACTCCTCGTGCTGGGCGTAGATCAGCAGGTCCGCGATGAGCACGATGCCACCGCTGAGGAAACCGGCCGCGGAGCCCTGGGCCGAGGTGCGGTCGCGCCGGCCGGGCGGCGCGATGACCGGCAGATAGGTGTTGACGATCATGATGGAGGCGCCGAGCCCCATGGCCGCCAGCACGTACAGCGCCCCGCCCAGCAGGTAGTCCGCGTCGCCGATCGCGTACAGGGCGCTGGCCGCGCCGGCCCCGGACAGGGCGGAGACGGCGAGCAGCAGGCCCTTGTCGTACCGCTCGGTGAGCACCGCGGACAGCGGCAGGACGAAGAGCTGGAGGAAGACCGAGAGCGCGATCAGGAACGGGAAGTACGAGCTGGCCAGCACCTGGATGCCCAGGGGGTGCAGGTAGCCGCGGCCGTCGGCGGCGCGCTCGCACACGTCGGTGATGAACGGGCCGAAGAAGATCGAGGTGACGGAGGTGGTGAAGACGGCGTGCGCCCAGTCGTACGCGTACCAGCCGAGCCGGCCGCGGCGGGCGGCCCGCCACAGGGCCTCGGTGGCGTCCGGCGGGCCGGGTGCCGTCGTGTGCGCGGTCATCGGCACCGCCCCGCGGCGGGCGGGCGCCGCCGGCCGGGGCGCCGGTGCGGGCATCGGCACTGGCGCGGGCGGGCGCCGGGGCGGGGGTCGGCGGCCGGCTGGCTGGCGGGCGGTGCGGTGGCCGGGTGGCCCGGTTCCCCGGTGGTGGTCGGCCGGTGGGCAGGGCACCGAGCTGCGGGCATGGGCGGTTCCTCCGGGTGGGTGCGGGCGCGCGGCCCCGGCTGGCTGGGGCCGGTACGGTCCGCGCCCCCGCGGTCGGTGAGCGACGGGTGCCGCAGCGCGCCGCCGGGTGGCCGTCCGGGGCTGCGGCAGCGGTGGGGTGGCGGGGCCGGGCGCAGATCGGCCGGCCCGTCGAGCAACCGGCCCACGGGACAGCCGATCAACCGGTCAGCGGGACGATCCGTCAGCGGATCAACCGGTCAGTGGTCGGGCCATCTCCTGGATGAGGGTCTTCGCGTGATCGTGCAGGAAGAAGTGGCCCCCGGGGAACATCCGCAGCACGAAGGGGCCGCTGGTCTGTTCCCGCCAGGCCGCGAGTTCCGGCTCGTCGGCCCGGGGGTCGGCATGGCCGCCGAAGACGGTCAGCGGCAGGTCCAGGAGTGGTTCGGGGCGGTGTACGTACGTCTCGTTGACGGCGAAGTCGGCGCGCAGCAGCGGCAGCAGGGAGTCCATCAGGGAGCGTTCGCGCAGCACCTCGGGTGGGGTGCCGCCCATCCGGGCCAGCTCGTCGATCAGCTCATCGGTCGGCAGGTCACGCAACGCGGCACGACTGTCGGGGAGTTGGGGTGCGGCCCGGCCGGAGACGAACAGGTGGACCGGGAGCGGCCGGCCCGTGCGGCGCAGCCGGCGTACGAGCTCGAAGACGACCAGCGCCCCCACGCTGTGGCCGTAGAGCGCGTACCTGCCGGTGAACTGCTCGTGCAGGGCGTCGGCCAGCGCGTCCACCAAGGTGTCGACCGAGGTGTGCGGCGCCTCCCGGAACCGTTCGGCCCGGCCCGGCGGTTGCACCGGACAGAGGGTGACGCCGGCGCCGACGAGTCGGCGCCATGGGGCGAAACTCGCCGCTCCCGCTCCGGCGTTGGGCAGGCAGTACAGCCGGGGGCGGGCCGCGGGCGGCTCGCCGAAGGGCAGCCACGGTGTGGCCCTTGACACGGTCGGTCGGTTCACGGCCGGCTTCCGTTCCTCGGGGTCGGGGTGCTCGTCTTGTGGGCGTTCTTGCGAGGGTGCGGTGGGGCCTTCGTGGGTGGCTGTGGGGGTGCCGGCTGGCGGTGGGCAGCCGGCGCGGTCCGTGGACCGCGCCGGCCCGGCACCACGGGGCGACGGGCCGTACGACCGACGCGCCGTACGGTCCGCGCCCCGCGGGGCCCACCCGTCTCAGGGCCAGCCCGCCCAGGGCCAGTCACACCCCAGAGCCAACCCACCCCGGCGACCAACCCACCACAGGATCAATGCACCGTGATGGTCAGGTAGTCCGGCGGGGGTTGGATGCGGTCCAGGTCGGACTGGAGGACCACGCGGTCGCCGTCGCGTTCGATCTCCTGGAAGCCGGCGAACGCGTAGGTGACGTACATGACGCGGTTGCGGCCCGTCTCCACGAAGTCGGCGCGGAGTTGGGCACCGGCGTCGGCCGCCCGCCGCATGATGTGGTTGAGCAGCACCGTGCCCACGCCGCGAGCCATCACGCGGCAGGACATGAGCATCATGCGCAACTGCCAGATCGGTCCCGCGCGCTCCACCAGTGCGAGGCCGATCTTGCCGTAGCTGCCGTACTGGTCGGTCAGCCCCGCCACCAGGAGCAGGTGGTCCGGGTCCTGGCGCAGCTTGTCCAGCTCTTCGTAGGAGTAGGTGCGGCCGGTGGAGTTGAGCTGGTTGGTGCGTACGGTCAGCTCTTCGGCGCGCTGGAGGTCCTCCTCCTGGGCCGGGGCGATGGTGAACTCCATGCCCAGGGTGGCGAGGAACTCCTCGCTGGTGCCGGCGTACTCCTGCTCGGCCTCGTCGCGTACGGCCGCGCTGCGGTACATGTGGCGGCGCAGCTTGGACTCGTCGGTGATGAACTTGGGTTGGAACTCGGGGGTGTGCAGGGCGGTGGGGACGTCCGCCGCGTCGACCGTGAGCACGTCGGGCAGTTGGTGGGACACCTCGGCGCGCTCGAAGGGTTGGTCGTCGACGAAGGCGATGGCGTCCAGGCCGATGTTGATCGACTTGGCGATGTGCTCGATGGAGCCCGACTTGGGGTTCCAGTTGATCTGCGGGTAGAGGAAGTACTCGGCCAGGCCGGCCTCTTCCAGGCGCTGCATGGCCGCGTCGTGGTCGTTGCGGCTGGCGATGGAGTGCAGCACGCCCAGCGTGTCGAGCCGGCGGATCTCCTCGACGACGGCGGGGCGCACGGTGACCCGGTTCTCCTCCAGCAGGACGCCGTCCCACAGGGTGTTGTCCAGGTCCCACACCACGCACTTGATGCGGCCCTGCCGCGGCTTGCCTGCGGGCGCGGCGGAGGTGCCGTTGGCCTCGCTCACCGGGTCACCTCCCGGTAGGCCGCGTCGGCGATCGTGATCTGTTGCAACTCCGTGCTCCCCTCGATGATTTCGGCGACCTTCGCGTCGCGGTAGAGCCGGGCCACCGGGTAGTCGCTGACGAACCCGTTGGCGCCGTGGATCTGCACCGCGTCGCCGGCCGCCGCGGTGGCCGCGGTGGACGCGTGGTACTTGGCCACCCAGGTGGCCATGATGGTGGCCGGGTCGTCGGCGTCCTTGAGCCGGCCGGCCTCCGCGCACAGCAGCCGGGCGGACCGGCTGCCGACGACCATGTCGGAGATCTTGCGGCGGATGAGCTGGAGCTCGGAGAGCCGGCCGGCCGCCACCCGGCGCTTGGACGTGTAGGCCACGCAGGCGTCCAGACAGGCTTGGACGACGCCGACCGAGCCGCAGGCCACGCTGTACCTGCCCAGGTCGAGCGCGCCGGTCATCACGGTGCCTGCGGCCCAGCCCGGCGGGCCGATCAACGCATCGGCGTCGACGCGCACCCCGCGCAGGACGATCTCGGCGAGCATGCTCGCCCTGGTTCCCATGGCGCCGGTGATCGGGGTGACCTGTACGCCCGGGCTGTCGGCCGGGACCAAGAAGGCGCTCATCCCGGTCTCGGTGCGCGCGAAGACCAGCAGGAGTCCGGCGACCTGGCCGGCCGTCATCCACTTCTTGTGCCCGTCGATGATCCAGTCCGAGCCGTCCTGGCGGGCCGTCGTGCCGGCGGCAGCCGCGTCGCTGCCGCTGTCCGGCTCCGTCAGGCAGAACGCGCCGATGAGCTCGCCGGCCGCCAGCCGGGGCAGCCACCTGGCGCGCTGCGCATCGCTGCCCCAGCGGTGGACGGTCCAACTGACCATGGTGTGCACGGTCAGGAAGCTGCGTACGGAGGAACAGCCGCGGCCCACCTCCTCGTGCACCCGGCCGAGCTCGCTCCAGGTCAGTCCGCTGCCCCCGTCGGCCGGTGGCAGAAAGGGCGACCAGAGCCCCAACTCGGCTATCCGGTGAAGGAGTTCGGGTGGCAGCCGCTCGGCCTGGTCCCAGCCGTCCGCGTACGGCACGATCTCGGCGTCGACGAACGCCCGGACCTGCGGGAGGTCGACCGGCGGGGCGGCGCCCGGCGGGCCGGCCGGCCCCGGGTCGGTGGCGTGCACCGTCATCGCGTCCTCCACATCAGGTCGTGACGGGGGCGTCGGTGGTCAGCCGCTGCACCAGCGAGGCCATCGAGTCGATGGTGCGGAAGCTGTCCAGGCGCAGCTCCTGGTTGGGCACCCGGATGCCGAACTGCTTCTCCACGAACATCACCAGTTGCATGGCGAACAGGGAGTTCACGAAGCCGAGTTCGAAGATGTCCTCGTCGTCCTTGAGGACGATGTCGGGGAAGTTGCCGGTGATGAAGTCGCGGATCGGGGCGCGCACGTCGTCGGACATGATCAGGGGTCTCCTCAGCGGGTGGCGGTCACGGGGGTGTGGGCCTTGCCGTTCTGGCTGGGCCGCGGGGTGGCGGCGGCCGGGCCGCCGTAGGCGTAGAAGCCCTCGCCCGACTTGCGGCCGTGCAGGCCGGCGTCGGTCATCTTCTTCAGCAGCGGGCAGGGCCGGTACTTGCTGTCGGCGAAGTGCTCGTACAGCACCTCGATGCTGTACAGGATGGTGTCGACCCCGATCAGGTCCGCGGTCTCCAGCGGGCCCATCGGGTGTCCGAAACAACTGCGGAAGACCTCGTCGACGGTCTCGGCCGTGGCCACGCCCTCGTACACCAGGAACGCGGCCTCGTTGACGGTCAGCATCAGCACCCGGTTGGAGACGAAGCCGCAGGCGTCGTTGACCGGGATGGCCTTCTTGTCCATGGAGGTGAGCAGGGTGCGTACGCGCTCCAGGGCGTCCTGGTCGGTGTGGTGGCCGGGGATGATCTCCACGGCCGGCTTCATCGGGACCGGGTTCATGAAGTGCACGCCGACGAACTGGCGGGGCCGGCCGGTCAGCGAGGCGAGCCGGGTGATCGGGATGGCCGAGGTGTTGGCGACGAAGACCGCCGACGGCTGCACCACCGCGTCCAACTCCAGGTACAGGGCGCGCTTGAGGTCCCAGTTCTCGGTGATGTTCTCGATCACGATCTCGGCGTCGGTCAGCAGCGCGAGATCGGTGCCGGTCCGGATGCGGGCCAGTGTCTGGTCCGCGTCGATCTCCGGGCCGCCCAGCATCCGGCTCATCCGGCAGTTCATCTCGATGGTGCCCAGGGCGCGTTCCGTTGCCTGCGGGTCGTTGTCCACCAGGGTTACGGTGTGGCCGACCTGGGCCAGGTTCTGTGCCACTCCGGCGCCCATGACGCCGGCGCCGACGACTCCCACGTGTGTCACCGCGGTGCTCCTCTTCTGGGTTGCTGGTCCGCTGGTTGCGGTTGCTGGTCCCCCGGCCTGTGGGGTGCAGCGGTCGGGTTGGCTTGCTGTGTGGGTGGTTCGCCCTCCGGTGCTCCGGCCGCCCGGCCCGTTGTCGTGGCAGCGGGTGGTCGGGGCGCGGCGGGGTGGGTCACGGTGCCGCGTGGGGTGCGGGGAGCACCTTGCTGAAGCTGCGTACCGTCGGGTTCTCGATCAACACGTCGCCGGGGAAGCCCCCGAACTCCGCTCTGACCTGGGCCATCATCCGGACGGCCGCGAGCGAGTGGCCGCCTAGGTCGAAGAAGTTGTCGTTGACGCCGAGGCCGTCGATGCCGAGGATCTCGCTCCAGATCTCGACGAGCGCGGCTTCCCGCTCCGAGGCGGGCGGCTCGAACGGCACCAGCAGTTCGGGCCGCGGGTAGCGGGTGCGCGGCGGGGTGGGTTCGGTCTGGTTGAGCCGCGTCCACTGGTCGAAGCGCTGCTCCAACGGGCCCGTGGAGATGGTCAGTTGGGGCACGCGGTGGGCGACCGACAGGCAGCGTTCCAGTACTTCGCAGCCCTCGTCCGCGTCGTAGTGGTAGTCCTTCATGGTGACGCCGAAGTCGCCGTGCGGGTCCTCGCCCAGGTTCCAGGTGTCCCAGTTGACCGGCAGCCAGCCGGTCCGTGGGCGCAGCGCGCTGGCGTAGGCGTCCATGGCGGCGTTGGCCGCGGCGTACGGGCCGTAGGCGACGCCGCCGAGCACCGCGGCCAGCGAGGACATGGTCAGTCGGAGGGGTGCTTCGCCGGGGGCGAGGAGTTCGTCGAGCACCCGCAGTCCGGTCACCTTGGTCGCGAAGTGCGCCTCGCACACGGCGCGGCTGAGCCCGGGGGCGAAGCCGAAGTACTCCCGGCCCTGGGCGCCGGCGGCGTGGATGACGACGTCGATGGGGCCGAAGCGGTCCCTGGCGGTGGCCAGTGCGGCGGCCATCTGGTCCCGGTCGGCCACGTCGGCCGCGACCGTCAGCACCTGCGCCCCTTGCTCGCGCAGTTCGGTCAGGGTGCGCAGGTGGCCGGCGGTGCGGTCGTCGGCGGGGTGCTCGGCCAGCCACTGCTGCCACTGTTCGGGCGGCGGCAGCGGGGTCCGCCCGGTGAGCACCAGGCGGTGGCCGGCCGCGGCGAAGTGCCGGGCCATGGCGGTGCCGACGGTGCCGAGGCCGCCGGTGATCAGGACGGTGGCCTGCTCGGGCACGGGCTGCTGGCCGTCGCGCACCGGCCCCACCCAGATCGGGTCGAAGGAGCGTATCCAGCGGTTCGGTCCGCGCAGTGCGGCCGGTTCGGTGCCTTCGGTGCCGGTCTCGGCGAGTAGTTCGGCGGCCAGCCGCGCGTGGGCCGGGACGCCGGTGCTGGTGGCCGGGTCCCCGCCCTGGTCCGGGGCTGCCTGGTCCAACCCTGGGACGGGCCCCGGGCCCGCAGCCGCCCCCTCCCGCCCTGACTCCGGAGCCGCCGCTTGATCCAACCCTGGGACCGACCCCGGGTCCAGAGCCACCTGGGCCAGGTCTCCCGGTTCACGATCGGCCAGCTCCAGGTCCGCCGGGTCGAGGTCGAGCAGCCGGCAGGTGATGTCGCCGAACTCCTGGTTGATCACCGGTTGCAGGCCGAGCAGGGTGGCCTGCTCCGGGTGGCGCAGGTCGCCGCCGGTGGCCTCGACCGCGCCCGTGGTGCACAGCAGCAGGTCCACCGGGCCCGGGTTGCTGTCCTGCGAGAGCGCGCCGACCAGGGCCAGTACGGAGTAGAAGCCAAGCCGCTGCGCCGCGGCGAACTGCCCGTCTCCGTCTGGCTGTTGGCTGACCGAAAGGCTCAGGGTGTGCAGGACCGAGCGGGGCCGGCCGAGGTCGGCGAGGGCGCGTTCGACGTCGGACCGTACGGTCGGGTCGAGTGCGCGGACCCGCAGCCCCGGCAGGTCGGCCGCGGGCCGCGCGGCACCGGTCGGGCGCAGCAGCACCACGTCCGCGCCCTGCGTCGCCAGCAGCCGGGCGGCGGCCAGCCCCGGCCCGCCGTCGGCCACCACCCACCAGGGCCCGCGCCCGCGCAGGTCGTCGGCGCTCGGCCCGTACGGGAGCGGCGCGGTGCGCCAGACCGGGTGCGAGAACCAGTCGCCGATCTCGGGGATGCGGCCCGCGGGTCGCTGTGCCTCGTCCGCTGCCCGGCCGGTGGTGGGTGGGGCGCCGAGTCCGGCGAGGCCGGCGGGCAGTTCGGCCGGTTCGAGGAAGTAGCGGCGCCGCTCGAAGGGGTAGCTGGGCAGCGGGACGCGCTGCCGCGGGCCCTGGTGCAGGGCCGACCAGTCGACGTCGGCGCCGGCCAGCCAGTTTTCGGCGGCGTCCTGCGGGTCGGTGGGCCGGTGCCGCTGGCCGGTCGGGGTCACCGGTCCCGCGGTGCGCAGCCGGTCGGGGCTGGCCAGGGCCCGTACGGCGTCCTCGGTGTCGGTGCACAGCACGGCCGTGCGGTGGGCGAAGCCGGTGCGGCTGGCTTGCAGGGTGTGGGCCACGTCGGCGAGCCGGAGGTCGGGGTGGCTGCGCAGGTGGTCGCCGAGGCGCCGGGTGGCTGTGGTGAGCGCGTCGCGGCTGCGGGCCGAGAGCACCAGCAGGTGCGGGCCGGTCGCGGCCGGTGGCGTGGGGCGGTCCGGTGCCTCTTCGAGGAGGACGTGCACATTGGTGCCGCCGGCGCCGAAGGAGTTCACGCCGGCCCGCCGTGGGTGGTTCGCGGGCCGCGGCCACGGCCGGTCCTCGGTGAGCACCGTGAACCGGTCGGCCAGCGGTGCGAGCGCCGCGTTTGGGGTCTTGAAGCCGCGGGTGGCCGGCAGCGTCCTGTGGTGCAGGGCGAGGGTGGCCTTGATCAGCCCGGCGACGCCGGAGGCCCGGTCCAGGTGGCCGATGTCGGGCTTGAGCGAGGAGAGCACCCTGGGCGCGGTCGGGGTGCCGGTGTAGGCCCGCTCGACGGCGGCCAGTTCGATGCTGTCGCCGAGCCGGGTGCCGGTGGCGTGGCACTCCAGGTAGTCGACGGTGGCCGGGTCCACCTCGGCCACCGCGAGGGCGTAGCTCATCACGGCGCTCTGGCCGTCGACGCCGGGGGCGCTGTAGCCGGCCCGGGCGGCGCCGTCGTTGTTGAGTGCGCTGCCCAGCAGGACGGCCCACACGTGGTCGCCGTCGCGCTGCGCGTCGGCCAGCCGCTTGAGGGCGACCAGGCCGACGCCGTTGCCCATCACGGTGCCGTCGGCGTCCGCGTCCAGGCTGTGCACCACGCCGTCCGGCGAGGTGATCGAGCCCTCCTCGAACTGGTAGCCGGTGGGCAGCGGGTCGAAGATGGCCGCGCCGCCGGCCAGCGCGACGTCACAGTCGTAGGTCAGCAGGCTCTGCGCGGCCAGGTGCACGGCCACCAGCGAGGTGGAGCAGTTGGTCTGCACGCCGAGGACGGGGCCGGTCAGGCCGAGCTTGTACGCGACGACCGCGCACAGCGAGTCGGCGGTGGTGCCCATGCCGTACTGCTCCAGGGTGATGGTGGCCATCACCTCGGGGCGGCCGAGCACATGGCGCATGCCGTACTGGCTGGGGGCCACCCCGCCGAACACGCCGACCTTGCCCGGTACGGCGTTCGGCCGGTACCCGGCCACCTCCAGCGCCTCCCACGCGCACTCCAGGAACATCCGGTGCTGCGGGTCGGCCACCTCCGCCTCGCGCGGGCTGTAGCCGAAGAAGGTGGCGTCGAAGAGGCCGGTGTCGGCCAGCGGGGCGCCGCGGCGCACGTAGCGCGGGTCGGCCTGGGCTGCCGGGGGGACCCGGGCCGCCGTCAGTTCCTCCTGGGTGATGTCGCGGATGCCGCCGACGCCGTGGCTGAGGTTGCGCCACAGGTCCTCGGTGCTGGGCGCACCGGGGAAGCGGCCCGCCATGCCGACGATCGCCAGCCGGGATTCGATGTCCTCGCTCATGCGCCCTCGGCCTCCCGGTTCTTGGCGCGGCGCAGGCTGCGCTTGCGCCGGTCGCTGCGGTCCTGGTCGTCGGCGGTGTCCGTGGGGGCCGCCGGGCCGCTGGCCGGTGCGCCCCGGCCGGCGAGCAGGGTGGCGAGGCGGGCCACCGTGGGTGCCTCGTACAGCACGTGCGGGGCGAGTTCGTCGATGGCCAGCCGGCGGCGGATGCGGGCCATCACCTCCATGCCGATCAGGGAGCTGCCGCCGAGGTCGAAGAAGCTGTCGTCGGCGCCGATCTCGGCCAGCCCCAGCAGGTCGGCCCAGACGTCGGCGATGACCTGCTGCACCTCGCCGGACGGCGGTACGAACGGGGTGACCAGGTCGGGACGTGGGTGTCTGGTGCCCTCCTGGGGGCCGGCGTTGCGTCCGCCGCCGACCAGTTCGACGGTGAAGTTCCGGCTCAGCCGCTCCATCAGGGAGAAGTCCTGGGTGTTGGCCACCACGTACGGCTGGTCCTGGCGCAGGGCCCGCAGCAGCAGGCGCCAGCCGGCGTCGAAGTCGATGCCGAAGCGCTGCCGGTTGGCGCGGAAGAAGTCCCGTACGTCCGCGTCGTAGCCGGCGAGTCCGGCTTCCCAGGCGTTCCACTGCCATTCGCCCCAGCCGATGGTCAGGGTGCGGCGGCCGGCCGGGCCGCCCTCCCCGGTGCCGGTGGCAGCGGCGGTTGCGGTGGCCTCGGCGTAGGAGTCGAGGAAGGAGTTGGCGGCGCTGTAGTCGACCTGTCCCGGGCCGCCGCCGGTGGCGGAGGTGATGGAGGAGAAGAGGACGAGGAAGTCCAACGGGACGCCGCTCAGGGCCTGTTCGAGGGCGAGGGTGCCGCCGGTCTTGGGGGCCATCACCTTGCGCATGTCGGCGATGGTCTTGAACTGCATGAGGCCGATGCCGGGCAGCCCCGCGGCGTGCAGCACGCCGTGCAGGGCGCCGAACCGCTCGCGGGCGGCGCGTACGGCCCGCGCGGCGTCGGCCACCACGCTCACGTCGCCGGTGACGATCTCCACCTCGGCGCCGTGTTCTTCCAGCCGCAGCACACCGGTGAGGCGGCGGCGCACCTCGTCGCTGACGGCCGGGTCGTCGAGCGCCTGTTGCCAGGTCTCGCGCGGTGGCAGTCCGGTGCGGCCGAAGAGCACCAGCTTGGCCCGGCTGTCGCGGGCCAGCCGTTCGGCCATGGCGAGGCCGATGCCGCCGAGGCCACCGGTGACCAGGTAGACGCCGCCGGGGCGCAGCGGGCCGGGTTCGGTGGGGTTGCCGGCGGGGCGTTCGGTGGCAGCGGGGTCGGCGATTCGCTCAGCGCCGGCGCGGCCGGTGAAGCCAGCGGAGCCACCGGGGCCGGCGGGGGCCGGCTGGTCGGGCAGCGTCTCGTAGTCGGGGAGCCAGCGCCGCCCGTTGCGCAGCGCCACCACGGGTTCCAGGTCGCCGTCGCCGAGTTCGGCCGCGATGAGGGCGGCGAGCGCGGCGGCGCCCGCGGGGCGTACCGGGTCGGTGTCGATCATCCGGCAGGAGACGTCGGTGTACTCCAGCGGGATGCCGCGTACGGGGCCGCTGACGGTGCTCAGTTCGGGGCGTACCCGCTCGGCGCCGGTGACCGCCCGGGTGCCGCAGGTGACCACGTCAAGGGACCACTTCTCGGCGCCCACGTCGCTGGCCGCGGTGGCGATGCCGACGAGCGTGTCGGCGCCGTACACCAGGGCCCGTTCCACCTCGTCGGCGCTGGGCAGCGGCGCCGCGGGGGCGGGGAGGCCGAGGGTCCACAGGTGGACGATGCGGTCGGGCAGCCCGTCGCCGTCGCGGAGCCGGCGCATCAGGGTGCGCAGCGCGCCGGCGTCGCCCGGGCGGACCCGGTAGTCGTCGCCGTCGGCCGCGGCCTCGAAGGTCTCGGGCCCTTCGGCCGGACGGACCAGGGTGACGGTGCCGCCGGCCGCGGTGAGGCGGCGGGTCAGGGGCGCGCACACCTCGTCGGCCGCGCCGGTGTCGGTGAACACCAGCCAACGGCCGGCCGGCAGGCGCCCGCCGCGCGGTGCGGTCTGCCGCCACACCAGGGCGTGCAGCCAGTCCGCTTCGGGCAGCAGGGGCAGCGGGGCCCGCTTGACGTCGTCCAGCGTGACGTCGGTGAGCTGGACGTCGACGGCTGCGGCGGGGGCCGCGGGGCGCTGGGTACGGGCCGGGTCGAGCCAGTACTCGCGGCGTTGGAAGGGGTAGGTGGGCAGCGGTACGCGGTGGACGGGGCGGCCCTGGTGGTAGCCGCTCCAGTCGATGTCGGTGCCGACCAGCCACAGCCTGGCCAGGGTCTCGGTGACGACCTGGTCGTCCGGGCGCGGGTCGGCCTGGGCCGGCAGCGTGGGCACCACCAGCGGCCAGCGCTCGCGCGGGCAGTCGGGGTGGACCCGGACCATGGCGCCGAGCGACTGCCCGGGGCCGATCTCCAGGAGTACGGTGTCGGGCTCGGCCAGCAGGTGGGCCAGGCCGGCGGAGAAGCGCACGGTGGTGCACATGTGGCGGGCCCAGTAGCCGGGGTCGGTGACCAGGTCGGCGGTGGCAAGCTCGCCGGTCACGTTGGACAGGTAGGGGCGCTGCGGGGGATGCAGGGTGATGTGCTCGCTGATCCAGGCGGTGAGTTCGGCGCTGATCGGCTCCAACATGCGGGTGTGGAAGGCGTGCGTGGTGGCCAGCCTGCGGCCGGGGACGTCGGCGGCCTGGAGGCGGGCCTCGAAGGCGTCGACGGCGTCGGTCGGGCCGCCGATCACGGTCAGGTCGGGGCCGTTGCTGACGGCGATGTCCAGGCCGAGGTCGGCGAGGTTGCCGAACCTGGTGCCGAGGTCCTGCGCGGAGAGCGGCAGCGAGAGCATCGCGCCGGCGGGCAGCCGGCCGATCAGCGCGGCCCGGTGGGCGACCAGCCGCAGCGCGTCGGGCAGGGTGAGTACGCCGGCGAGGCAGGCGGCGACGTACTCACCGAGGCTGTAGCCGAGCATGGTGGCCGGGGTGATGCCCCAACTGCCGAGCAGGCGGGCCAGGGCGTAGTCGACGACGAACGCGGCGGGTTGGGCCAGTTCGGTGCGGGCGAGTTCGGCGGCTGCCGCCTCGTCGGCGGCGTCGGCCGGGCCGCCGCGGCCGAGCATCGCGGCGAACACGTCGCCGTCGTCGGCGGGGCGTTGGCGCACCGTGGTCAGCAGCCGGCGCAGGTCGGCGCCGGTGTCGGGCAGCAGGTCGAGGCAGGCGTCGACGGCCGCCTTGAACTCGGGTTCCCGGTGGTAGAGCTCGCCGACCAGGCCCGGGTACTGCTCGCCGACGCCGGCGAAGAGGAAGTCGACCGGCCTGGCCGCTGTCGCGTCGGCCCGGCGCATCAGCCCGGCGACCGAACCGGCCGCGTCCGCGCCCTCGGTCGCGGAGTGCAGCGCTTCGGGCGTCTGGGCGACCAGCACCCGGCGGTGTTCGAAGCGCTCCCGCCCGGCCTGGAGGGTGTAGGCGACGTCGAGCGGCGTCTCTGGGTGCTGGCGCAGGTGATTGCCGAGGCGGGCGACGGCCTGGTCGGCGGCGTCCGCCGTGCGGGCGGAGAGCGGGAAGAGCTCGTAGCGGCGGTCGGGGCCGCCCGGCGCCGCGGGCTGTGGCTCGGGCGGCTCTTCGACGACGACGTGCACGTTGGTGCCGCCCATGCCGAGCGAGTTGACGCCGGCGATGCGGGTCCGGCCGGGCTCGACCTGCCAGGGGGTGAGTGCGGTGTTGACGTAGAAGGGACTGCTGCCGAAGTCGATCTCGGGGTTGGGCGAGTCGAAGTTGAGGCTGGGTGGGAGTTGGCGGTGGCGCAGGGCGAGGACGGTCTTGATGAGGCCGCTGGCGCCGGCCGCGGCGCCGAGGTGGCCGATGTTGGTCTTCACCGATCCGATCGGGCAGTACTGCTTGCGCGTGGTCGGCCCGAACGCCTTGACCAGGGCCCGCACCTCGATGGGGTCGCCGAGTTCGGTGGCGGTGCCGTGCGCCTCGATGTAGCCGATGTCCTCGCCGGTGACGCCGGCCGCGGCCATCGCGTCGGCGACCACGGTGGCCTGGCCGACGACGCTGGGCGCGGTGTAACCCACCTTCAGGGAGCCGTCGTTGTTGATGGCCGACCCGCGGATCACCGCGTGCACCGTGTCACCGTCAGCCAGTGCCTGATCGAGCCGCTTGAGCAGCAGCACGCCGACGCCGTCGCCGAACAGGGTGCCGCCCGCCTGTGCGTCGAAGGTGCGTACCCGCCCGTCCGGCGACTCCATGCCGCCGGGCACGTACAGGTGTCCCACCCGGTCGGGTACGTGGATGCCGGCGCCGCCGGCCAGCGCCATTTCGCACTCGCCGTGCCGCAGGCTCTGGCAGGCCAGGTGGGTGGCGACCAGGGCGGTGGAGCAGAAGGTCTGCACGGACAGGCTCGGCCCGGTCAGGCCCAGCTTGTAGGAGACGCCGGTGGCCAGCGAGTCCTTGTCGTTGCCGATGACGGTGCTGTACAGGTCGGCTTCGCCGGCGTCGGCGAGGCTGGCGGCCTGCAACATCAGGTACGTGCTGAGGTTGGAGCCGGCGAAGACGCCGACCCGACCGCGGCCCGCGGCGGTGCCGTAGCCGCCGTGTTCCAGCGCCTCCCAGGCGCATTCGAGGAACAATCGGTGCTGCGGGTCGGTGGTGGACGCCTCGCGGGGGCTGTAGCCGAAGAAGCCGGCGTCGAAGGTGCGGATGTCGTCCAGGACCGGCCGCGCCGGCACGTAGTTCGGGTCGTGCACCAGCTCGGGGGCGACGCCGGAGGCGAGCAGTTCCTCGGGGGTGAAGCGGCTCACGGACTCGACGCCGTTGCTGAGGTTCTCCCAGAAGGCGGCGATGTCGGCGGCGCCGGGGAAGCGGCCGGCCAGGCCGACGACGGCGATCCGGTCGTCGTCGGTGCGCTCGCGCGGCGCGCGGGCCGGCTCGGCGGCCGGCTGCGGCGCGGTCTGCGGGGTGTCGCCGCGCAGTTCGGCGATGACCGCGGCCATCGCGTGCACGGTGGGCGCCTCGAAGAGGGTGATGGGCGAGACCGTGACGGCGAACTCGCGACGGATCTGCTTGACGAGTTGCAGCACCATCAGCGAGGTGCCGCCGAGGTCGGAGAAGTTGTCGCGGGCGCCGATGCCGTCCACGCCGAGCAGGTCGCCCCACAGGTCGGCGAGCTTGCGTTCCAGGGCGCCGGCCGGCGGCACGAACTGCTGGGCGAGGTCGGGCCGCGGGAAGCGGGTGCCGGCGCCGCCGGCCGGGGCGGCGGCGCGCCGGTGCACCCACTCGGCGAGCCTTACGGGCAGGCCGCCGGCGCTGACCAGGGTGCGTGGGTGCGGGTTGGCGAGCACTTGGTCGACGGCGGCCAGCGCCTGCGCCTCGTGCAGCGCGTACTCGGCCAGCGAGGCGCCGAAGGACTGGCCGCTGATGCTGGCCGCGGTGGCGGGCCAGGTGTCCCAGTCGACGGCCAGCCAGCGAGTGCGGCCCGTGCGGTGCCGCGCGGCGATGGCGTCCAGGAAGGAGTTGGCCGCCGCGTAGCTGCCGAAGCCGATGCCGCCGAGGACGGTGGACATCGAGGAGAACAGCAGGCAGAAGTCGACGGGCAGCTCCGCCAGCACCTTCTCCAGGGCGAGCGCGCCGTCGATCTTCGCGTGGAAGTGGGCGTCGCGCTCCTGCGGGCCGAGGCCGGAGAGCGGGCTGAGCACCTCGGCGTCGGTGATGGCGGCGAGGTGGATGACGCCGTCGAGCCGGCCGTGCCGGTCGCGCACGTCGGTGACCAGGGCGCGCAGCCGCGCCTCGTCGGTGACGTCCGCGGCGACGGCCTCCACCTGCACGCCGCGCCCGGCCAGCCGCAGCAGCCCGGTGAGCCGCTCGCGCAGCGCGGGTTCGGTGGCGGGGTCGGCGGCGGCCCGCTCCCAGTCCGCACGGGCGGGCAGTTCGCGCCTGCCGGTGAGGACCAGGCGGGCGCCGTGCGCGGCGCCGAAGTGTTCGGCGAGGAGCAGGCCGACCGGCCCGAGCCCGCCGGTGATCAGGTAGACGCCGTCGGCCTTGGGTGTGATGGCCGGCGGGTCATCGGGCGCCGGCGCCGGCACGTACTCCAGGGCCAGCCGCTCGCCGCCGCGCAGGGCCAGCAGGTGGTCGGCGGTGGTGGCGGCACGGTCGGGGGTTGCGGCGGGAGCAGTGGTGGCCGCGCTTTCGGTGCCGGCCGCGGGGTGGTCGAAGCCGTGCAGCAACTCCGCGTACAGGGCGGCGGCGACGGTCAGCGGTGTGTCGCCGGCGGCCCTCTCGCTGCTGGGTGCGTCGTCGCCCGGCACGTCGCCGGTCAGGACCGTGTCGATCGTACGGACCTGGAGGCCGGCGTACTCCTGCGGGGCGACGAGGAGCGGGCCGAAGGCGGTGGCGCGCTCGGGGGCCGGCCGGTCGGTGTCGAGCACGGCGCGCGCCGACTCGGTGGCCGCGAGCAGCGAGACCGGGTGCGGCAACCGGGCGTCGCCGAGCGCCGCGGTCAGGGCCCGCAGGCTGTCGAACCCCAACTCCCGTGCGCAGTCGGCGTCTTGAGGGGAAAGAGCGCTGCCAAGGCCCCAGAGGTGGACGACCCAGCGGGGGGCCGGGGACGTTTCGATGAGCTGCTGGTAGTCCTGCTGTTCGGCGGGGCGTACGGTGCGGCTGCCGTCAGTGGCGGCGTCGGCTGCGGGCAGGCCGGCGGGGCGGATCAGGAGGTGGTCGACGCGGGCGGCGGCGAGCCGTTCGGCGAGCGCGTCGGCAACCCCGCGCTCGTCGGCGAAGATCCACACGGGGGCGTCGGGGAGGGCCGTCGCGGGGGCCGCCGGCAGCGGTCGCGGCGTCCAGCGCGGATGGAACAGGCCCCGCTCGGCGAGCGGATCGATCTGCTCAACCTGCTTGTCAGATAAATGAGTTAGTGACTGTACGGAGGTCACCGCGGCGGGTTCGGCGGGGCTCGCCGTGGCGGTGTTGGCGGGCCCGGCGGCGGCCTGGGTGGGCGCCGGGTCGATCCAGTAGCGCTCGCGCCGGAAGGGGTAGGGCGGGGCGGAGACGCGGCGGGGCTCGCGGCCCTCGTGGTAGGCGTCCCAGTCCACCTCGCCGCCGGCCAGCCAGAGCTGGGCCAGTGCCGTGGTGAGCACGGCCTCGTCGGTGGTCGGGTCGGCCTGGGCGGGCAGCGTGGGCAGCAGCAGCGGCCAGCGCTCGCGCGGGCAGTCGGGGTGGTTGCGGGCCATGGCGCCCAGCGACTGGCCGGGGCCGAGTTCCAGCAGGACGTCGTCGCCGGCGGCGAACAGGTGGGTGAGCATGTCCGAGAAGCGGACGGTGCCGCACATGTGGTCGGCCCAGTAGCCGGGGTCGGCGAGTTGCGCTTGGCTGATGGGCGCGCCGGTGACGTTGGAGAGGTAGGGGATGGTGGGCGCCTTGGGGCGCAGTTCGGCGCGGGCCCAGGCGGTGAGCTCGGCCGCTGCGGGGCGCAGCGCGGCGGAGTGGAAGGCGTGGGTGGTGCGCAGCGGGCGGCTCGGCACGTCGGCGGCGGCCAGCCGGGCGGAGAGTGCGGCCACCGCGTCCACCGGCCCGGAGACGACGGTGAAGCCGGGCCCGTTGATGGCCGCGACGTCGACCCCGGTGCCGGCGAGCGGGCCGAAGCGGGTGGTGAGTTCGGTCTGGGAGAGCGGTACGGCGGCCATCGCGCCGGCCGGCAGGCCCGCGATGAGCTGTGCGCGGAAGGCGGTGAGCCCCGCGGCCTCGGGCAGGGTGAGGGCGCCGGAGAGGCAGGCGGCGGCGAACTCGCCGACGCTGTAGCCGAGCAGCAGCCGCGGCTGGATGCCCCAGGACATCAGCAGCCGGCCCAGTGCGTAGTCGACGGCGAACATCGCGGGCTGGACGATCTCGGTGGCGCTGGCCGTGTCCGTCTGCTGCGCCGGCCCGGTCCGGCCGAGCAACTGGGCCAGGTCGGGCGCGCCGCTCTCCCGCTCGCCCAGGAAGCCGGCGACCGGGTTGACGCCCAGCAGGTCCTGGAAGAGCGCGGCGCAGGTGTCGATGGCGGACCGGAAGGTGGGTTCGGTGCGGTAAAGGCCGCCGACCATGCCCTGGTAGTGCTCGCCGACGCCGGCGAGCAGGAAGCCGACCTGGCGGCGGGCGGCGTCGCGGCGGGCGAAGACCCGGTGTTCGGCGTCGGCTCCGAGCGCGGCGAGCGCGTCGCCGCGCGAGGTGACGACGGCCGCCCTGCGGTGCTCGAAGACCGCACGGCCGCTTTGCAGGGTGTACGCGAGGTCGGCGATGTCACCGGTGGCGGGTCGGCCTGCGCCGGGCTCGGGGAGTTCGGCGTGGGCCTGCCGCAGCCGGCCGGTGAGCTCATCGGCGGCCTCGGCCGAGCGCGCCGACCACAGCAGGAGCTGGTTCTCGCGCGGGGTGGGGCGGGGCCTGGCTTCGGCCGGCTCGGCCTCTTCGAGTACGACGTGGGCGTTGGTGCCGCCCATGCCGAACGCGCTGACGCCGGCCCGGCGCGTGCGCTCGCCGCGCGGCCAGGGCCGCAGCTCGCTGACGACCTCCAACCGGTCTGCGGAGCGCAGCAGTTGGGGGTTGGGGCGGTCGAAGTTGAGGGTGGGTGGGATCTCCTCGTGCTGGAGGGCGAGGGCGGTCTTGATGAGGCCGGTGACGCCCGCGGCCCGGTCCAGGTGGCCGAGGTTGGTCTTGACGGAGCCGATCGCGCAGCGGGTGACGCCGGGCACGTCGAAGACGTGTTGCAGGGCGCTGATCTCGATGGCGTCGCCGAGGCCGGTGCCGGTGCCGTGCGCCTCCACGTAGTCGATGTCGGCGGGTTCCAGGCCGGCGCTGGCCAGCGCCTCGGCCATCACGGCGGCCTGGCCGCGGACGCCGGGCGCGGTGAAGCCGACCTTGTCGGCGCCGTCGTTGGTGACCGCCCAGCCGCGGATGACGGCGTACACCCGGTCGCCGTCGGCCAGTGCGTCCTCCAGGCGGCGCAGTGCGACCACGCCGACGCCGCTGCCGACCGGGGTGCCCTGGGCCGCGGCGTCGAAGGCCCGGCAGGCGCCGTCGGGCGAGGCCATGCCGGCCTCCTGGTAGAGGTAGCCGACGCGGTGCGGGACCAGCACCGAGACGCCGCCGGCCAGCATCAGGTCGGCCTCGCCGCTGACCAGTGTGGAGCAGGCCAGCGAGACGGCGACCAGCGAGGTGGAGCAGTAGCTCTGGACGGTGTAGCAGGGGCCGGTGAGGTCGAGGGTGTAGGCGGTCCTGGTGGCGAGCGAGTCCTTGTCGTTGCCGAGGCCCACCTGGACGTCGCCGAAGAGTTCGGTCAGCTCGGGCCGGGTGTTGAGGTTGTTCATCATGTACCAGCTGATGCCGGTGCCGGCGGCCACGCCGATGGTGCCGTCGAACCGCGCGGGATCGGCCCCCGCGTCCTCCAGGGCGTGCCAGGCGGTCTCCAGGAACAACCGCTGTTGCGGGTCGAGCAGTTGGGCCTCGGACGGCGTGTAGCCGAAGAACCCGGCGTCGAAGAGGTCGATGCCGTCGATGACCGAACCTGCCCGTACGTAAGCGGGGTCGGCCAGGAGTTCTTCGCTGACGCCGCTCGCGCGCAACTCTTCTTCGGTGAAGCGGGTGATGGTGTCCTTGCCCGCACGGATGTTGTGCCACAGTCTGCGGACGCCGTCCGCGCCGGGAAACCGGCCCGCCATGCCGACCAGGGCTATGTCGGTGCCCACCTCGTCGTCCAGCGGTCCGTCCTCGCTCGTGTGCCGGCTCACTTGCCTGTCCTCCTGCGCTTGATGGTCGAGGCTCCGGCACGACGCCGCCGCCCCCGTGCCGCGCTGCCGTCCAGCCGTGGCTCCTCAGGTGTCCCGCCGTCGGCCGCGCCACCCGGGCGCGAGCGGTCGAGCAGCGCGGCGAGCTGCGCGACGGTGGGGTGTTCGAACAGGCTCGCCGCCGCGAGTTCCACCTCGAACTCGGCCGCGAGTCGGGCCACCACGGCGAGGCCGACCAGCGAGGTGCCGCCCAGTTCGAAGAAGGGGTCGTGGATGCCGACGCGTTCCATGCCCAGCACCTCCTGCCAGGCCAGCGCCACCCGCTGTTCGGTCTCGCTGCGCGGGGCCAGGTAGGGGACGCGCAGTTCGGGGCGTGGGTAGCGGCGTTCGGGCGCGCCTTCCGCGCCGGCGCCGGTGAGCGCGTCGGGGTCGGACATCAGCCGCATCAGTTCGACCAGGTCGGCCAGCGGCTGGTTGAGTACGTACAGGTGGGCGGGGCCGGCGGCGATCGCCCGGCCGAGGGCCGCGGTGCCCTCCGCGTCGGTGAACCCGAACTCGGCACGGGCCCTGGCCACCCGCTCGCGCAGCACCGGGGCCGCGGCGTAGGCGGCCGACTGCCAGCGGTCGTGCTGCCAGGCACCCCAGCCGATGGAGACGACCCGGGCGGCGACGGCGCCGTCCTCGGCCGCGGCGAACGCGTCCAGGAAGGCGTTGGCCGCGCCGTAGTCGCCCTCGCCGTGGCCGCCGATGGCGGTGACGGTGGAGGAGTAGAGCACCAGCAGCTCGGGCGGGTCGCCGCGGAGCGCGTCGGCCAGTGCCAGGGTGCCGGCCACCTTGGGCGCGAGCACGGCCCGCGCCTGTGCTTCGGTACGGGTCTGGAGCAGCCCGCCGCCGGGCACGCCGGCCGCGTGGATGACGCCGTACAGGTCGCCGAAGTGTTCGCGTACGGTGCGCAGCGCGGCGGCGGCCTGGCCCGGGGCGCTGATGTCGGCGGTCACCGGCAGCACCTCGGCGCCGGTGGCGCGCAGCCCGCGGATGGCGTGCAGCACGCCGCTGATCCGGTCGTCGGGGCGGTGGGCGTCGATCCAGTGGTCCCACAGGGCCGGTTCGGGCAGTTCGGTGCGGCCGATGAGGGCGAGCTTGGCGCCGCCGACGGCGAGCTTGCGGGCGAGCGCGAGGCCGAGGCCGCCGGTGCCGCCGACGATGGCGTACACCCCGTCGGCGCGCCACACGTGGTCGTCGGGGACCTCGGGCAGCGTCACCTGCTCCACACCGGGCAGCCAGCGCCGGCCGCGCCGCCAGGCGGTGAGCACCCGGGAGCCGACCGACTCGGCGCCCCGCGCCCCGCCGGTGGCGCCTTCGGTGGCCGCCTCCACGCCCAACAGCTCGAATTCGCGCAGCAGTTGGGGCGCGGAGCGGGTGGCTGGCGCGTCCGGTTCGAGGTCGACGCAGCGGCAGTGCAGCCGCGGGTACTCCACGACGATCGAGCGGCACAGGCCCACCGCGGGGGCGGCCAGTGGCGTCACCTGTTCGCCGCCGAGCACGTCGGCGGTCCCGGAGAGCGCGACGACCAGTTCGACGTCGCGGCTCGGCAGCACGCGACCGACCGCCTGCACGAGCCAGAGCAGGCTGTAGAAGCTCGCTTCCAGGGCGTCGCCGGGCTCGGGGCTGCTGTGTTCGGGGTTGCTGTGTTCGGGGTTGCCGGGCCGCTCGCCGCCCGGTCGCTCACCACCGAGCCGGCCCCCGTCCGGGTGGCCGTAGGCGTGGATGATGCGGAGGGGGGCGGTGGAGTTGGGTGTTCCGTTGGCAGTGGACGTGCCGTTGGCATTGGGTGTGCCGTGGAGGCTGGGTGTGCCGTTGGCGTCGGCGTGACCGCCCGGGTCGGCCAGCCCGGTCACATCAGCCAGTTCGGTCAGGAGTCGTACGTAGTGTTCGGGCTGGCCCGGGTCGATGGTGATGGTGGACCCGGTGCGGCGGTAGTGGTCGCCGGGTTCGACGCGTACGACGGTGTCGCCGGCCGCCGCGGCCCCCGCGGCCAGAGCGTCGCCCAGCCCGGTGCGGCCGGCCAGCAGCAGCACCGTCCCCGGCGTACGGGAGGTGCCGGCGGGCGGCAGCGCGTCGTGCCGCCGCCAGGTGGGCGCCAGGAACCTGGTGCCGCGCGCCTCGGCGGCCGTCCTGGTGGCGGGTTCGGCCGGGTCGGCGGGCTGGGTGGTGGGCGTCGGCCAGTAGCGGGTGCGCTGGAACCGGTAGGCCGGCAGCCGCAGCAGCTTGCGCCCGGCCGGGTGGCCGGCGGCCCAGTCGACGGTGAGCCCGAGTTCCCACAGCCGCCCGATGGCGACCAGCGGACCGCCCGCACCGGATGCCGCAGCATCATCCAACAGCCGTACGGTGGGCGGTAGTTGTGCTTCCTCGTCGTCGCCTTCCCGGGCCTCCTGGGTGTCGGCGGCCGGCGCCAGGGTGTGTCCGGGGCCGGCTTCGACCAGCAGGCTGGCGTAGGGCGCCAGCGCATCGGCCGCGAGGGGCGGTGCGGCCGACCGTTCGGGGACGGCCGCCCAGTGGGCCGGGTCGAGCGCCTGCTCGGCCGTGAGCAGCACACCGGTCGCGGCACAGGCCACGCTGGTGTGCGGCGCGTGCAGGGCCACCGTTCCGGCCGCCGCGGGGTCCACCACCAGGGCGAGCGCGTCGGCCAGTTCGAGCACGCCGGCCGCGCAGGCCGCCACGTACTCCCCCACCCCGCGGCCGACCAGCACCGCGGGCCGCACCCCGTACGCCGCCAGCCACTGCACCAGCGCGTACTCCACGGCGAAGGTGGTCAGCGCGGCGTGCTCGGTGGCGGTCTCCGGCGCAGCACCGGCCGGCGGGGGGCCGAGGTCGCCCGGCGCGCCGAGCGTGCGGCCGAACCGGTCGGCGGCCAGCTCGGCCACCGTCTCGTACGCCGTGCGGAACGCCTCCTGTTCCCCGTAGCCGTCGCCCAGCGGGCCCGGCCCGGCGGCCTGGGCCGAAAGGAGCAGCGCGACCCGGTGGGTGCGGGTGGGGCCGGCCACACCGGTGCCCGGGTTACGCAGCCTGGCGACGGCGTCCGCGCCGTCCGTGCACAGCAGCGCGGTGCGCACCGGGAAGGCGGTGCGTCCGGTCTGGGTGGTGTACGCCACGTCGGCGAGCGACAGTTCCGGCTGCTGTTCCAGGTGGTCAGCGAGGGCGGCGGCGGCCTCGGTGAGGCTGGCTTGATTGGTGGCGGACAGGGTGAGGAGGTGGGTGTCGGGGGTGGCTGGCGGCTCGGGGGCCGGCTGCGGGCCCGGGTCCGCCTGTTCGACCACCAGGTGGATGTTGGTGCCCGACCAGCCGAAGGAGCTGACGCCGGCCCGGCGGACGGCGTCGGCGCCGACCGGGAAGGGTTGGGTGGCCTGGGCGGGTTGCACGGGCCCGGTGAGGTCGAGGTCGGGGTTGGGTTGCTCCAGGTTGAGGTTGGCCGGGACCTCGCCGTTGCGCACCGCGAGCACCGTCTTGATGAGGCCGGCCATGCCGGCGGTGGTGAGCAGGTGCCCGACGTGCGTCTTGACGGCCCCGACCAGCACCGGTCGCTCCACCGGGCGCCCGCCGAACACCTCGTTCAGCGCGCCGAACTCGATGGAGTCACCCAGGCTGGTGCCGGAGCCGTGGGCCTCGACGAAGCCGATGTCGTCCGGGCCGACGCCGGCGTCGGCGAGCGCGGCGCGCACCACGTGGGCCTGGGCGGTCCGGCTCGGCGCGGTGAGCCCGTTGCTGCGGCCGTCCTGCGTCATGGCCGAGCCGCGGATCACGGCGTGCACCGGCCGGCGCTCGGCCGCGGCGTCCCCGGCCCGCTGCAAGATGACCGCGCCACTCCCCTCACCTGCGACGAACCCATCGGCCCTGGCGTCGAACGCCTTCACCTTGCCGTCCGCGGAGAGCATGCTCATCTTGCACGCCTGCACGATGGCGCTGGGGTCGAGCAGGGCGGAGGCGGCGGCGATGATGGCCATGTCGCACTCGCCCTTGCGCAGGCTCTGTACGGCCAGGTGGGTGGCGGTCAGCGCGGAGGAGCAGGCGGTGTCCACGGTCAGGGTGGGGCCGCGCAGGTCGAGGTGGTAGGCGATGCGGCCGGCGGCGGCACTGGCCGACAGGCCGAGGAAGAAGCTGGGGTCGTCGAAGCACGCCTGCCCCTCGGCCTCGATCTGCCGCCTGGAGTACTGGGTGGAGTCGCTGAGCCCGAGGAACACACCGGTCTTGCTGCCGCGCATCCGCTCGGCCGGGATGCCGGCGTCCTCCATGGCCAGCCAGACCATCTCCATCAGCATCCGGTGCTGGGGGTCGAGCCGCAGCGCCTCCTGCGGGGTGCAGCCGAAGAACTCGGCGTCCCAGTCGGCGAGGTCGGTGACGAAGGACGCCTTGCGGGTGTAGGCCTTGCCCGGCACGCCCTTGCGCGGGTGGTAGTAGGCGTCCATGTCCCAGCGGTCGGCCGGCACCTCGGAGGCTGCTTCGACGCCGTCGAGCAGGTTCTGCCAGAAGGCGTCGGGACCGTTTGCGCCGCCCGGGAAGCGGCAGCCCATGCCGAGCACGGCGATCGGCGCGTCGGCCGCCGCCGGCAGGGCGGCCGGCGCGGGCGTGGCCGCGGCGGAGGCCGCAGGCAGCCCGTCGACCAACTCGGTGTGCAGGAACTGGGCGAGGGCCAGCGGGCTCGGGTGGTCGAAGGTGAGGGTGGCGGCCAGCCGCAGGCCGGTGGCCGCGGCGAGCCGGTTGCGGAGTTCGACGGCGGTCAGCGAGTCGAAGCCGAGCGCGGTGAACGGCTTGCCCACGTCGACGCCGTCGGGCCGGCCGTGGCCGAGCACCGTGGCGACCTGCCCCGCCACCAGGTCCAGCAGGTGTCGGTCGCGTTCGGGCCCAGGCAGCGCGGCCAGGGTCGCCCGGAGCTGGTCCGCACTACCCTGTTCGCCGCCGTGGTGGGCGGTGCGCCGGCTGCCGCCAGGGGCGGCCAGCCCGCTGAGCAGCGGCGGCAGCGGCCCGTGGGCCGCCACCTTGGCCACGTTCAACTTCACCGGTACGAGGGCGGACGCGCCGTGCGCCAGGCCCGCGTCGAACAGGGCGAGTCCTTCTTCGGGGCTCATGGCGACCACGCCGCTGCGGGCGAACCGTTCCCGGTCGGCCGCGCCGAGCGCGGCGGTCTGGCCCACGCCCTGCCCCCACCAGCCCCAGGCCATCGAGACCCCGGAAAGACCGGCCGCCCGGCGGGCCCGTACCACGGCGTCCACCGCCGCGTTGGCCGCCGCGTAGTTGCCCTGGCCCGGGCTGCCGAGCACGCCGGCGGCCGAGGAGAAGACGACGAACAGCCGGCATTCGGGGGTCCGGGTCAGCGCGTCCAGCCGGCACAGGGCGTCGACCTTGGGGCCGAAGGCCCGGGCCACCCGCGTCGCGTCCAGGGCCGTGATCACCCCGTCGTCCAGTACGGCGGCGCAGTGCACCACGCCGACCAGCGGGCGTTCGGCGCGGATCTGCGCGACCAGCGCGTCCACTTCGGTCGGCTCGGCGATGTCGCAGGCCAGGACGTCGACGCGGGCCCCGAGGGCGGTGAGGTCGCTCCGCAGTTCGTCGACGCCTGCCGCGTCGGGGCCGCGCCGGCTGACCAGCACCAGGTCGCGGGCACCGTACTCGGTGACCAGGTGCCGGGCCACGAGGCGGCCCAGGTCGCCGGTGCCGCCGGTGATGAGCACCGCGCCGCCGGTCGCCGCCGCGGGGTCCACGGTCAGCACGATCTTGCCGGTGTGCCGGGCCTGGGCCATGAAGCGGAACGCCTCGGGCGCCTGCCGCACGTCGAAGAGGGTGGCCGGCAGGGGGGTGAGCACCCCACGGGCGAAGAGTTCCATCAGCTCGCCCAGCATGGCCGCCACCCGGTCGAGCCCGGCGTCCAGCGCGTCGTACGCCTGGTAGCGCACGTCGGGCCGGGCGGCGGCGATCTCCTCGTCGGTACGGATGTCGGTCTTGCCCATCTCAAGGAACCGGCCGTCGTCGGCGAGGAGCCGCAGCGAGGCGTCGACGTACTCGGCCGCCAGCGAGTTCAGCACCACGTCCACGCCGCGGCCACCGGTGGCGGTGCGGAACGTGTGCTCGAAGTCCAGGCTCCGCGACGAGGCGATGCGCTCCGCCGGCACTCCGAGGGACCGCAGCACCGGCCATTTCCAGGGGCTCGCGGTGGCGTACACGTCGGCGCCGAGGTGGCGGGCGAGCTGGATGGCCGCCATGCCGACGCCGCCGCTGGCCGCGTGGACGAGCAGGCTCTCGCCCCGCTGCACGTCGGCGATGCGGCACAGCCCGTAGTACGCGGTGAGGAAGACCACCGGGACGGTCGCGGCCTCGGCGAAGGTCCAGGCGTCGGGCATCCGCACCCAGCCGCGCCGGTCACTGACGACCACCGAGCCGAAGGAGCCGAAGGCCAGGCCGACCACCCTGTCACCCGGCGCCAGGTCGGTGACCTGCGCGCCGACCGCCAGTACGGTGCCGGCGGCCTCCGTGCCGAGCAGTCCCACGTCGCCGCGCATCATGCCGAGGCCGGCGACCACGTCGCGGAAGTTGAGCCCGGCGGCCCGCACTTCGACCCGGATCTGGAGCGGGTCGAGCTCCTGCCACACGTCGTCGGCGGCCAGCCACTCCAGGTTCTCGGCCGACCCGGCCTCCCGCATGCCCACCCGCATCGCCTGCCGGGTCTCGACGGAGGCCGTCAAGGCGGCGGGGGCGAGCGGCAGGGACTTGCTCTGGTGGGTGCGGGCGAGTCGGGGTGCATGGAACTCGCCTTTACGCAAGGCCAGTTGGGGTTCCTCGCTGTGTGCGACGGCCGCTACGAGTTCCGGGGTCACTCGCGTGTCCGGCTCGACGTCGAGCACCGTGATCCGCCCCGGGCTCTCCGCCTGCGCCGAACGCAACAACCCCCACACGGCCGCGGAAGCCGCATCCACCGGCTCATGCTGAGCAACACCGACACCGCGCTCGGTGACCACCACCAGCGGCCGGTCGCCGTCCTCAGCCAGCCACTCCTGCACCACTTCCAACGCGGCACAGGTCGCGGAACGCGCGGGCTGGGCCTGATCGCACGAAGCGCCGCGGGCGGCTTCCCCCGCCAAAGCAGCGGCTTCCCCCGTCGGAGCGGCCCACACCAACACATCACCCGCACCCGAGGCCGAAGCCGCACCCGCACCCTCCGAGGCCGACCCCAGGGCCGCGCCCTGGGCCACCTCCGGCACCGACACCGCAACCGGCACCCACCCCACCTCATACAAATCCGACACCCGCGAACCCACCACCAACTCACCCAACGGCAACGGCCGCAACCTCAACCCCTCAACCACCACCACCGGATCACCCACACCATCCACCACATCCAACCTCAACCCACCCCCACCCACACCAGAAATACGCACCCGCACCCGCACCGCACCCACCGCAAACAACCGCACCCCCGACCACACAAACGGCAACACCGGAACACCCACCTCCAACCCCGGCACCACCCCACCCAAAACCACCGCATGCAACGCCGCATCCAACAACGCCGGATGCACCCCAAAACCACCCACCCCACCACGACCACCCTCAGGCAACACCACCTCAACAAACGTCTCACCACCCCGCCGCCACACACCCTCCACACCCCGAAACACCGGCCCATACTCCAACCCACGCCCCACCAAATCCTCATACACCCCACCCACCGACACCACCTCAGCACCCACCGGCGGCCACACCCCCAACCCCACCACACCCACCGGACCTTCCGGCGTCAGCACACCGGTGGCATGGCACACCCACTCGTCGTCGCTCTGGGCAGGGCGGGCGTACACGGCCACCGGGCGACGGCCGCCCGACTCGGCCTCCCCGACCACGATCCGTACGAAGCTGACGCCGGTCTCGGTGAGGATCAGCGGGACCTGGGTGACGAGCTCGTCGAGTACCGGGCAGTCGACCTGGTCACCAGCGCAGATCGCCATCTCCACCAACGCCGTACCCGGCACCACCACCCGACCCTGCACCCGATGCTCACCCAACCAACCCTGCTCCCGCACCGACAACCGACCCGACACCACCACCCCACCCGAACCCGGCACCTCCACCACCGCACCCAACAACCCATGACCCACACCCCTCAACCCATACACACCCACATCACCCACACCCCCACCACCACCCACCAACCAAAAACGCTCCCGAACAAACGCATACGTCGGCAACTCCACCAACCCACCACCCACACCACCCGACCCCACACCGTCAAAGAACGCACCCCAATCCACCCCCACACCCCGCACAAACAACTCACCCACCGACACCAAAAACCGACCCAACCCACCCTCACCACGCCGCAACGAACCACCCACCACCACACCACCCGCACCCACATCCTCCACACCCGCCACCAACACCGGATGCGGACTCACCTCAACAAACACATCAAACCCCAACCCCACCAACGACCGCACCACCGACTCAAACCGCACCGGCTCCCGCAAATTCCGATACCAATACGCCGCGTCCAGCTCGGCTCCGTCCACCAGTTCGCCGGTGACGGTGGAGTAGAACGGCACCTCGCCGGTGCGGGGGGTGATGTCGGCCAGGTCGGCGAGGAGGCGTTCTTCCAGGAACTCGACGTGCGCCGAGTGCGAGGGCACGCTGTCCGGGACCCGCTTGGCGCGGATCGCGTCTCGTTCGCATTCGGCGAGCAGTTCTTCGAGGGTGGCGTTGTCTCCCGAGACGATGACGGCCGACGGGCCGTTGACGGCCGCCACGCTCGCCCGGCCCGACCAGCGTTCCAGCCGCTTCTCCGCCTCGGCCGCCGGCAGCGCGACGGACAGCAGCCCGCCCTGTCCCGCAAGGTTCTTCAGCAGCGTGCTGCGCGAGACCACCACGGTCGCGGCGTCCTCCAGCGTCAGCGCGCCCGCCACACAGGCCGCGATGACCTCGCCCTGGGAGTGGCCCACGACTGCGGCCGGCTCCACACCCAGCGAACGCCAGAGCGCCGCCAACGACACCATCACGGAGAACAGCGCGGGTTGTACGACGTCGAGTTCGGCGAGGTCGGGCGCGCCTTCGTCGCCGCGGATGGCGTCGATGACCGACCAACCCACCAGGGGTGCGAAGGCCGCGTCACAGGCTTCGAGTCGAGCCCGGAACACCTCCGACTGGTCCGCCAGCTCCAGTGCCATGCCCACCCACTGCGAGCCCTGACCAGGAAAGACGAACACCACCCGACCACCACCATCAACCCGCACCCCACCACCACTCGTAACAACCCCAGCAGCCTCCTCACCACGCTCCACCACACCCAACCCCGCCACCAACTCACCCAAACCCCCACCCACCACCACCGCACGCTCACCCAACCGCGCCCGCCCCCGCACCAACGACAC
>NZ_JBLIWA010000014.1:62360-158212 GCF_047525675.1 Streptomyces sp. 796.1 | reverse complement strand
TGCTCGTCGTCGCTGGTGGCGATGCATCTGGCGGCCCAGGCACTGCGCCAGGGCGAATGCAACCTGGCCCTGGCGGGCGGAGTCACCGTGATGGCTACGCCGGACGTCTTCACTGGGTTTTCGCGGCAGCGTGGGTTGGCGCCTGATGGTCGGTGTAAGCCGTTTGCGGCGGCGGCTGATGGTACGGGGTGGGGTGAGGGGGTGGGGGTGTTGTTGTTGGAGCGGTTGTCGGATGCGCGGCGGAATGGTCATCGGGTGCATGCGGTGATTCGTGGTTCTGCGGTGAATCAGGATGGTGCGTCGAATGGTTTGACGGCGCCGAATGGTCCGTCGCAGCAGCGGGTGATTCGTCAGGCGTTGGCGAATGCGGGGGTTTCTGCTGGTGAGGTGGATGCGGTGGAGGCGCATGGGACGGGTACGCGGTTGGGTGATCCGATTGAGGCGCAGGCGTTGCTTGCTACGTATGGGCAGGATCGTCCTGTTGATCGGCCTTTGTGGTTGGGTTCGGTGAAGTCGAATATTGGTCATACGCAGGCTGCTGCGGGTGTGGCGGGTGTGATCAAGATGGTGATGGCGATGCGGCATGGGGTGTTGCCGCGGTCGTTGCATATTGATGAGCCGACGCCGCATGTGGATTGGGATTCGGGTGCGGTGGAGTTGTTGCGGGAGGCGGTGGAGTGGCCGGAGGTGGGTCGTCCGCGGCGGGTGGGTGTGTCGTCGTTCGGTGCTTCGGGGACGAATGCGCACATCATTTTGGAGCAGGCTGGGGTAGAGCCTGAGGTGCCGGTGGCGGATGAAGTGGCGGGTGTGGTGCCGTGGGTGTTGTCGGCGCGTACGCCGGAGGCGTTGCGGGGCCAGGCCCAGGCGTTGGTGGAGCGGTTGTCGGACGAGCCTGGGTTGCGTCCGACGGAGGTGGGTTGGTCGCTGCTGACCACTCGTACCCGCTTCGACCACCGTGCTGTTGCTGTGGGTGAGGACCGTGAGTCCTTCCGCACGGCACTCGAAGCACTTGCCGCCGACCAACCCCACCCGGACGTCGTCACCCTGGGCACCACACCTACGGGGGAAGACTCCGGCCCGGTGCTGGTCTTCCCTGGTCAGGGGTCGCAGTGGGTGGGGATGGGCGCGGGGTTGCTCGAAGCCTCACCGGTGTTCGCGGCGCGGGTCGCGGAGTGTGAGCGGGCGCTCGCGCCGTACGTGGACTGGTCGCTCGCCGAGGTGTTGCGCGGTGGTGTAGATGCTGCTGACCTCGGTCGGGTTGATGTGGTGCAGCCGGTCTTGTGGGCGGTGATGGTGTCGCTGGCCACAGTCTGGGCGGACCAGGGCGTGACACCCGCCGCGGTCGTCGGACACAGCCAAGGTGAGATCGCCGCGGCCGTCGTCGCCGGCGCGCTGTCGCTGGAAGACGGTGCGAAGGTCGTCGCCCTGCGCAGCAAGGCGCTCCGCAAGCTGGCAGGTGGCGGCGCGATGGCATCGCTTGCGCTCAGTCAGGACAAGGCAGCCGACTTCCTCACCGGGCTTGGTGAGGCGGCAGCCGGCGCCGGCATCGCAGCAGTCAACGGGCCTGGTTCCACGGTGATTTCGGGCCCGCCTGAGCACGTACAACACGCGGTGACCACGCTGGAAGAGTCCGGTGGTCGGGCGCGGCTGATCGATGTGGACTACGCCTCGCACAGCCCGCAGGTTGATGAGATCGCCGACGAACTGCATGAGGTGCTGGCCGGCATCACGCCCACCACGGCCGATGTGGCGTTCTACTCCACCGTGTCAGCTCAGCGCATCGACACCAGCGAGCTGACCACCGGCTACTGGGTCACCAACCTGCGCGAACAAGTCCGTTTCGCGGATGCCGTACGCGTCCTCCTCGCCGACGGGCACCGGGTCTTCATCGAAGCCAGCACCCACCCCGTCCTCACCGTCGGACTCCAGGAGACCTTCGAAGAGACGGGCATCCAGGCGACGGCCGCCCCCACCCTCCGCCGCGACCAAGGCGGAGTGGACCAGCTCCTGCGCTCCATCGGACTCGCCTACACCGCAGGCGTCACCGTCGACTGGACCCGCTGGTACCCCAGCAACCCCACCCCGCGCGTCGTGGACCTGCCCACCTACGCCTTCCAGCGCGATTCGTACTGGCTGATCACCAACAGCGACATCGGTGACATGGGGGCCGCCGGGTTGCAGCGGGTCGAGCACGCCCTGCTGCCCGCTGCGGTCGAACTCGCCGATGGTGGGCTGCTGTTGACCGGGCGGCTGTCCGTCGGTGGTGGCCGGGGTTGGTTGGCCGACCACGTGGTGGCCGGCTCGGTGCTGTTGCCGGGCGCGGCGCTCGCCGAGTGGGCGCTGCGCGCAGCCGACGAGGCCGGGTGCGCGGGCGTGGACGAACTGGCGCTTCAAGTGCCGCTGGTGCTGCCCGCGTCCGGCGGGCTCCGCATCCAGGTCGTCGTCGGTGCACCCGCCGCCGACGGTTCGCGCGACCTACAGATCCATTCGCGCCCCGACGACGACTCGACCGGGGCCGCCACCTGGGTGTGCCACGCCGAGGGCGTGCTCAGCCCCCCGCAGGACGAGTCGGCGCAGCCGGACGGGCTGGCGGGTGTGTGGCCCCCGGCCGGTGCGGAAGCGATGGAGGTCGCCGGGTTCTACGAGCGGGTGGCGTCGGGCGGGTACGGCTATGGCCCGGCGTTCCAGGGGTTGCGGGCTGCGTGGCGGCTCGGGGACGAGGTGTACGCGGAGGTTGAACTACCCGAGTCGGCGGGGGAGTTGGAGGGCTACGGCATCCACCCGGCCCTGCTCGACGCCGCGCTCCACCCGGCCCTGCTCGCCGACCAGGCCACCGCTGGCACCCCGGCGGAGACCGACCCGGAATCCAACCCGGAGACCGGGGCGCCCCAGGGTGGCACCAGCGCGGATGCCGGTCAGCCGCGGCGGGCGGCCGGCACGGACCGGGTGTGGTTGCCCTTCGCCTGGAACGGCGTCTCCCTGTGGGCCGCCAAGGCGGGCACCGTACGCGTACGCATCCAACCCGGCGACCAGGAGGGTGGCGACGGTGAGCGGGCGCTCCGGCTGACCGTTGCCGACGCGGTCGGGGCGCCGGTCCTCACCGTGGAAGCGGTGGCGATGCGGGCCGCGACCGCGGACCAACTGCACTCCACAGGCGGCCGGGGGGCCGATGGGCTCTTCGCACTCGACTGGACGCCCGTGCCCCTGCTGCCCGGCAGCGGCGCGGACGACCTCGGGGCCGGCGGCTGGGCCGTCCTCGGCCAGGACCCGTTCCACCTCGCCGACCTCGCCGCCCCGAGCGGCGCGGGCCCGCGCCCGTACACCGAGGTGTCCGCCCTGGTCGCGGCCCTTGACGAAGGCGCTGCGGCGCCCGTACTCGCCCTCGCCTGTGTGCCCCCGGCCGATGGCGAGGAACTCGCCGCCGCCGGTCACCGGACCACCCGGCACACGCTGGACCTCGTCCGGGACTGGCTCGCCGAGCCGCGGCTCGTAGAGAGCCGACTGGTCATCGTCACCCACGGCGCGGTCGCCGCAGGCCCGAGCGAGCACGGCGAACTCGACGTCACCGGCGCGGGCGCGTGGGGCCTGGTGCGGAGCGCGGAATCGGAGAACCCCGGCCGGTTCCTGCTCATCGACCTCGACCCGGACACCGCGGCGACGAGCAGCAGCGCCGGTCTGGTCGACGGCGTGCGGCGGGCGGTCGCCGCGGCCGAGACGCAGGTCGCGCTGCGCGGTGGACAACTCCTCGCACCGCGGCTGGTGCGCGGCGGTGCCACCAGCGGCGGGGTCGTCGGCCCCGCCGGGCGGGCCGCCTGGCGCCTGGACACCGACGGCAGCGGCACGCTGGAGAACGTCCGGCCCGTGCCCTGCCCCGAGGTGCTCGAACCGCTGGGTGAAGGACAACTGCGGGTCGCCGTGCACGCGGCCGGCATCAACTTCCGTGACGTGGTCGTCAGCCTGGGCATGGTGCCGGGCCAGACCGGACTCGGCGGCGAGGGCGCCGGCGTCGTCGTGGAAGTCGGCCCCGGTGTCACCCACATCGCCGTCGGCGACCGCGTCCTCGGCGTCTTCGACCGCGCCTTCGGCCCCCTCACCCTCACCGACGCCCGACTCGTCGCCCCCATCCCCGAGGGTTGGAGCTACCAGCAGGCGGCGGCCATCCCCATCGCCTACCTCACCGCCTGGTACGGGCTGGTCGAACTCGGTCGCGTACGAGCCGGCGAATCCGTGCTCATCCACGCCGCGACCGGCGGCGTCGGCACAGCGGCCGTCCAGATCGCCCGCCACCTGGGGGCCGAGGTCTACGCCACGGCCAGCCCCGCCAAACACGCCGTCCTCGCGGACATGGGCATCGACGAGGCACACCGGGCCAACTCCCGCGACCTGGACTTCGAGACGACCGTCAGGGAAGCCACCGGCGGCCGGGGCGTCGACGTCGTCCTCAACAGCCTGACCGGCCCGTTCGTCGACGCCTCACTGCGCCTGCTGGGTGACGGCGGCCGGCTCCTCGAAATGGGCAAGACCGACATCCGCGACGCGGACCAGGTGGCCGCGGCCCACCCGGGCGTCAGCTACCAGGTGTACGACCTGATCACCCACGCTGGCCCGGACCGCATCGGCGACATGCTCGGCACGCTCGGCGAACTCTTCCGACAGGGCACGCTCCAGCCGCCCCCCGTCCGCAGTTGGCCACTCAGCCGCGCCCGGCAGGCACTGCGCCACCTCAGCCAGGCCAAGCACACCGGCAAGCTCGTGCTCGACGTGCCAGGCACCGTCGACGCCGACGGCACCGTACTGATCACCGGTGGCACCGGGACCCTCGGCGGCCACGTCGCCGAACACCTGGCCCGCACCTGGGGCATCCGCCACCTGCTGCTGGTCAGCAGGCGCGGACCGGAGGCCCCCGGCGCGAGTGAACTGCTCGCCCGACTGGCCGAAGCGGGCGCCGCGGCCCAGATCGTCGCGGCCGACGTCACGGACGCCGCGGCCGTTGCCGACCTGGTCGCCTCCGTCGACCCGGCCCACCCGCTGACCGGTGTCATCCACGCAGCAGGCGTACTCGACGACGCCATGGTCACCTCGCAGACGGCGGACCGGCTGGCACCCGTCTGGGAGACCAAGGCCAGCGCCGCCGCCCACCTGCACGCGGCCACGGCAGGACTACGGCTCGGAATGTTCGTCGTGTTCTCCTCAGCGGCGGCCACCCTCGGTAGCCCCGGACAGGCCAACTACGCGGCTGCCAACGCCTTCTGCGACGCACTGGTGGCCCACCGGCGCGCCCACGGACTGCCCGGCGTGTCCATCGCCTGGGGCCTGTGGGCCGACGCCAGCGGCATGACCGGCCACCTGGACACTGCCGACCTGGCCCGAATGAACCGCTCCGGCATCAAGGCGCTCACCAACGACCACGCACTGCGCCTCCTGGACGCCGCCACCCGACACGGCGACGCCCAACTCGCCGCCGTCAACCTGGACCTGCGCACCCTGGCGGGCCAGTCTGCCGACACCCTGCCGGCCCAACTCCGCGCCCTGGTCGCCACCGGCGCCACCCGGCGCGGCGCGGCCACCAACCAGGCCGCGACCAACTGGGCCGGCCAACTCGCCGCCCTCTCCACCGAAGAACAGCACCGCACCCTGCTCCACCTGGTCCGCAGCAACGCGGCGGCCGTACTCGGCCACGCCGACCTGAACGCGGTGCACAGCGACGCCCCGTTCAAGGACCTGGGATTCGACTCGCTGACCGCCGTGGAACTGCGCAACCGGCTCTCCGCAGCCACCGGACTCCGGCTGCCCGCCACCTTCATCTTCAGGTACCCCACGCCCGCGGCCATCGCCGAGGACCTGCGCGAAAAGCTGTGCCCGGCCGCGGCCGACCCGGCGGCGCCGCTCTTCGACGAACTCACCAAGTTCGAGGCGGCCATGGCGCAGTTCACCTCGGACGGCGACGTACGCGGCAAGCTCGCCAAGCGGCTGGAGACGCTGCTGTGGCGGTTGAACGACAACGGCCCCGACGACCAGCCGGACCCGGACGCCGTCGACAGCGACGCGGTGGACGCGGCGTCGGACGACGAGCTGTTCGCCTTCATTGACCGGGAACTGCCTTCTTGATCAGGAGCGAGAACTGATGTCGGACACGGAAGCCAAGCTCCGTCAGTATCTGAAGCGGGTCACGGTCGACCTCGGACAGGCGCGTCAGCGGCTGCGCGAGGTGACGGAACGGTCCCAGGAACCGATCGCCGTCGTCGGCATGGCCTGCCGCTACCCGGGCGGCGTCCGCGGCCCGGAAGACCTGTGGGACCTGGTCGCATCGGACACGGACGCCATCACGGGGTTCCCCACCGACCGCGGCTGGGACCTGGAGGGCCTCTACCACCCGGACCCGGACCACCCCGGGACCAGCTATGTGCGCGACGGCGGGTTCCTGGACGGCGCCGACCGCTTCGACGCCGAGTTCTTCGGGATCAGCCCGCGCGAGGCGCTGGCCATGGACCCCCAGCAGCGGCTGCTGCTTGAGGTCGCCTGGGAGCTCTTCGAACGCGCCGGCCTCGACCCCACCCAGGTCAAGGGCTCGGCCACGGGTGTGTACGCGGGTGTCTCCAGCCAGGACTACCTGTCCCGCACCCCCCACATCCCGGAGGGCTTCGAGGGTTACGCCACCACCGGCAGCCTCACCAGCGTGGTGTCCGGTCGGGTGGCGTACACCTTCGGTCTCGAAGGGCCGGCCGTCACGGTCGACACGGCCTGCTCGTCGTCGCTGGTGGCGATGCACCTGGCGGCCCAGGCACTGCGACAGGGTGAGTGCGAGATGGCCGTCGCCGGCGGTGTCACCTCGCTCACCACACCGACCGCCTACGCCGAGTTCTCCCGGCAGCGGGGGCTCGCGCCCGACGGCCGCTGCAAGTCCTTCGCGGCATCGGCGGACGGCACCGGCTTCTCCGAGGGCGTCGGCCTGATCCTGCTGGAACGCCTCTCGGACGCCCGCCGCAACGGCCACCGCGTGCTGGCCGTCATCCGTGGCTCGGCGATCAACCAGGACGGCGCGTCCAACGGCCTCACCGCCCCCAACGACGTAGCCCAGGAAAGGGTCATCAGGCAGGCCCTGGAGAACGCCCGCCTCGCCCCCGACCAGGTCGACGCCGTGGAGGCGCACGGCACGGGCACCTCGCTCGGCGACCCGATCGAGGCGCAGGCCCTGCTCGCCACCTATGGCCAGGGGCGGCCCGAAGGACGGCCGCTGTGGCTGGGTTCCATCAAGTCCAACATCGGACACACCCAGGCAGCCGCAGGTGTCGGCGGCGTCATCAAGATGATCATGGCGCTCCAGCGCGAGACGCTGCCCATGACCCTGCACGTCGACCAACCCAACCCGCACGTCGACTGGTCGGCAGGGAGCGTACGCCTGCTCACCGAACAGGTCCCCTGGCCCAGCGGCGAGCACCCACGGCGGGCCGGGGTGTCCTCGTTCGGGATCTCGGGGACGAACGCGCACGTCATCGTGGAGGAGGCCCCAGCGGCACCGGCGCCCTCCGAAGCGCCGGATGGCCCCGAGGCGCCGGAGGGCCTTGCGCCGCCGGAGTCCGCGAAGGCGTCCGAGGCAGGAGAGGTGACAGGGACCGAGGCCGGGTCGGCCGAGGAGAGCGGTCGGCCGTTGCCGTGGGTGCTGTCGGCCCGTACGCCCCAGGCGCTACGCGCCCAGGCACAGGCCCTGGCTGACCACCTCACCCGCCACCCCCACCTCTCACCCCTGGACGTGGGCTGGTCCCTGGCCACCACCCGCACCACCTTCGACCACCGCGCACTCATCACCACTACCCACCCCGACGAACTCCCCACCGCACTCAAAGCCCTCGCCACCGACCAACCCCACCCCCACCTCACCACCCCCGACACCACCCCCACCCCCACCGACCACGGCCCCGTACTCGTCTTCCCAGGCCAGGGGTCGCAGTGGGTGGGGATGGGCGCGGGGTTGCTCGAAGCTTCGCCGGTCTTCGCGGCGCGGGTCGCGGAGTGTGAGCGGGCGCTCGCGCCGTACGTGGACTGGTCGCTCGCCGAGGTGTTGCGCGGTGGCGTGGGCGCTGCTGACCTTGGTCGGGTTGATGTGGTGCAGCCGGTCTTGTGGGCGGTGATGGTGTCGCTGGCCGCAGTCTGGGCGGATCAGGGTGTGACACCGGCCGCGGTCGTCGGTCACAGTCAGGGTGAGATCGCCGCGGCCGTCGTCGCCGGCGCGCTGTCGCTGGAAGACGGTGCGAAGGTCGTCGCCCTGCGCAGCAAGGCGCTCCGCAAGCTAGCGGGTGGCGGCGCGATGGCATCGCTTGCGCTCAGTCAGGACAAGGCAGCCGACTTCCTGGCCGGGCTGGGTGAGGCAGCAGCCGGCGCGGGCATCGCAGCAGTCAACGGGCCTGGTTCCACGGTGATTTCGGGCCCGCCTGAGCACGTACAACACGCCGTCACCACTCTGGAAGAGTCCGGCGGCCGGGCACGCCTCATCGACGTGGACTACGCCTCCCACAGCCCGCAGGTTGACGAGATCGCCGACGAACTGCACGAGGTGCTGGCCGGCATCACACCCACCCGCTCCGACATCGCCTTCTACTCCACCGTGACGGCCCAGCGCATCGACACCAGCGAACTGACCACCAGCTACTGGGTCACCAACCTCCGCGAACAAGTCCGCTTCGCAGACGCCGTACGCGTCCTCCTCACCGACGGACACCGGGTCTTCATCGAAGCCAGCACCCACCCCGTCCTCACCGTCGGACTCCAAGAAACCTTCGAAGAGACGGGCATCCACGCCGCCGCCGTCCCCACCCTCCGCCGCGACCAAGGCGGAGTGGACCAGCTCCTACGCTCCATCGGACACGCCTATGCCGCAGGCATCACCATCGACTGGACCCGCTGGTATCCCACCAACCCCACCCCACGCGTCGTGGACCTGCCCACCTACGCCTTCCAAAGCGAACGCTACTGGCTTCCCGACGCGTTGCCCGCGATCGGGGGGCCGGCGGGGAACGAGGAGGAAGCCGGGTTCTGGGCCGCCGTGGAGCAGCAGGACCTGGGCGCGCTCACGGCCGCCCTGCGGCTCGACGGTGGGGCGGAGGACGGTCACGAAGCGGCACGGTCCTCGCTGGGTGTGGTGCTGCCGGTGCTGGCCCAGTGGCGTCGGGCCGGGCGCGAGCGGTCCCAGGTGGACGAGTGGCGGTACCGCATCGCATGGCACCGCCTCAGCCAACTCGTGGAACCGGTGGGAGCGGCCGAACCCTGGCTCCTGGTGTGCCCCGACGCGGGCGCCGATGCATGGGTCGAGCTGTGCACGGAGGCCCTGGGCGCGGCGGGCGGCCAGGTGCGCCGGCTCACCGTGGGGGCGGGGGCCGACCGGGCAGGGTTGGTCGCGGAGTTGCAGGAGGTCTACGCGGACGAGGCCGCCGCACCCACCCGCGTCCTCTCCCTGCTCGGCCTGGACGAGCGCCCGTATCCGGCGCGTACGAGCGTGACGACCGGCGTCGCCGCGACGCTCGCACTGGTGCAAGCCCTGCTGGAAGTCGGCGTCAGCAGCCCGCTGTGGTGCGCCACGCGGGGGGCCGTCGCGGTCTCCGACGCGGAATCCGTCGACGCGCCGGTACAGGCCCAGCTCTGGGGCCTCGGCCGGGTGGCCGCCCTGGAACACCCCGAACTGTGGGGCGGACTCCTCGACCTGCCGGCACGGCCGGAGAGTGCCGATCCCGGCTTGCTCAGCGCGCTGCTCGCCGGGGCCCACGGCGAGGATCAGGTGGCGCTGCGCGACGGCGCGGTGTGGGGCCGGCGGCTGGTGCCCGCCCCACTGGGCGAACGCGCACCGGGGCGGGCGTGGCAGCCGCGCGACGCCGTACTCATCACCGGCACGGCCGAAGGGCCGGCCGGCCACCTCGCCCGCTGGGCGGCCGAAGCCGGCGCGGACCGCGTCCTGCTGCTCGGACCCGACGGCTCAAGCGCCGCCGGAGTCACCGAGCTGACGGCTGAACTCCAAGCTCTGGGCGCTGAGTTGGAGATCATTGACGGTGCGCCGAGCGACCGGGCAGCCGTCGCCCGCCTGGTGGCCGACCTGGCCGAGCGGGGGGCGCGGATCGGTACGGTCATCTCCACCTCGGCCACCGGCGAACTCGCCCCGCTGGCCGAGGTCACCCCGGCCGGGCTCGGCGCGGTGATCGAGGCCAATCTGGTGGACGGCGGTCCGCACCTGGACGAACTGTGCGGGCTCGGGCCCGATGACACGGTGGTGCACTTCTCCACCGTCGCCGCCGCCTGGGGCAGCAAGGACCACGGTGCGTACGCTGCCGCGACTGCCCAACTTGACGCGCTGGCGCAGCAGCGCCGGGCCGCCGGGCACCGGGTGTCGTCGGTGACCTGGGGCCTGTGGGACCTGCCCGGTGCGGCGGGCGACGCGGACACCGACCTCGCCGCGCACACCGACCGGCTGCGGCGACAGGGGCTGGCACCGCTCGATCCGCGGCTCGCGGTGAGCGCACTCGGTACGCTGCTCGACCACGACGATCCGCACCTGGCCGTGGTCGACGTGGCCTGGGACCGCTTCGCGCCCCTGTTCACCATGGCCCGTCCGAGCGCCCTGCTGACCGGGGTGGAGCAGGCCAGGCGCGCGGTCGAGGCGACCAGGGCGACCGACGGGGCCGCGGCGGCCGACGCCGCTTCCGAGCTGCGCGACGCGCTGGTGGCGCTGCCCGCCGAAGACCGCGTCGAGCGCCTGCTCGGGATCGTACGCACCCAGGTGGCGGCCGTGCTGCACTACCCGTCGCCGGACTCCGTCGACCCCGACCGGCCCTTCAAGGAACTCGGGTTCGACTCCATCGCCGCCGTTGAACTACGCAACCGGCTACGCGGCGCACTCGGCCTGACCCTCTCCAGCACGCTGGTCTTCGACTATCCGACGCCCAGTACGCTGGCCGGCCAACTGCTCACCCAACTGCTGCCGGACGACGGGGAGCAGGCACACCCTGCGCTCGGCCACCTCGACGAGCTGGAGGCCGCGCTCGCCGCGCTGCCGGCCGCCGACCCGCGCCGGACCGGGCTGGTCAACCGGCTCCAGGCTCTGCTGTGGAAGTACCCCGCCAAGGTTGCCGACCGGGCCGCGGAGAGCACCGGTGACGAGGACCTTTCCGGTGCCACGGCCGACGAGGTGTTCGCCCTCATCGAGGAGATGGGCTCGTAGCGGCCAGCGCCCACCACCGCGCGCGCCCACCCTGTGCGCGAGTACCACCGTGCGCCCGGCAGCGCAGCCGGCGGGAGTCCGTCTCCTGGCCGGCCGGCGACGCCGGGCGCACGGCGTCGGACGGCGTCGGCGGCCAGCGCCCGGCGCACAACCGGGCGCTGCCAGGGGCCGCCGGGCGCTTCGTGCCAGGTCGGAGGGCGGGCGGCCGGGGCCGTACCGACCTCAGCCCAGCGCGTCCAGCAGGGCCGCGACGTAGGCGTCGAGCCGTTCCGCCACGACCCGATCGGTCAGCTCGGCCCGCCCTGCCTCCCGCCAGGCCCGTGCCACCGGCTGGACCTCCTCCGAAGCCGCCAGCGCGTCCCGCACCTGCCAGTACCGCCGTTCGCCGGTCGCCGCGGCCAGCACCCCGCCGGCTTCCTCGTACGCCGCGGTGAACCGCAGGCCCCACGCCGGGCCGTGTAGCAGCGCCAGCGTGGTCGAGCAGTGCGCCACATCGAGGTCCGCAGGCCCCCAGGAGGCCCCGGCCCAGTCGATGACGCCACTGATCCGGACGCCGGCCGACGGCGCGGGCGGAGTGGGCAGAGAAGGCGGCGCGGGGTGGGTGGGCGGCGCGGACGGGTCGTCCGACACGTCGAACAGGACGTTGCCGGGTTGGAAGTCCCGGTGCAGGAACCGCCCCTCGTACGGTGGCGCGGGCTCGCGGATCACATCGATCGCCGTGGCCCACACCGCCGGGTCGGCGCCCTCCGGAACCACCACCGTGTCGGCGGTCGTCAACGTCGTGTACGTCCGGGGCAGTTCGGCGGGGCGCACCGCGTGGATCGCCACGAGCTGACGGGCCAACAGCGGAACACGCGCCTCCAACCCCTCGTCGCGGAGGACCGTCCGGCCGGCCAGATGGGTCATCAGGAGCGACGGGTACTCGCAGTGCGTCGCGGTCGGATCGACCGCGACCAACTCGGGAGCCGACACGCCAGTCTCCGTGAGGAGGGCCAGGGCGCCGCTCTCGCGGCCGAGCCAGTCCGCGGCGTACTGCACACGGTGCGCGTCGACGAAGCTCCGCAGCACCAGGTGGCGGGTGTCGCCGCGGGGCGTGCTGACGGTCACCCTCCGCACGTCGGCGGTGATGCCACCGTGCAACGTCTCGGCTCCGACGATCCGTTCGCCGCTCCTCAGGTGCCGACTCACCCAGGCCAGGGTGCGCGGTCGGAGGGGCGTCTCCTCATCATGGGCCACCGCTCCACCTGATCATTCGGACGACGGTCCGCGCAAAGCCTTTGTTGCCGGGAGTACGAGGGCTGCCGCGGGGTCTTTCGACGGGCGGGGTTCCCGGTGCGAGGGCCGCCGGGAGAGCAGCCACCCCACCAGCGCTGCGGCGACCCCGGCCAGCCCGGCGACCACGAACCCGCCCGCCGGCTCGGAGGCGTCGACCACCATTCCGGCGAGCGGGGAGCCGAGCGCGAAGCCCGCGCTCTGCGCGGAGGACTGGAGCCCCGTAGCCTCTCCCCGTACACCGGCCGGCGCCAGCCGACTCACCGCGTCCGCCACCGTGGCGAGGGTGGGAGCGGTGAGCAACCCGGTGCCCACCAGGGCCAGGCTGAGCCAGGGCCAGCCATGGGCGAGCCCGACCGGAACCGTCACAAGCCCCAGCAGGCCGAGCAGCAGCCAAGCAGGCAGTGCCAGGGTCGACCCGCCGTAACCCAACCCACCTGCGACGGAGGCCGTGCCGAGGACGGCCACGACCACGGCGGCCCACCGCAACTGCCCCGACTCCGCAAGCACGGCGACGATCGCGAGATCGACGCCGCCGAGCAGCATCGCCGTACCGAAGCCCATCGTCAGTACGGCCACCATGCCGGCGCCCCACCACTCCCGGCGCCGCGGCCGACCACCCGTACCGACAGCGGTCTCGTCCGCCGAGCGTAGCGGTGGATCGAGCCAGGCCACCCCGACCCCACCGGCCACGATCGCGGCGCCGAGCCCCCACACCACCGCGCGCGGCGGCAGCCCGGCCGCACACAGCAGCACCAGCGCCGGGCCCACCACGTACGACAGCTCGCCCTGCACCGACTCGCACGCGAACGCGGTCCGGCGCTGGCCCACCGTCGTCAGCGCGGTGATCGCCTGCCTGGTCACCGACTGGACCGGCACCATCAACAGCCCCGCGACGAAGGCGGCGCCCACCAGATACCGGAAGGGCAGGAACGGCACGCCCCACCAGAACACCGCCTGCGCGACGGAGGTCGCCATCAACACCGTGCGCAGGCCCCGGCGGTCGATCGCCCGGCCGAGCAGCGGACCACCCACCGCCAGCCCCGCGGTCAGGGCGGCGACGACGACGCCGGCCGCCGCATAACCCAGGTGCAGGCCGAACACGACGTACGTCGTCAACGCCAGTGCAACGGCCGTGATCGCCGTACGGGCGAGGAAGGAGACACCCAACAACGCTGCCATCCCGGGCAGGGTGAGCACCTGTCGGTATCCGGTCACCTGCGTGACGCTAGGCCCTCCGGCACGCCATAGGTAGTGGCGAATGTGCAAGGGCTGACATAATCAAACGTTATGGCCAAGGATCTTGAGATCGGGTTGCTGCGGTCCTTCGTCACCGTCGTACGGGCCGGCAGCATCAGCCGCGCGGCGACGACGCTCGGGCACACCCAGCCGGCTCTCAGCCAGCAGGTGCGCAAGTTGGAGAGGGTCGTCGGCCGGCCGCTGCTCCACCGCTCGCCCGCGGGCGTCTCGCTGACCCGGGCGGGCGAGGAACTCCTGCCGTTCGCTGAACGCATCCTCGCGCTCTCCACCCAGGCACTCACCGAAACCGGGCGCACGCTCACCGGCCGCTGCGGCGTCGGGCTGCTCGAAGACCTCATCGCGTCCCGACTCCCACAGGTCCTCGCCGACCTCGCCAGGTTGCACCCCGACGCAACCCTGGAGGTGCTGAGCATGTCCGACGCCGACATGCGCGGGGCCTACGACACGGGCCGCGTCCACCTCGTACTCAACGAGGTGGCGGCCGTTCCTGCGCCGCCGCGCTGGACCGTGCGTCGCCCGCTGGTCTGGGCCGTCGGCCCGGGGGTGGAGGTGGCCGACGACCCGCTGCCCGTGGTGCTGTTCGCCAACACCTGCTCCTGGCGCACCTCGGTGCTGGACGCGTTGGAACGCGCCGGGCGTCCCTGGCGGGTGGCGTTCGAGAGCAACAGCCTGGTCGGCGTGCTCGCCGCGGTACGGGCCGGGCTCGGCGTCGCCGCGCTCCTGCCGGCCAACCTCGACCCGGCCATGGCCCGCCACGACGCCCACGCGCTCCCCACCTTGCCGGACGTCGAACTCGGCCTGGCCAGGCACCCGCGCTCGCTGGGCGACCCGCTCATCGACGCCGTGGAGACCGCGCTGCGCCGCATGCTCTGACCGCTCGTACGAGCCGAGGGGCGCCGGTCGGACTGGCTCCCTCCGGAGCGGGGGAGCGGGCCCGTCGTGCGGCGGGGACACCGGCGGCAGGACGAGTCATCCTCGGCCCGCCGATCGTCAACCCATCCGCCGCCGGTGGGCTCCCGCTACGCCGTCCTGCGGGCCAACTCCAGTAGATCGGCGGCCACTTCGTGAGGGCGCTGCGCATGCAGGTCGTGCTCGGAGTCGGGGTACTCGCGGAAGGTGGCGTGGCGCAACGGCGCGGTGGTGTTCTGGACCCGGGTGCGGATCCGGTTCGCCAACGGGGGCAGCGCGCCCTTGGGAATGGCGAGCATCAGCAGGGTGGGCACGTCGATGTCCGGGTACCAGGGGGCCGGCGGCTCGTCCCAGATGCTGCGCAGGATCGACATGTGCTGGTCGAGTGTCATGCGCTGGGACAGCGAGCCGTCCGGGTGGATGCGCATGGTGGCCACGGCCGCGTCGATCGCCGCCGGCGACCAGTCGGGGTGGATGGTGCGGAAGTAGGCGCTGATGCTCGCCACCGTGGCGCCTTCCAACGCGGCCGGCCGCAGGGCCGCCACGAACGCGTCCCAGGAGGCGAAGGCCGCCGCCGGCTCCAACCAACCGCCGTCAACCAGGGCGAGCGCGGAGACCAGGTGCGGGTTCTCGGCAGTGAAGCGCACCGAGACGTTCCCACCCCACGAATGCCCCGCCACCACCACGCGCTTGAGCCCCAGGAATTCACAGGAGGCCACCAGGTCGGCGACGGCCGTGGGTGTGTCGAAGCCGGTGTCGGGCGTGTCGGACTCGCCGTGGCCCCGCAGGTCCACCGCGTACACCGGATGCCCCGCCGCCGCAAGGTCGTCGGCCACCTCGTCCCACAGCTGGGCGCTGGAGGCCATGCCGTGGACCAGAAGGAACGCCGGGGACGCGGTTCCCGGCCGGTGTCGGAAATGCAATTTCACGTCATCGGTTACGGGCACGGAAAGATCCATGCGGGAAGTCTAACGCGTAAATCCACTGCATTTCGAGCCCCGTTGTCGAAAGCTGGCGGCGCATTAGAGAGGCTTAAGGGCGCCGCGGGATGCTCTTCCATGCTGGACCGCCTCAACGCAGGAGACTTCGCGGCGATGGTGTTGATATCACTTCCCAAAGTCGATGCGGAAAACTCAACCACCGCCCACTCTTCGGTATTTCGTCGTGAATTCTCATCCAGTGCACCAGGTCCTGTTCGCCAGGGTCCATCGGTCAAATCGGTGACGTCGCAGTGCGATTCCTCGCCTGCGGCGCTTTCGCGTTATGCGACCGCGTTCTTCAGGGCTTTGGCGTGCGTGGGCCGTACGCGCCAAGGCCGCGTCCCTTCCCGTGCGGCCCTGCCGTTCCTCCCCGACCACCCCAGTTACCCAGCGTGAAACGAGGCGCCGTGTATCCCCCCGAATCCAGGTTCGACGACGTCGCCAACATCAACCTGACGGATCTGGCCTTCTGGGCGCAGCCGTTCGGTGACCGCGACGCGGCCTTCGCGGCGCTGCGCAAGGCACCCCACCCGGTGCACTTCCGCGAGCCGGCGATGCCCGGATATCCGCATGGGTCCGGCTATTACGCGCTGGTGAACCACGCCGACATCGCCGAGGTCAGCCGTCGCCCGCAGGACTTCCGCTCCACCCCGACCGCCATCAGCATCGTGGATCTCCCGCAGGAGTTCAGCAACTTCTTCGGCTCCATGATCAATATGGACAATCCGCAGCACGCGCGGATGCGGCGGATCGTCTCCCGGGCCTTCGGCCGCGGCATGGCCGCGGAGTTCGAGGTGGCCTCGCAGAAGGCGGCCCGGCAGATCGTGGACGACCTCATAGCGAACGGCCCGGGCGACTTCGTACGACAGGCCGCGGCGATCATGCCGATCGCGGTGCTCAGCGGCATGATGGGCATCCCCAGCAGCGACTACGAATTCATCTACGACCGCTCCAACATCATCGTCGGCACCTTCGACCCGGAGTACGTGCCCCGGCTCGACCAGGCCACCCCGGCGCTGCTGCGCACCTCGCGCGAGCTCGGTGACTACATTTCGGCACTGGCTGCCGACCGGACGAAGAACCCCACCGACGACCTCGTCACGCGGCTGGTGCGGGCCGAGATCGACGGCGAACGGCTGACGCCCGAGGAACTGTCGTCCTTCTTCATCCTGCTGGTCATCGCCGGCATGGAGACCACCCGCAACGCGCTCTCCCGCGGTCTGGTACTGCTCACCGACCACCCCGACCAGCGCGAACTGCTGCTCTCCGACTTCGAGGCCCACGCCCCGCGCGCCGTCGAGGAGATCCTGCGGGTGGCGACACCCATCAACTGGATGCGCCGCACCGCCACCCGCGACTGCGAGGTCAACGGCCACAAGTTCAAGAAGGACGACAAGGTCCTGCTGTTCTACTGGTCGGCCAACCGGGACGAGAAGGTCTTCCCCAACCCCTATGAGTTCGACATCACCCGCGACCCCAACCCGCACATGACCTTCGGCTCGATCGGCCCGCACTTCTGCCTCGGTGCCCACCTGGCCCGGATGGAGGTCACCGTCTTCTTCCGGGAACTCTTCAGCCGGCTGCCGCACATCCGCACCGAGGGTGAGCCCCGCCGTCTCGTGGCGAGCTTCGTGGAAGCCATCAAGCACGTGCAGTGCGTCTTCTGAGCTCCGCACACCCTTCGCCCTGACCTGACGCACTCCACGCAGGACCGCCGGACCACGGGGCCGGGCCGCTGGCCGCGGCGCCGCTTCGGCCTTCCCCAGGCCCCGCGGCGGCCCGCCGCCGCGCCCCGCGCCCACTGCCCTGCTGCGCGACAGGTGCGGCAGCCCGCCCAGCTCACGGGGTGGCCCGCCGCGCCCGGCCTCAGCGACCGGGCCGCCGTACGGATGCGCCCCCGCCCCGGCCTTGGGACCCGTACCGCTGGGACCGCGGCCAGCCCGAGCGCGATCAGGTCACCTGGCGGCCTCGTCGAGCAGCAGCCGGGTCAGGGCGCGCGGTGCGGAGAACATCGGCCAGTGTCCGGTGTCCAGCTCCACCCGCCGCCATGCGCCGCTGGCCAGGGGCTCGACGGCAGCCGGCGGCGGCTCGGGACCGTCCAGCAGGCACTTGAGGTACGTGCCCGGCAGCGCACCGAGCGGGCCAGACAACCGGGCCGGCTCGGTCAGCGAGCCACCCGGATGGGGCGTCGAACCGGACACGATCCAGTCGATCTGCTCCTCGGTCAGCCCCTCACCGACGTAGTCGGCCGCGGTCAGCGGCGGCCACCAGCCACCGGCCTCGGCGATCGCCGCTTCCACGGCCTGCTGCCGGCCACCCGACATGCCGGCGGTGAACGACACCCCGTCCTCGGGCACGTTGGAGTCGACGAACACCACCCGGGCCAGCCGCCCACCGATCAGCTCCGCGGCCTGCCCGACCGGGATGCCCGCGTAACTGTGGCCGACCAGCACGACATCGTGCAGGTCAAGCCGCTCCACCTGGTCGACGATGTCCGCCACGTGCGTCTGCTGCCCGGCCGCGACACCGCGCCTGTCGGCCAGACCCGACAACGTCAACGGATGCGCCCCGTGCCCCGCGGCCCGCAACGCGGGCACCACCTCGCCCCACGCCCACGCCCCGAGCCAAGCCCCTGCGACCAATACGAAATTCGCCATGCCCGCACCGTAGCCGGGGGGCCTGACAACGCGACCGGAGCGCGGCGGCGGGACGGCGCGGCGGGGCCGCGCCGGGCGGACGGGAGACGAGTACGGGCCGGCCGTGGTGGTGGGCTGGCGCGGGGTGCTTGTGGGCGAGGTCGGTAAGGCTGTGCCCGTGGGCGACCGACCGTCAACCCTTGAGGGCGTCGCGCTGGACGCGGTGGGCGACGGTGCGGCGTACCGATGCCGAGTCGCGGGTGGTGATCTTCGGCGGGACGTCAAGGCCACGGCTGATCTCGTCGTACGCGCTCCGAAAGGTGGCGGGCAGCTCCGCCCGGAACACCCTCAGGTCCTCCTCGACGAGACGCCGCAACGCGTCGACGGTCTGCGGCGTGAAGCGTCTCCTCCCGCGGGCGAGCGCGGTGACGCAGCGAGTGCAGTGCGCGGCTTCGGCAAGGACCTCGGAGATTTCCTCGGCGAGGCCCCAGAGCCGGCCTTCGAGCCAGGGGACGTCGCGCTGGCCGAGCGACACGTCCAGCGGAGGCCGCAACCCGTCGGACCTGTGCTTCGCCAACTGCTTGGACACGGCGGGCTGGCTCATGTCCGTGAGCTGGGCGATGCGCTCCTGCGTCCAGCCATAGCCCGCGAAGACCTTGACCATCTCGGCGCGCAGCGTGCGCATCTCCTCACCTGCGCGGATGACCTCGTTCATGTCGGCGAGCAACTGCTCGGCCTGTTCCTCGGTCAGCTTCTCGGGCGTTCGCCGAGGGCTCTCTTCACCTGCCACCACCCGGTTATACACCACGCCGCCCTCGTCATAACCTGGTTGTAATGCCAGGTCGTGGCTGGCAATATCCGCCCCATGGCGACCTACTCCGCGTTCTGCGCGTCAGACGGAACCCGGCTCTCGTACCGCGTGATCGGCGCCGGCGAGCCGGTCCTCTGCATCCCGGGCGGTCCCGCGGACTCCGGCTACCTCGGGGACCTCGGTGGTCTGTCCGCGCACCGCCGGTTGATCGTCCTGGACCTTCGCGGCACCGGCCGGTCCGCGATTCCCCAGGACGCCTCCACCTACCGCTGCGACCGGCTGGTCGACGACGTCGAGGCACTACGCATCCACCTCGATCTGCCGCGGGTCGACGTCCTCGGGCACTCCGCCGGTACCAACACGGCGACGCAGTACGCGGCCCGGCACCCGGAGCGGGTCGGCAAGCTCACCCTCGTCGGACCCAGCCCCCGAGCCGTCGGCCTGGCGGTCACGGCAGAGGCGCGGCGCGCGGTCGCGCAGCTCAGGAAGGACGAGCCCTGGTTCCCGGCGGCGTTCGCCGCCCTCAAGGCGATCGCCGACGGCACGGGCGAGGACTGGGAGGCCGTCGCCCCCTTCTTCTGGGGCCGATGGGACGCCGCGGCGCGCCAGCACCACGCGGCCAGCCGTCCGAGCAACCCGGAAGCCGTCGCCCAGTTCGCCGCCGAGGGCGCCTTCACCCCGAAGGACACGCGTGCGGCACTCGCCTCCTGTGCGGCGCCCGTCCTGCTGCTGACGGGAGAGTTCGACGTCAACAGCCCGCCGGCGGTCGCGGCCGAGTTCGCGAAGGTCTTCCCCGACGCCGCCCTCGTGGTGCAGCCGGCAGCCGGCCACTACCCGTGGCTCGACGACCCCGAACAGTTCGTGGCGGCCACGACGGACTTCCTCGGCGGGCGCCCCCGCTCCCAGCCCTGAGCCCGCTCCCACCCCTGAGTGGATCCGACCCACGGGGCGCCAGCATGAAGGCCCCGGACGCCCCGCGGCCCACCGCTTGGCAGCGACCGGATCTCGCAGCTCCCCGCGCGGGGGTACGGCTTCGCGTGCAGGGGTACGCCGCCGCGCGCGCCCGACGCCGCGGATGTACGGCGACACAGGTGCATACGGCGGCACCGGCGTACGGCGACACGGACGGACGACAGGCCCGACGCGGGACAAGTTGGATCTGAGCTGCGACAGGCCAGGCATACGCAGCGCCGCACCAGGTCGTGGCGTGCTCCTGGTGCGGCGCGTGGTGCGGCCTTCGGCCGGCTCCGGGGCGGCTGGTGACCGCCTTGGGCGCGAGCCATGGCTCCGCCCGTCCGGCTATTCCGTGGTGCTGCCGGCAGCCGCGGCCTCACCGCTGGCCACCGCCGCGTACGCCTCGGCGAGGTAGTTGCCGAGTGCGGCCGGGGTCGGGTACTCCAGGATCGCGACGAGCGGGATCTCCACGTCCGTCAGCGTCATCAGGTTGCGGGTCAGCTCCAGCGCGGTGAGCGAAGTGAGCCCGTTCTCAAGGAAGTTGCTGTCGTCCTCGATGACGGTGGGGGAGAGGATGCCCGCCAACTGGGCGCGTACCGTCTCCCGCAAAATCGCCTCGCGCTCCTCCGGCGAGGCGCTGGCGAGCTGCTTCTGCAACTCGGTGCCGTCGAGGTTGACCTCGCTGTTGTCCGTCTGCATCACTTTCTCCCGTCTGGTTGGGGCTTCGGGACGTGGCCGCCGGCGTCGCCGACGGGGGTGGCCGTCCCCAAGAACTCGTGTGCCGGGCCGTGACCGGCCCAAGGGGGTGCCAAACCGGCCGCCGTCGCACGACGGGCCGGCCCAGCGGTGCGCAGCCGCCGGTCACGACGGCGTACGGGCGGGGGCCGCGGCCGACCCGGGCACCGGCTGTCGCCGCAGCTCAGGAAGGTCCGCGAAGAGCTGCCGGACGCCCAGCTCGGGCGCGTGCGCGGCGACCCAGCCCCAATCGACGTCGGCGACCACCAGCGCCGCCGGCCGCGCCGTGACCGCCTGCCACAGCGCGGCGCCCACCGCGGCCTCGGGCAGCGCCGCCACACCGTTGCCGCGCAACTGCTTGCCGGCGCCCGAGGCCGGATTCGGTTCGTCCACCGGACCCCAGCACACCGAGACCGCGGGCACACCCTGCGCCCGGTACTGCTGGGCGAGCGCGTTCAGATACGCGTGCGCGGGCGCCTGGTTGCCCAGGCCGGGGCCGGTGAACACACCCGCGATCGACGAACACAGCACCACGGCCGGCAGTTCGTGCTCACGGCCGACGGCGCACAGGTGCGCCGCAGCGGCCACGGCCCCTGGCCACTCGCCCACCAGGCGGTCGGCGTCCAGCGGGCCGGCCTCCTGCGGGAGGTCGCTGGCCAGGTGCACCACCGCGGTCAGCGGGGCGTCGGCGGGCACCGCGGCGACCACCCGGGCGACCTCCGCCGCCTCGGCCAGGTCCGCGACCACGGCCGACACCCGGCCACCGGCCGACCCGGCCCGCGCGCCAAGCTCGGACACCCACGTGCCATCCGGTGCGGTGGCGTCCACCAGCAGGACGTGGGCGGCACCCGCATCCACCGCCCAGCGGGCCGCGTACCGGCCGGCGGCGGTGGCGGCCCCGCTGATCAGCACCGTGCCCCGGAGCGCCGCGTCGTCCGTCTCAGGGGCAGCAGGCACCTGGCGCACCAGCCGGCGGGCGAAGGCGCTGTCGGACCGCAACGCCACCTCGCTCTCGTCGAGTTCGGCCAGCAGCGCGCCGGCCAGCCGGCGCCCGGCCCGGTCGTCGAACCGCACGGGCAGGTCGACCACGCCGCCCCACGCCCGCTGCCGCTCCGCCGCCAGCGCCCCGGCAAGACCCCACAGGCCGGCCTGTGCCGGATGGGCCGGCGGATCGCCGGCGTCCACCTGGACCGCGCCCCGCGTCAACACCCACAGCGGCGCCGCGACCTGCGCCCGCTCCAGTGCGTCAGCCAGTACGACCGTCGGGGCCACGGCCTGACCCGGCCCGCCCGGGCCCAAGCCGTCAGCGGACGGCGCCGGTCCCTGCCCGACCAGGGCCAACAACGACACCACACCCGCCAGCGGCTGCCCGGCGGCGGCCCGCGCCACCTGCTCGGACCACTGCGCGCCGGTGGCGCCGGTCAACTCCACGTCCAGCGGCACCACATCGGCGCCCCGGCCGACCAGCGCACCGCGCACCGCCGCGACCAACCCGCCGGCCGGCCCGCCCTGCCCCTCCGGCTGCCGCGCGGAGTCCTCATCCGCCGGCTGCTGCTGCGCGGCGACCACCAGCCACCGCCCGGACAGCCGCGGGTCCACCGCGTCGGCCACGGCCCGCCAACCCACCCGGTACTGCCACTGCTGGCGCCGGCGCCAGGCCGCCAGGGCCGGCAACGCCTGCTGGAGCAGGGCGCGTTCGTCTCCGGTCACGCCGAGCGCACGGGCCAGTGCGGCCGGATCTGCCTGGTCGACGGCGCCCCAGAACGCCGTGTCGGCCGGCGTCCAGGCCGCCGGGGCACCGGCCGCCGGCTCGTCCTCAAGCCAGTAGCGCCGCCGCTGGAAGGCGTACGTCGGCAGCGGTACGGTCCGCGGCGCCGGCCCGCCGGTGAACACGGCGGGCCAGTCCACGGCCCGGCCCGACAGGTGCAACCGGGCCAGCGAATGCAGCAGCGCCCGCACCTCGGGCCGCTCCGGAGCCAGCGCACCCACTACCAGCGGTACGCCCACGGCCTCCACCAGCGCGGGTTCCCACAGCGGCTCGGGCCCGAGGTCCACCAGGGCGCCCGCCCCGGTCAGCACCTCGGCCAGGCCGTCCGCGGCCCCCGCCGCACCCCGCGTGCTCCGGCCGATCCAGTGGTCGGCGGTGCCGACCGCATCGGTGACCGCCTCGCCGGTACGCGCACAGAGCACCGTGATGGTGGCCTGCCGGTAGTCGAGACCGGCCGCGGTCTGCCGCACTCGCTGCGGGCCCTCGGCGTCGGCGATGACCAGCGCACAGGCGTCGGCCACCGTCAGTGCGCCGGCCACCTGCGCGGCGGCGATCTCCCCGGCACCCGTGCCGACGACCGCGTCCGGCGTGCTGCCGAGCGCCAGCAGCAACCTGGCCAGCGCGAGGTGCAGGGCACAGCGCGCGGCCCTGGCGTACCCGGCGGACTCCAACAGGCGCGCACTGCCGGGCGCCGAGCCGAACGCCACCTCGCGCAGCGGTCGCTCCAGCCAGGTGTCGAAGGCCGCGCACGCCTCGTCGAAGGCCGTGGCGAAGGCTGGGAACCGCTCGTACAACTCCGCGCCCAGTCCAGGACGCCACCCATCGGTGGAGCCGAACGCCCACACCACCGTGCCCGCGCCGGTCGCCCGCGCCCCGGGCCGCAGCGCCTCGGGGCCGGCCACCGTTGGGTGCGCCCGACCGGCAGCGAGCGCCGCAAGCCCCGCCAACAACTCCTCGCGGTCCGCGCCGATCACCACGGCCTGCTGCTCGAACGCCGTACGCGTCGTCGCCAGGGACCAGCCGACGTCGCCGGGGCTGAGGTCGTCGACCGCGCCCAGGTGCGCCACGAGCGCCCTGGCCTGCCCGGCCAACGCCTGCTCCGTACGGGCGGAGACCAGCAGCGGCACCACCCCGCCGGCCGTGGCGGCCGGCCGCGCCGGGGCGTCCGTGGCGGGCTGCGCCGGCGGCTGCTCCAGGATCAGGTGCGCATTGGTGCCGCTGGCGCTGAAGGAAGAGACCGCGGCCCGCAGCGGACGCTCCCGCTGTGGCCACGCGGTCGCCTCGGTCACCAGCCGCACCGCGCCCGTACGCCAGGCCACCAGCCGGGTCGGCCGGTCCACGTGCAGCGACGGCGGCAGCGTACGGTGCCGCATCGCCGCCACCATCTTGATCACACTGGCGATGCCGGCCGCGGCCTGGGTGTGACCGATGTTGGACTTTATGCAGCCGAGCAGCAGCGGATCGTCGGCCGGCCGGTCCTTGCCGTAGGTGGACAGCAGTGCCTGCGACTCGATCGAGTCACCGAAGGCCGTACCGGTGCCGTGCGCCTCCACCACGTCCACGTCCGCCGGCGTCAGCCGGGCACTGGCCAGCGCGTCCCTGATCAACTGCTGCTGTGCCGGGCCGTTGGGCGCCGCCATGCCCGTACTGGCACCGTCCTGGTTGATCGCCGAGCCACGGATCACGGCCAGCACCTGGTGCCCGTTGCGCTGGGCGTCCGAAAGCCGCTCCAACAGGACCAGGCCCACCCCCTCGGAGTACACCATCCCGTCGGCGGCGTCCGCGAACGACTTGCAGCGCGCATCGGGCGCCAACTGCCTCTGACTGGAAGCGACTTGGAAGGCGCTCGCGGTGTAGTTGATCGCGGCGCCACCGGCCAGCGCGAGCGAACACTCGCCCTGCCGCAGCGCCCGGGCCGCCAGGTGCATCGCCACCAGCGAGGACGAACAAGCGGTGTCGAGCGAGACCGCCGCGCCCTGCAACCCCAGGGTGTAGGCGATGCGGCCGGCGGACAGGCTGGCCGCATTGCCGTTGCCGACGTAGCCGAGCAACCCTTCGGGGATCTCCGTCAGCCGGGACGCGTAGTCGTGGTACATCACACCCGAATACACGCTGGTCGCCGACGCACGCAGGGTGTGCGGCGCGATGCCCGCACTCTCCACCGCCTCCCAGGCCACCTCAAGCAGCAGCCGCTGCTGCGGCTCCATCGCCGGCGCTTCGCGGTCACTGATGTCGAAGAACCCGGCGTCGAAGTGGGCCGCGTCGTGGACGAAGCCACCCGCCCGCACGTACGAGGTGCCGTGGTGCTCGGGATCGGGGTGGTACAGGTTCTCCAGGTCCCAGCCGCGGTCGGTGGGGAAGCTGGTGATGGCGTCCCGTTCGTCGGCCACCAGGTCCCACAGTTGCCCGGGCGTGCGCACGCCGCCGGGGAAGCGGCAGGCCATCCCGACGATGGCGATCGGCTCCTGCCGCTGCTCCTGGAGCTCGCGCACCTGCTGCCGGGTCTGATGGAGCTCGGCCGTAGTCCACTTGAGGTAGTCGACGAGCTTTTCTTCGTTCGTCATGGAAAGAGCGGGCCTTTCTCGCCTAGGCCGTCGATGCGGACCGGACCGAGTGCTGTACGGGTCAGCCGGTGACGCCCTTGACGCCCGCCAGGCTCTCCGGGCTGAGCTGCACCAGGGACAGCTCGTCAGGGGTCAGGGGCGGCGCCGTCAACTCCGGCAACAGCCGGTCCTGGTGCATCAACGACAGGAAGCGATTGGAGGCCAGCTCCGACTGCGGCGCCGACAGGCTGATGACGTCGGTGACCACGTCGCACACCCCGGCGGACCTGATGGCCCGGTCGGCGATCAGGTCGGAGAAGCGCTGCCGCGCCGTCGCCCCACCCGTGAGCCGCGGGTCCTTGGCGTTCATGCGGCAGCCCACGTACTCCACGTCCTTGGACGCCGCCATGATCCACGGGTCGTCCACCGACGCGCTGATCGCCGCCTGGATGCGCCGCGCCGTGCCCGCGCCCTCACCACCGGCGGCGAGCTGCTCGTCCAGCGCCGCGGCGGCCCGGGCGGCGGTGCTCATGCCGTGCCCGTAGATCGGGTTGAACGCGGCCAGCGCGTCCCCGAGCACCACGAGCCCCTCCGGCCACTGCGCCAGCCGCTCCGGGTACAGCCGCCGATTGGCACCCACCCGGGAGACGGCCACCGACGTCAGCGGCTCGACCGAACTGATCAGGTCGGCGACCAGCGGGTGCCGCAGCGTGCGCGCGTACGGCAAGAACTCCTCGTCCGACGTCGGCAGCCCCGCGCCCCGGGTGCAGGACAGCGTCACCATCCAGGTGCCGTCCTCCTGTGGATACACCACACCGAAACGGCCCGGCTCGCGCACCCGGTGGTCGGCGGCGACGTTGATCGCCGGGAAACCGTCGGTCGCACCGGGCGGCGCCTGGTAGATACGGGTCGCGTACGCGATGCCCGCGTCGACGACGTCCTCCTCGATCGGCGGCAGGTCGAGCGCCGACAGCCAGTGCCGCAGCCGCGAACCACGCCCCGAAGCGTCCACCACCAGGTCGGCGCCGAGCGTCTCGGTCACCCCGCTGTCCACGTCCCGCACCCGCACCCCGCTGATCCGGCTGCCGTCGCCGACCAGGTCCAGGATCTCCGTACGCTGACGCACCGTGATCCGGCCGCCGGCCAGGATCTCGTCCCGCACGTTCCAGTCCAGGAACGGACGGGTGCACATGATGGCGTACTGCCGGGGCGGGAAGCGGTGCTGCCAGCCGTGCGAGGTCAACGTCACCAGGTCCTGGTGGAAGTTGACCTTGCGCGCACCGGCCTTCAACAGCCGCTCGATCACGCCCGGCAACAACGCGTCGATGATCCGCGCACCGCTGGACCAGAGCACGTGCACGTGCCGGCCCTGCGGCGAACCCTTGCGGTGCCGCGGCCCGTCGGGCAGCACGTCGCGCTCCACGACGGTCACGGTCTCCGCATGGCGGGCCAGCACGTGGGCAGCCAGCATTCCGGCCCAACCGCCGCCCAGAACGATTCCATGTTTCGGTGTGGTCATGGTGATGCTTTCGTCCCTTCCCCGAGACGGCCCGTGCTGTTCCAGATGGGCGATGTGAGGCGCTGGCCCCTGGCGCGAGCGGCCGACGGGAGAGTTGTGAGGGCGGCGGACATACGCGGTGGTGCCCCGGCCGCACCGGGCCCGCCCGGCACCCGCCGCACGAGGACCCCGCCCGACGACACCCGCCGGGCGAACGCCCCACCTGCTGGTACGGCACGAAGATCCCCGGCGTGCGCGGGGCCGGACACGGGCCTGCTGCCGGTCTGGGCGGCGCCGCACCAAAGCGGGCACGGCGTCGCTGTGATGATGTCCGGCATCGCTTAAGTCGGACTAGGGCTGCCCTTGGCCTGCACCATCTTGGCCAGGTTCTGGGTCACCGCCATGAAGTGCGCGACACCCGTCAACTCCGGACCGTCACCCACCTTGGTGTCGGTGATGCCCCAGAACGCCCGGGCGTGGTGGACGAGCCCGTCATCACCGAGCTCGATGATGCCGATGATCTGGAAGGTCAGCTTCGCCGGCGCGTACACCGTCACCGTCGTCGGCACGGCCACGCTCTTGCCGTCCATGGACACCACCGGATGCCCCGGCTCCTCATGCACCTGGCACTCGATGGACCAGGCGATGTGGCCGCGCAGCGCGTCCTTGCCGACCAGCGGCGGCGCACCCACCGGGTCCTCGAACACGACGTCGTCGGAGAACAGCTCAAGAACGGCCTCGACGTCACCGTCGTTCATGCGCTTGGCGTATTCGAGCGCCAACTGCTTCAGGGTCGCCTCATCGGCCATGGAAATCTCCTCGCTGGGTGCGGGCGGGCGCGGATTCAGTCCGTGACGGCAATGTCCGACCTTCCCCACAGGGCCTTGAACTCCGTGATGGCCCCGCCCTTCCCGGTCCGCAGCATCAGCACGTAGTCCCAACTGATGCGCTTGCCAGCGGGCTGCTCCGGGGCCTCGATCCAACCCCGCTCGGCGAAGACCGGCCCCTTGGGCAGGTAATCCATCACGGCCCTCACCGGGGCCAGCACGTGACTGCCGTCCTGGCCCGCGACCGGATCACCCATCGTCTCCTGCACCCCGGCCCGGGCGAACTCCTCGAAGTGCGCGCGCAGCGCCTCCCGCCCGGACCGCTGGTCGCCACCGACCGGGTCCTCCACCGTGACCTCGTCCGCGTACAGGCCCAGCAGGCCGTCGACGTCCGCGGCGTTCATCAGTCGACTGTGCTCACGAATGAGCTTCTTCCGGCTCCGCTCGTCAATCAACGCGTGCTCCCCATGTGCTCTCCGTCGTCGCTTCGGCCGAGGTCCCGGTCGATGAATTGGAAGATCTCGTCGGCGGTGGCGTCCTGGATCTTTCCGCTCACCGCCACCTCGTCCACGCCCTGCTCCTGGCCGGCCGCCGGCCGGCCGCCCCCGAGCGCGTCCAACTTCCCGATGGTGGCGCGCAGCCGCTCGTACAACGCCTCGCGCGCCGCCGCGTCCTGGGCCGCCGCGAGCACCGCGCCCTCCAACCGCTCCCACTCACCGAGCAACGGCGGCAGCGGGTCCGCGGCGCGCGGCGCGAGTTCGGCGTGCAGATGGGCGGCGAGCGCCACCGGGTTGGGGTGGTCGAAGATCAGCGTGGTGGCCAGCCGCAGCCCGGTCACACTGCCCAACCGGTTGCGCAACTCGATCGCGGTCAGCGAGTCGAAACCCAGCTCAAGGAACCCGCGCTCGGTCTGAATACGCCCCGGATCGGCGTGGCCGAGTGCCGCCGCCGCGTGCGTGAGCACCAGGTCCAGCAACACCCGGTGCTGCTCGGCGGCGGTCAGCGCCGCCAGATGCCCGGCCCAGTCCGTCAGCGGCTGGCTGGCCGCCGCGGTACGGCGCGCCGCAGCACCACCGGTCAGACCGCGCAGCGGCGCGGGCAGCGTCAGCGCAGGCTGCCCGGCGAGCGCCCGTACGTCCAGGTCCATGGCGATCAGATGCGGCGCGCCGTGCGCCACCGCCGCGTCCAGCAGCCCCAGCCCGCGCTCCGCGCTCATCGGGTGGATGCCGGAGCGGGCCATCCGCTCCAGGGCGGCCTCGTCCAGGTGCCCCGTCATCCCACTCGCGTCACCCCACAGACCCCAGGAGATCGACACGCCCGGCAGCCCGAGCGCCTGCCGGTGCGCGGCGAGCGCGTCACAGAAGGAGTTCGCCGCCGCGTAGTTGGCCTGCCCCGACGAGCCCAGCGTGGCCGCCGTGGAGGAGAACAGGACGAACAGCCGCAGCTCAAGCCCGGCAGTGGCCGCGTGCAAGGTGGCCGCAGCGGTCGCCTTCGGGTCCCACACCCGGGCCAGCGCGTCCGCCGACTGCGAGGTGAGGACCGCGTCCTCCAGCACGCCGGCCGCATGCACCACGCCGGTCAGCGGGTGCTCGGCCGGCACCCCGGCGAGGAGTTCGGCCACCGCGGCCGGCTCCGTCACATCCGCCGCCACGATCCGCACCTGACCACCCAACTCGACCAGCCGTTCAGCGAGTTCACCCGCACCAGCGGCCTGCTCGCCCCGGCGGCTGACCAACAGCAGATGCCTCGTCTGCCCGGTGCGCACCAGGTGCTCGGCCACCAGCGCACCCAACGTGCCGGTGCCACCGGTGATCAGCACCGTGCCCGCCGGGTCGAGCTCCCCTGCCGCGTCCTCGGCCGCGACCGCACCGGCACCCGCGCGCACCAACCGGGGCGCGTGCACCCGCCCCGCGCGCAGCGCGAGCTGCGGCTCACCGAGCTCCACACCGCGCAGCACGGCCACCGGCAGGTCCGCAACATCGGCGTCCACATCGAGGAGCAGGAAGCGGCCCGGGTTCTCCGACTGGGCACTGCGCAGCAGGCCCCAGGCACCGGCACCGGCCAGATCCCGCTCGGCCACCGCGCCACCGACCGCCACCGCGCCCCGGGTCACCACCACCAGATGGGCATCGGCCAGTGCCGGCCGCAACAGCCAACTCTGCACCAACCCCAGCAAATCCTGCGCCACCCGCAGCCCGTCACCGGCATCGCCGTGCGCCGCGACGAGCACCACCGAAGGCGCGGGCTGACCGTCGTCGAGCGCCGTGACCAGCGCCGACAGGTCGGCGTACCGCACCACCTGCGCCGCATCGGAACCCCCACCCGGCACGCTCAGCCCGGCCAGGCCCCACGGGTCAGCGCCGAGCACGGCCCAACTCCCGTCACCCAGCACCGTCTGCGCCCGCCCCGCATCAGCGGGTGCCGGCAGCGTCGGCAGCAGCGTCCAGTCAGGTACGAACAGGCCGTCCACGCCCCGCGTCACGGTCGCCGCCTGAAGCTGCCCGCTCTCCGCCGGCCGGGTCACCAGCGAATCGACGCTCAGCACCGGCGCGCCCACCGCATCGGCCACCGTCAGGCCCAGCGCGTCCCGCTCCTCGTCCCGGGTGACCCGCACCCGCACCGTACTGGCCTCCGTCGCCCACAGCCGCACCTGGTTCCAGGCGAACGGCAACCGCAGCGCACCACCGTCCTCCCCGTCCGGCTGCTCCATCAGCAGCGAGGGTTGCAACGCGGCGTCGAGCAGCGCCGGGTGGATGCCGTACCCCTCCCGCTTGCCCGCCCCGTCGGGCAGCGTGACCTCGGCGAACACCGTGGACCCCTGCCGCCAGGCAGCCTCCAGGCCCTGGAAGGACGGCCCGTAGCCATAGCCCGCGGCCTCGGCCTGGGCGTAGAACTCGGCCACGTCCACCGGCTCGGCCCCGGCCGGCGGCCACTGACCGGTCAGCCCCGCACCCTGCTCGCCACCGTCCGCCGGCGGGCTGAGCACCCCCACGGCATGGCACGCCCACGGCGCCTCGGCGTCCTGCTCGGGCCGCGAGAAGATCCGTACGTCACGCCGCCCGTCAGCACCGGCAGCGGCCACCGCGACCTGCACGCGCAACCCACCGGATGCGGGAAGCACCAGCGGCGCCTGGAGGGCCAACTCCTCCACGCCCGCACCACCCACCTCGTCCGCGGCCCGCAGCGCCCACTCCACGAGCGCCGCACCGGGCACCAGAGCGGTGCCGGCCACGACGTGTTCGGCGACCCAGGGCTGCACCGAGGCGGACAGCCGCCCGGTGAGCAACTGACCGCTGCCGTCAGCGAGTTCGACGGCCGCACCGAGCAGCGGGTGCCCCGCGGCAGACAGCCCGAGCCGACTCGGATCGCCCCCGTGACCACTGGTGTCCTCAAGCCAGTACCTGTCCCGCTGGAACGCGTACGTGGGCAGATCCACCACCTGCGGCGTGGGCTCACTGCGGAACCACCGCCGCCACTCCACCGCAACCCCGGCCGCAAACGCCTGCCCCACCGATCGCGCGAGCTGCGTCGCATCGCCCTGGTCGCGGCGGAGGGTGGGCACGGCCGTCGCCTGGATGCCCGTCTCTTCGAAGGATTCTTGGAGTCCGACGGTGAGGACGGGGTGGGTGCTGGCTTCGATGAAGACCCGGTGCCCGTCGGCGAGGAGGACGCGTACGGCATCCGCGAAACGGACTTGTTCGCGCAGGTTGGTGACCCAGTAGCCGGTGGTCAGTTCGCTGGTGTCGATGCGCTGGGCTGACACGGTGGAGTAGAACGCCACATCGGCCGTGGTGGGCGTGATGCCGGCCAACACCTGGTGCAACTCGTCGGCGATCTCATCGACCTGCGGGCTGTGCGAGGCGTAGTCCACATCGATCAGCCGCGCCCGACCACCGGACTCTTCCAGCGTGGTCACCGCGTGTTGTACGTGCTCAGGCGGGCCCGAAATCACCGTGGAACCAGGCCCGTTGACTGCTGCGATGCCCGCGCCGGCTGCCGACTCACCAAGCCCGACCAGGAAGTCGGCTGCCTTGTCCTGACTGAGCGCAAGCGATGCCATCGCGCCGCCACCCGCCAACTTGCGCAACGCCTTGCTACGCAGGGCCACGACCTTCGCACCGTCTTCCAGCGACAGCGCGCCGGCGACGACGGCCGCGGCAATCTCACCCTGACTGTGACCCACGACCGCGGCCGGCGTCACACCCTGATCCGCCCACACGGCGGCCAGCGACACCATCACCGCCCACAACACCGGCTGCACCACATCAACCCGACCAAGGTCAGCAGCATCTACACCACCGCGCAACACCTCGGCAAGCGACCAGTCCACGTACGGCGCGAGCGCCCGCTCACACTCCGCGACCCGTGCCGCGAAGACGGGTGAGGCTTCGAGCAACCCCGCGCCCATCCCCACCCACTGCGACCCCTGACCTGGGAAGACGAGTACGGGGCCGTGGTCGCCGGGGGTGGCTGCGGTGCCCGGGGTGATGACGTCGGGGTGGGCCTCGCCGGCGGCCAGGGCCTCCAAGGCCGTCCGGAGACCGGCCAGGTCCTGGCCGACGACCACGGCCCGGTGGTCGAAGGCGGACCGGGTGGTGGCCAAGGACCAGCCGATGTCGGCTGGCGATGCCGCGGGCGTGGCCGCGAGGTGGTCTACCAGGGCCTGTGCCTGGCCGCGTAGGGCGGCCGTGCTGCGGGCCGAGAGCACCCAGGGGGCCACGCCGTACACCGTGGCGGGCGCGTCGGTGGCGGGGGCGGTGGGTTGGTCGTCGGCCGGTGCCGGGGCCTGTTCCAGGATGAGGTGGGCGTTGGTGCCCGACACGCCGAAGGAGGAGACGCCGGCGCGCAGCGGCCGTCCGGTGGGCGTCCAGGCGACCGGTTCGGTGAGCAGCCGTACCGCGCCCGCCTCCCAGTCGACGTGCGGGGTGGGTGCGTCGATGTGCAGCGAGGCGGGCAGCACGCCGTGCTGCATGGCCATCACCATCTTGATGACGCTGGCCACCCCGGCCGCCGCCTGGGTGTGTCCGATGTTGGACTTGATGGAACCCAGCCACAGTGGCTGGTCTTCGGGCCGGTCCTGGCCGTAGGTGGCGAGCAGGGCCTGTGCCTCGATCGGGTCACCCAACGTGGTGCCGGTGCCGTGCGCCTCCACCGCGTCCACCTCGGCGGGTGACACCCGGGCGTTGGCGAGTGCCTGGCGGATGACGCGCTGCTGGGAGGGGCCGTTGGGGGCGGTGAGACCGTTGGACGCGCCGTCCTGGTTGACCGCCGAGCCACGGATGACGGCCAGCACCCGGCGGCCGTTGCGCAGCGCGTCCGACAGCCGCTCCAGCAGGATCAGGCCGGAGCCCTCGGCGAAGCCCGTACCGTCGGCCGCCGCCGCGAACGCCTTGCAGCGGCCGTCGGGGGAGAGTGCACCCTGCCGGGAGAACTCGGTGAACCCGCCGGGGGTGGCCATCACCGTCACGCCGCCGGCCAGCGCGAGACTGCACTCACCCTGGCGCAGCGCCTGGGTCGCCAGGTGCATCGCCACCAGCGACGACGAACAGGCCGTGTCGACCGTGACGGCCGGGCCTTCGAGGCCGAAGGAGTACGACACCCGGCCGGAGACCACACTGCCCAGGTTGCCGGTCGCCACGTAGCCGGCCGACTCGTCCGTCGTCTCGCCGATGAGCGACAGGTAGTGGTAGGAGTCGACGCCGGCGAACACTCCGGTGTCGCTGCCGATCAGGCTGTCCCGGTCGATGCCGGCCCGCTCGAACGCCTCCCAGGCGTTCTCCAACAGCAGCCGCTGCTGCGGGTCCATCGCGGTGGCCTCGCGCGGGCTGATGCCGAAGAAGTCGGCGTCGAAGTCGGCGACGTTCTCCAGGAACCCGCCCTCGCGGGCGCTGCTGGTGCCCGGGTTCTCCGGATCCGGGTGGTAGAGGGCCTCCAGGTCCCAGCCGCGGTCGTCGGGGAACCCGGAGATGACGTCCGCCCCGTCGCTGACCAGTTGCCACAGCCGTTCCGGGCTCGTCGCCTGGCCGGGGAAGTCGCAGGCCATGCCGATGATGGCGATGGGCTCCCGCGCACGGTCGGCCACCTCGCGCAACTGTCGCTTGGCCGACCGTAGATCGGCGGTCGCGCGCTTGAGGTAACTGCGCAGCTTCTCGTCATCCGTCATGTCACATCAACCCGATCGTTGCGGCCTTCTGGATTCACAGGGCGTGGAGAGTTCGTGGGGCGCCCGGCGGGCGCGGCGGGCAGCTCACGCGCGTATGGGCGGGGGCGAGCGGCAGCGGTCATCACAGGCTGTCCTCCGCGGGAATGTGCAACTCGTTGTCGAGCACGTCGAACAACTCCTCGTCGGTGGCCGACTCCAAGTCCTCGTCACCGTCCGCCCCGTCCGCCGCGGCGTTCACCTTGCGCAGCAGCTCCTGGAGCCGGGCGGCGATCTTCGTACGCTGCGCGTGGTCCTCGATCGCCGCGGTCAGGGCGGCGTCGACCCGATCCAGCTCGTCGAGCACCGAACCCGGGGCCGCGCCGCCCGCCGGCACCAGCAGCTCCCGCAGCAGCCGCACCACGGCGATCGGCGTCGGATGGTCGAACACCAAGGTCGCCGGCAGCCGCACGCCGGTGGCGGCGCTGAGCCGGTTCCGCAGCTCGACGGCAGTCAGCGAGTCGAATCCGAGCTCCCGGAAGTTCTGCGTGGCCTGCACCGAGTCGGTGCTCTCGTGCCCGAGCACGGTCACCACGTGCGAGCGCACCAGGTCGAGGAGGAACTGTTGCCGGTCCTCCTCGGCGAGCCCCGCCAGCGTCTGGACCAGGGCCGGGGCCGAGGACTCCGCCACCTTGGCCGCCGCCTGCGGGGCCGCCGAGTGCACCAACTGGCGGAAGACCGGCGGGGTGTCCGCCTCGGCGTCGCGGGCCTGCCGCCGCAGCGCGGGCAGGTCGAGCTGGATCGGCGCCAGCAGCGGCTGCCCGCTGGACAGCGCGACGTCCAACAGCGCCATGCCCTGCTCGGTCTCCAACCCCACCATGCCGGCGCGAGCCAGCCTGGCCCGGTCGGCGTCGGTCATCTCCCCGGTCATTCCGGTGGCCTGCGCCCAATAGCCCCAGGCCAGCGAGGTGGCCGGGAGGCCGCTCGCCTGCCGGTGGTGGGCGAGCGCGTCCAGGAAGGTGTTGCCCGCCGCGTAGTTGCCCTGCCCGGCCGCACCGAGCAACCCGGCCGCCGCGGAGAACAGGACGAACGCCGACAGCTCCGCGTCCCGGGTCAGCTCGTGCAGCAGCCAGGCCGCGTCCGCCTTGGCCCGCAGCACCTCGTCGAGTTGCTCGGCGGTGAGCGCCTGCACCGTGGCGTCCCGCAGCAACCCGGCCGCGTGCACCACGGCCGTCAGCGGGTGCTCGGCCGGCACCGACGCCAGCAGGGCCGCCAGCGCCTGTCGATCACCGCTGTCACAGGCGGCCACCGTGACCTGCGCCCCCAGCTCCGCCAACTCCTCGGCCAGCGGGCCGGCCCCCGGGGCCGCCGCCCCGCGACGGCTGACCAGCAGCAGATGCCGTACGCCGTGGGCACTGACCAGGTGGCGCGCCGTGGCGGCGCCCAGCGTGCCGGTGCCCCCGGTGATCAGAACCGTGCCGTTCGGGTCGAGCTCGGCCGGAATGCTCAGCACGATCTTGCCGATGTGGCGCGCCTGGCTGAAGAACCGGAACGCGTCGGGCGCCCGCCGAATGTCCCACACCGTCGTCGGCAGCGGCGCCAGCGTGCCGTCGCCGAACAGCGCCGACAGGTCGGCCAGCATCTCCTGGATACGATCCGGCCCGGCCCCGGTGACCAGGTCGAACGCCTGGTACGTCACGCCGGGGTGGGCCTCGCTGACCGCTTCGGGGTCACGGACGTCCGTACGCCCCATGTCGATGAAGCGACCGCCGGGCGCCAGCAGGCGCAGCGAGGCGTCCACGAACTCGGCCGCCAGCGAGTTGAGCACCACGTCGACCGAACCGGCGGTCGCCCGTACCCGCTCCTCGAAGTCCAGCGAGCGCGAGGACGCGATCCACTCGTCAGTGAACTTCCGTTCACGGAGCGCATGCCACTTGCCGGGGCTGGCCGTGGCGAACACCTCGGCCCCCCAGTGCCGGGCCAACTGCACCGCGGCCAGCCCCACCCCGCCGGTCGCCGCGTGCAGCAACAGCCGCTCGCCGGCCCGCAGCCCACCCAGGTCGGCCAGGCCGTAGTACGCGGTCAAGAACGCCGAGGGCACGGTGGCGCCCTGCGCGAACGTCCAGCCCTCCGGCAGCCTGGTGATCATCCGATGGTCGGTGATGACCAGCGGCCCGGTCCCGTTGAACAGGCCCATCACCCGGTCACCCACCGCGTACCCGGTGACCTCGGGCCCGACCTCGACCACCGTGCCGGCCCCGTCGCCGCCGAGCGGCCTGGGGTCTTCGACCATGCCGAGCGCCACCACCACGTCGTGGAAGTTGACCCCACCGGCCCGCAACCGCACCCGCACCTCACCCACATCCAGCGGGCGGGTGTTCTCCGGGCAGCCGACCAGCGCCAGGTTCTCCAGACTGCCCTGGCCGACCAGCCCGAGCCGCCACGCCGACACACCCTCCGGCGGGGCCAGCCGCCGCCCCTCCGCGTCCTGCACCAGCCGCGGCACGTGCGCCTGCCCGTCGCGCAACGCGATCTGCGGCTCCGCCAGGGCCAGCGCCGCACCCACCGCCTCCTGCGACGCCCGGCTCCCATCCAGGTCGAGCAGGGCACAGCGGCCCGGGTTCTCGCTCTGGGCGCTGCGCACCAAGCCCCACACCGTCGAGCCCGGCAGGTCGAGCACGTCCTCGTGCCCGTGCGCGGCCACCGCACGCCGCGTCACCACCACCAGCCTGCTGTCCGCCAACTCCGGAGCGGCCAAGAAGTCCTGCAACAACTCCCGTACAACATCGGCAAGTTGGTGAGCATGGGAGGCGACATCGGCGGCGGCGTCCCCCTGCGCCACTGCGGGGTCGGGCGACGCCAGGTGGACGAGGACGGTGGCGGGCGCGGCGACCCCGGAGGCCACGGCTGTCCGCAGCCCGGCCAACGCCGGGTAGCGGTCGGCGCCCGGCAGCGCATCGGCCAGCGCCTCGGCGCCGGCATCGGCACCGTGCCCCACGACGACCCGGGCCGCAGGCGACACCGCATCCGGTAGCGCCACCGGCGGCCAGGCCAGTTGGAACAACGAGTTACGGCCGACCGAGGCCCGGTTCAACCGGTCACCGGCCACGGGCCGCAGAATCAGGTCCGCCACCGACACCACCGGCGCACCGGTCGGATCGGCCGCGGTCAGCGTCAACCGGTCCGCGGCGGTCGGTACGATCCGCACCCGCAGGGCGTTCGCCCCGGTGGCCCGCAGCCGCACCCCCGTCCACGCGAACGGCAACAGCACCTGCTCCGCCTCGTCCGAACCCGGCGCGACCGCCAGCGCACGGGCGTGCAACGCCGCATCGAGCAGCGCGGGGTGCACCCCGTACTCACCCGCCTTGTCCCGCTCCCGCTCCGGCAGCAGCACATCGGCGTAGATCGCCTCCCCGACCCGCCAGGCCGCGGTCAGCCCCTGGAACGCGGGCCCGTACAGATAGCCGTGATCAGCAAGTTGCGCGTAGAAGTCCCTGACCGGCAACGGAGTGGCACCCGCCGGCGGCCATGCGCCGTCCAGCGGCTCTAGGGCGGCGGCCGGCGCGCTCTCCAACGCACCCGTGGCGTGCCGGGTCCAACCCGCGTCGGGCTCGCCGGCCACCCGGGAGTGGATCGACACCGGCCGCTGCCCCGTGTGATCCGCACCCCCGACGGCGACCTGCACCTCGGCCGCGGTCCCCGCCGGAAGCACCAGCGGCGCGTGCAACGTCAACTCGGCCACCTGGTCACAGCCCACCCGGCGCGCCGCGTGCAGCGTGAGTTCCGCGAACGCGGTGCCCGGCAGGAGCACCGTGTCGAGCACCGTGTGATCAGCCAACCAACCGTGCGTCCGTGTCGACACCCGCCCGGTGAGCAGGTACGAACCACCCTCGGCCACCTCCACGGCAGCACCAAGCAACGGATGCCCCGCAGCCGTAAGCCCCAGCTCAGCGGGGTCACCACCCGAACCACCGCCCTCAACCCAGTAGCGTTCGCTTTGGAAGGCGTAGGTGGGGAGGTCCACGACGCGTGGGGTGGGGTTGGTGGGGTACCAGCGGGTCCAGTCGATGGTGATGCCTGCGGTGTAGGCGTGTCCGATGGAGCGTAGGAGCTGGTCCACTCCGCCTTGGTCGCGGCGGAGGGTGGGGACGGCCGTCGCCTGGATGCCCGTCTCTTCGAAGGTTTCTTGGAGTCCGACGGTGAGGACGGGGTGGGTGCTGGCTTCGATGAAGACCCGGTGTCCGTCGGTGAGGAGGACGCGTACGGCGTCTGCGAAGCGGACTTGTTCGCGGAGGTTGGTGACCCAGTAGCTGGTGGTCAGTTCGCTGGTGTCGATGCGCTGGGCCGTCACGGTGGAGTAGAAGGCGATGTCGGAGCGGGTGGGTGTGATGCCGGCCAGCACCTGGTGCAACTCGTCGGCGATCTCGTCGACCTGCGGGCTGTGGGAGGCGTAGTCCACATCGATCAGCCGCGCCCGGCCACCGGACTCTTCCAGCGTGGTCACGGCGTGTTGGACGTGCTCAGGCGGGCCGGAGATGACGGTGGAGCCGGGGCCGTTGGCTGCTGCGATGCCCGCGCCGGCTGCTGCTTCACCAAGCCCGGCCAGGAAGTCAGCCGCCTTGTCCTGGCTCAGCGCGAGCGATGCCATCGCGCCGCCACCTGCCAGCTTGCGGAGAGCCTTGCTGCGCAGGGCGACGACCTTCGCACCGTCTTCCAGCGACAGCGCGCCGGCGACGACGGCTGCGGCGATCTCACCTTGGCTGTGTCCGACGACCGCGGCCGGTGTCACACCCTGATCCGCCCACACCGCAGCCAGCGACACCATCACCGCCCACAACACCGGCTGCACCACATCAACCCGACCAAGGTCAGCAGCATCTACACCACCGCTCAGGACGTCGGTCAGCGACCAGTCCACGTACGGCGCGAGCGCCCGCTCACACTCGGCAACCCGTGCCGCGAAGACGGGTGAGGCTTCGAGCAACCCTGCGCCCATCCCCACCCACTGCGACCCCTGACCAGGGAAGACGAGTACGGGGCCGTGGTCGGTGGGGGTGGGGGTGGTGTCGGGGGTGGTGAGGTGGGGGTGGGGTTGGTCGGTGGCGAGGGCTTTGAGTGCGGTGGGGAGTTCGTCGGGGTGGGTGGTGGTGATGAGGGCACGGTGGTCGAAGGTGGTGCGGGTGGTGGCCAGGGACCAGCCCACGTCCAGGGGTGAGAGGTGGGGGTGGCGGGTGAGGTGGTCAGCCAGGGCCTGCGCCTGGGCCCGTAGCGCCTGGGGCGTACGGGCCGACAGCACCCACGGCAACAGCCGACCCGCGACCACGGCGGAGCCCTGCGGCGCGGCTTCCCCTTCCGGAGACGTTCCGGGCGCCTGAGCTGCTTCGAGAGCCTCGGGTGTCTCGGGTGCCTCTTCCACGATCACGTGCGCGTTCGTCCCCGAGATCCCGAACGCGGAGACACCCGCCCGGCGCGGCCCGTCGGCCCGCTGCCACGGCACCTGTTCGGTCAACAACCGTACGTCGCCGGCGCTCCAGTCCACGTGCGGGCTGGGTGCGTCGATGTGCAGCGACTCGGGCAGCACGCCGTGCCGCATGGCCATCACCATCTTGATGATGCTGGCCGCGCCGGCCGCCGCCTGGGTGTGTCCGATGTTGGACTTGATGGAACCCAGCCACAGGGGCCGTCCTTCGGGCCGCCCCTGACCGTAGGTGGCGAGCAGGGCCTGCGCCTCGATCGGGTCACCCAACGTGGTGCCGGTGCCGTGCCCCTCGACCACGTCCACCTCGGCCGTGGACAGCTTCGCGTTGGCGAGTGCCTGGCGGATGACGCGCTGCTGGGAGGGGCCGTTGGGGGCGGTGAGGCCGTTGCTCGCGCCGTCCTGGTTGATCGCCGAACCCCGGATGACGGCCAGCACGTGGCGACCGTTGCGGCGTGCGTCGGACAGCCGCTCCAGCACGATGAGCCCCGCACCCTCACCCCAGCCGGTGCCGTCGGCAGCCGCCGCGAACGGCTTGCACCGCCCGTTGGGTGCGATGCCGCGCTGCCGGGAGAACTCGATGAACGCACCCGGCGTGGCCATCACCGCGACGCCACCGGCCAGCGCCAGATCGCATTCGCCGTGCCGCAGCGCCTGACTGGCCAGGTGCAGCGCCACCAGCGACGACGAGCAGGCGGTGTCCACCGTGACCGCCGGGCCCTCAAGCCCCAGCGTGTACGCCACCCGGCCGGAGACCACACTGCCGAGGTTGCCGGCGCCGACGTAACCCTCCACGTCGCTGGTGATGTTCCCGATGACCGACAGGTAGTCGTGGGCACCCACACCGGCGAAGACCCCGGTGTTGCTGCCGCTCAGCGCGTCACGGCTGAGCCCGGCCCGCTCGAACGCCTCCCAGGCTGTCTCAAGGAGCAGTCGCTGCTGGGGGTCCATGGCCAGCGCCTCGCGCGGGCTGATGTCGAAGAACGCCGCATCGAACGCGACCGCGTCGTAACAGAAGCTGCCCTGGTCCACATAGGTCTTCCCGTACTGCTCCGGGTCCGGGTCGAACAGTTCCTCGGTGTTCCAACCCCGGTCGGTCGGGAAGTCGGAGATGGTGTCGCCGCCGTCGCGTACGAGCTCCCACAGGTCCTCCGGCGACCGTACGCCGCCCGGGTAGCGGCACGCCATGCCCACGATGGCGATCGGCTCAGGCTCGGCCGACTCGGCGGCACGCAGCCGCTGCCGCGTCTCGCGCAGTTCGGCGGTCACCCACTTGAGGTGATCGAGCAGCTTCTCTTCATTGGACATCTGGCTCAGGCTCCTTGGCACGGCACGGAGGGTGGGAACATCGGGCTCAGGACTTTCCGAACTCGTCGGAGATGAGGTCGAAAATGTCTTCCGCGGTCGCGGTCTCCAGGTCGCTGTGAGCCGTCGTGCGTGGGGTGTGGGATTCCGGCTCGCTCCACTTCGCCAGCAGCAGTTGGAGGCGCCCGGTGATGCGCCGCCTGGCCGCCTCGTCCACCTCGGCCGAGGCCGACGCCGCGTCCCACCGGTCCAGCTCCGACAACAGCCGGCCCTCCGACGCCACCTCCTCGTCGACGAGTTGCTCGCGTACGAAGTCGGCCAGCTCCTTCGGCGTGGGGTGGTCGAAGATGAGCGCCGGTGACAGGTCGAGGCCGGTGGAGGTGGCCAACTGGTTCCGGAACTCGACCGCGGTCAACGAGTCGAACCCGAGCTCCTGGAAGGGCTGGCTGGCCGGTACGGCATCGACGCCGGCATGGCCGAGCACCTGCGCCGCAGTGGTCTGGATGTGGTGCAGCACGATGTGGTGGTGCTGGCCCGGCGAACTCTCGGCGAGCTGCTGCCGCAGCGCGTTGTCGACCGCCCCGGGCTCCGCCCCGCCGTCGCTGTCGGGCGTGGTGGGTGTGAGGTCGGCGAGGAGGGGGCTGGGACGGTGTGCGGTGAAGCTGGCCGGGAACTTCGCCCAGTCGATGTCCGCGACGGCCAGGTTCGTATCACCCTGGCTGAGCGCCTGCTGGAGGGACCGCACGGCCAGCTCCGGATCGAGCGGGTTCATGCCGCGCCGGTTGTAGTACGTACGCGCCGCTTCGTCCGCGGCCATGCCCGTCTCACCCCACGGGGCCCAGGCGATGCTGGTGGCGGGGAGGCCGAGGGCGCGGCGGTGTTCGGCGAGTGCGTCGAGGTAGGTGTTGGCGGCGGCGTAGGCGCCTTGGTGGCTGCCGCCCCAGGTGGCGGCGCCGGAGGAGAAGAGGACGAACGCGCTGAGATCCAGGTCCTTCGTCAACTCGTGCAGGTGGTACGCGGACAGCGCCTTCGACCGCAACACCTCGTCCATGTGCGGCAGGTCCAACTCGGTGAACGGCGTGTTCTCCGCGATACCGGCGGCGTGGATGATGGTGGTGAGGGGGGTGTGGGTGGGGATGGTGTGGAGGAGGTTTTGGAGTTGTTGGGGGTTGCTGGTGTCGCAGGCGGTGATGGTGAGGGTGGTGCCGAGTTGGTTGAGTTCTTGGGTGAGTTGTTGGGTGCCGGGTGTGTTGGGTCCGGTGCGGCTGGTGAGGTGGATGTGGGGGGCGCCTTGGTGGGCGAGCCAGCGGGCGATGTGGGTGCCGAGTGCTCCGGTGCCGCCGGTGATGAGGGTGGTTCCGGTGGGTTTCCAGGGTGTGGTGTGGGGTGTGGTGGGGGTGTGGTGGAGGCGTCGGGTGTGGGGGGTGGTGCGGATTGCTGTTTGGTCCTCGGGTTGGTGGGGGTTGAGGAGGGTGGCGAGGTGGTGGGTGGTGTGGTGGTTGGGTGTGGTGGGGAGGTCGATGAGTCCGCCCCAGCGGTGGGGGTGTTCGAGGGCGGCGACGCGTCCGAGGCCCCAGATGGGTGTTTGTTGGGGGTGGGGGAGTGGTTCGTTGGGGTGGGTGGTGATGGCGCCTTGGGTGAGGCACCACAGGGGTGCGTTGGTGTTGGTGTCGCCGAGGGCTTGGATCAACGCGGTGGTCCCCGCCAACCCCACCGAAACAGCCTCGTACGTGGGGTGCGGCTCCATGGCCAGGGCCAACAGGCTCACCACGCCGTCCCACTCGGCAGCCGTCTCCGTCGCCTCCTGCAACTGACGGGCCAGGTCACGCCTGCCCACCGTGGAGCCGTCCACCACCACGTCGGTACGCAGCGCACCGTGGCCGTCCAGGGCCTCGCTCGCCATCAGCACCGCGGGGTGCTCCTCGTGCCCGCTCGGCACCACCAACAGCCAGTTGCCGGCCAGCACCGGGGCGGCGGCCTCCGGGAGCGGCACCCAGTCGATCCCGTACCGCCAGGAGTCGATGACCGACTGTTCCCGGTTGGCCCGCCGCCAGTCGGACAGCACGGGCAGCGCCGGCAACAGCGCCGCGAGGCTCTCGCTGTCCCGCTCCACGTTCAACGCCGAGCTCACCGCGTCGACGTCGAGCTCCTCGATCGCCTGCCACAGCCGGTCGTCGGCACCGCCCGAACCCTGCCCCGCACCGGCCCGTACGGCCGGCGGCTCCACCCAGAAGCGCTGCCGCCGGAAGGCGTACGTCGGCAGCTTCACCACCTGCGGCTTGGGTGCCGCCGGGAACCAACCCGTCCAGTCCACCTGAGCCTCGGCCCGGTACAACTGCCCCAACGCAAGCCCGAACGCTTGGTTGTCGGGTCGTTTGCGGGTGAGGGTGGGGATGGTGTGGGGGGTGGGTTGGGTGTCGGTTTCGGGTTGGGTGTTGTTGTGGGTGGTGGTGTGGTGGTGGAGGGTGTGTTGAGTGGCGGTGGTGAGGGTGGGGTCGGGTCCGAGTTCGAGGTAGGTGTGGGTGGTGGGTGTGGTGTGGGTGATGGCGGGGTGGAAGTGGACGGGTTGGCGGATGTGCTCAGCCCAGTAGGTGGGGGTGGTGATGTGGTCGGGGTCGGCGGGTTGTCCGGTGAGGTTGCTGATGAGGGGGATAGAAGGCTGGTGGTAGGTGAGATGGCTGATGGCCTCGGTGAACGGTGCCAGGATCGAGTCCATCAGCGGTGAGTGGAAAGCATGGCTGACCGTAAGAGAGCGTGTTTTGCGTCCCTGGTCTGCCCAGTGTGCGCGGATGGTTTCTACGCGGTCGGCTGGGCCGGAGATGACCGTGTTGCCGGGGGTGTTGAGTGCGGCGATGCTCACGTACCCGTCATGGGCTGCGAGATCGTCTGCCAACTCTTCGGGGGTGACGGCGAGTGTCGCCATGGCACCCCCGGTGGGCAGGCTTCCCATCAGGGTGGCGCGGTGGGCGACGAGGTGGCAGGCGTCGGGGAGGGAGAAGACGCCCGCGATATGGGCGGCGGCGATCTCGCCGATGGAGTGCCCGATCACCGCGTCCGGTCGTACTCCGAGGGAGTCGAGGAGTCGTGCCATCGCGACCTGCAACGCGAAGAGGCCGGCTTGTGCATAGGTGGTGTGGTCGAGAAGCCCATCCGGCCCGCCAGTGAAGACAACTTCGCGTAGGGGGTGGTCGAGGTGGGGGTCGAGGAGTGAGCAGATCTGGTCGAAGGCTTCCGCGTAGACGGGGAAGCGTTCGTACAACTCGCGCCCCATACCGGCCCGTTGGCTGCCTTGGCCGCTGAAGAGGAAGACCGTGTCGCCGCCGGTGGGGGCTTCTGTGGTGCTGGGGCTCACCAGCGTGGGGTGGGTGTCGCCGGTGGCGAGGGCGGTGAGGCCGGCGATCAGTTCTTCGCGGTCGTTGCCGACGACCACGGCCCGCTGCTCGAAGTGGGTGCGGGTGGTGAGGAGGGACCAGCCGAGGTCGGTGGGGGAGAGTTCGGGGTCGGTCGTGACCCGTTCCACCAGGGACCGTGCCTGGGCCCGCAACGCCTCACCACTACGCGCCGACACCAACCACGGCACGGCTCCGTCGTCGTGCGATGGACCGAGCGGTGCGGGAGGCTGCGGTGCCTGCTCAAGCACGAGGTGGGCGTTGGTGCCGCTGATGCCGAACGAGGAGACGGCTGCCCGACGCGGTCGGTCCGCCGCCGGCCACGCGGTCGGTTCGGACAACAGGCGGATCTCTCCGGACGCCCAGTCGATCTTCGACGAGGGTGTGTCGATGTGCAGCGAGGCGGGCAGCAGACCGTGCTGCATGGCCAGCACCATCTTGATGACGCTGGCCACGCCGGCCGCGGCCTGGGTGTGTCCGATATTGGACTTGATGGAACCCAGCCACAGCGGTCGGCCTTCGGGTCGGTCCTGGCCGTAGGTGGCGAGCAGGGCCTGTGCCTCGATCGGGTCACCCAGGGTCGTACCGGTGCCGTGCGCTTCGACGGCGTCGACCTCGGCCGGGGTGAGGTGGGCGTTGGCGAGTGCCTGGCCGATGACCCGCTGCTGCGAAGGCCCGTTCGGCGCGGACAGGCCGTTGCTCGTACCGTCCTGGTTGACGGCCGAACCTCGGAGGACCGCGAGCACCTGGTGCCCGTTCTTCCGCGCGTCCGACAGGCGCTCCAGCAGGACGAGACCGGCCCCCTCGCCCCACACCATGCCGTCGGCGGCATCCGCGAACGGCTTGCACCGGGCATCCGGTGCGAGCCCGCGCTGTCGTGAGAACTCCACGAAGGCACCCGGTGTGGCCATCACGGTGACACCGCCGGCCAGCGCCAGACTGCACTCACCCTGGCGCAGCGCCTGGGCCGCCAGGTGCATCGCCACCAGCGACGACGAGCAGGCCGTGTCCACCGTCACCGCCGGGCCCTCAAGCCCGAAGGAGTACGCGATGCGCCCGGTGACCACGCTGCCGATGTTCCCGGTGGCTACGTAACCCTCGACGTCGCTGGCCGTGTCGCCGGTGAGCGACAGGTAGTCCTGCGAGGTGACGCCGGCGAACACACCCGTGTTGCTGCCGTGCAGCGCCTCGCGGTCCAGGCCGGCGTTCTCGAAGGTCTCCCAGGCCGTCTCCAGGAGGAGTCGCTGTTGGGGGTCCATGGCCAGCGCCTCGCGCGGGCTGATCCCGAAGAACCCGGCGTCGAACTCGGCCGCGTCGTGGAGGAACCCACCCTCACGGACATAGCTGGTGCCGTGGTGCTCGGGGTCGGGGTGGTAGAGCGCGGTCAGGTCCCAGTTCCGGTTGGTGGGCATCTCGCTGATCGCGTCCCGCTGGGCCACCACCAGGTCCCACAACTCCTCCGGGGAACCCACGTCACCCGGGTAGCGGCAGGCCATGCCCACGATCGCGATCGGCTCGTCATGGGCCGCCGCGCTGGCCACCGGGGTGGCGGTGGCGCCCTGCTGGCCGGTGAGCTCACCGCGGAGGAAGCGCGCCAGTGCGGTCGGCGTGGGGTGGTCGAAGATGAGTGCCGGTGACAGGTCGAGGCCGGTGGAGGCGGCCAACTGGTTCCGCAGTTCGACCGCGGTCAGCGAGTCGAAGCCCATCTCCTGGAACGGCTGGGCCGCCGGGATCGACTCCGGGTTCGCATGTCCCAAGATGGCCGCGGCCAGCGTCTGGACGTGCTCCACGACCACCGCGACCTGGGCCGTCGGATCGGCGCCGGCGAGTCGCTGCCGCAGCGCGTTGGTCGCCCCTGACGTCTCAGGGCCCGCCTGCGGTGCGGCGGCGGCCGGCGTGAGGTCGGCGAGGAGGGGGCTGGGGCGGTGTGCGGTGAAGCTGGCCGGGAACTTCTCCCAGTCGATGTCCGCGATGGTCACCGTGGCGTCGTCCTGCCCGAGCGCGTGCTGGAGCGCCTTGACGGCCAGCTCCGGGTCGAGCGGTGTCATGCCGCGCCGGCGGTAGAAGTCGACGGCCGTCTCGTCCGCCGCCATGCCCGCATCGGCCCATGGACCCCAGGCGATGCTGGTGGCGGGGAGGCCGAGGGCGCGGCGGTGTTCGGCGAGTGCGTCGAGGTAGGTGTTGGCGGCGGCGTAGGCGCCTTGGTGGCTGCCGCCCCAGGTGGCGGCGCCGGAGGAGAAGAGGACGAACGCGCTGAGATCCAGGTCCTTCGTCAACTCGTGCAGGTGGTACGCGGACAGCGCCTTCGACCGAAGGACGTGCTGGAGCCGGTCCGGGCCCAACCCTTCGATGTACTCGGTGTCCGTCGTCCCGGCGGCGTGGATGATGGTGGTGAGGGGGGTGTGGGTGGGGATGGTGTGGAGGAGGTTTTGGAGTTGTTGGGGGTTGCTGGTGTCGCAGGCGGTGATGGTGAGGGTGGTGCCGAGTTGGTTGAGTTCTTGGGTGAGTTGTTGGGTGCCGGGTGTGTTGGGTCCGGTGCGGCTGGTGAGGTGGATGTGGGGGGCGCCTTGGTGGGCGAGCCAGCGGGCGATGTGGGTGCCGAGTGCTCCGGTGCCGCCGGTGATGAGGGTGGTTCCGGTGGGTTTCCAGGGTGTGGTGTGAGGTGTGGTGGGGGTGTGGTGGAGGCGTCGGGTGTGGGGGGTGGTGCGGATTGCTGTTTGGTCCTCGGGTTGGTGGGGGTTGAGGAGGGTGGCGAGGTGGTGGGTGGTGTGGTGGTTGGGTGTGGTGGGGAGGTCGATGAGTCCGCCCCAGCGGTGGGGGTGTTCGAGGGCGGCGACGCGTCCGAGGCCCCAGATGGGTGTTTGTTGGGGGTGGGGGAGTGGTTCGTTGGGGTGGGTGGTGATGGCGCCTTGGGTGAGGCACCACAGGGGTGCGTTGGTGTTGGTGTCGCCGAGGGCTTGGATCAACGCGGTGGTCCCCGCCAACCCCACCGACACGGCGTGGTAATCCGGATGCGGCTCCTCGGCCAGCGCCAACAGGCTCACCACACCCGAAAGAGGTGAACCGGCCGTCAACTCGGCTAGTGCATCAGCTAGTTCGCCGCGTTCTCCCTCCCCAGCACCAACGACCTGCCGCACCACCGACACACCCTGCTCGGCCAACGCCTGCGCCGCGATGTGTACGGCAGGGTGATCCGTGAACCCGTCGGGAACCACGAGCAGCCAGGTCCCGGTCAACCCCGTCGGCGCCGGCTCGACCGTCAATGGCGGCCAGACGACCTGGTACCGCCAGGAGTCGATGACCGACTGTTCCCGGTTGGCCCGCCGCCAAGCGGACAGCGTGGGAAGCACCGCCCCGAGCATCGACTGCTGCTCCTCGGGGGAGTCCAGCGTACGGGCCAACGCCGCCAGGTCCTCACGCTCCACGGCGTCCCACAACTCGGCCTCGGCCGCATCGTGCCCACCCTCGGCACTGGACCCGGAGACCTCCGCCGGCGCCAACCAGAACCGCTGGTGCTGGAAGGCGTACGTCGGCAGCTCCACCACCGTCGGCCGCGGGCTCGTCGGGAACCAGCCCGTCCAGTCCACCCGTACGCCGTGCACATGCAGCTTCCCCAACGCCTGAGCGAACGCCTGTGCCTCGGGCTGCTTCCGGCTCAACGCCGCCACCACCACGGGCGCCACCGCGTCCACGGTCGCGGTTGTTTCGTCTTGGGTGGTGTGGTGGTGGAGGGTGTGTTGGGTGGCGGTGGTGAGGGTGGGGTCGGGTCCGAGTTCGAGGTAGGTGTGGGTGGTGGGTGTGGTGTGGGTGATGGCGGGGTGGAAGTGGACGGGTTGGCGGATGTGCTCAGCCCAGTAGGCGGGCGTGGTGATGTGGTCGGGGTCGGCGGGTTGTCCGGTGAGGTTGCTGATGAGGGGGATAGAAGGTTGGTGGTAGGTGAGATGGCTGATGGCCTCGGTGAACGGTGCCAGGATCGGGTCCATCAGCGGTGAGTGGAACGCGTGGCTGACCGTAAGAGAGCGTGTCTTACGTCCCTGGTCTGCCCAGTGTGTGCGGATGGTTTCTACGCGGTCGGTTGGGCCGGAGATGACGGTGTTGCCGGGGGTGTTGAGTGCGGCGATGCTTACGTACCCGTCATGGGTTGCGAGGTCGTCTGTCAACTCTTCGGGGGTGACGGCGAGTGTGGCCATGGCGCCGCCGGTGGGGAGGTTGCCCATCAGGGTGGCGCGGTGGGCGACGAGGTGGCAGGCGTCGGGGAGGGAGAAGACGCCCGCGATATGGGCGGCGGCGATCTCGCCGATGGAGTGCCCGATCACCGCATCCGGTCGTACTCCGAGGGAGTCGAGGAGTCGTGCCATGGCGATCTGCAAGGCGAAGAGGCCGGCTTGTGCGTAGGTGGTGTGGTCGAGGAGGCCATCTGGTCCGCCGGTGAAGACGACTTCGCGTAGGGGGTGGTCGAGGTGGGGGTCGAGAAGAGCGCAGACCTGGTCGAAGGCTTCGGCGTAGACGGGGAAGCGTTCGTACAACTCCCGCCCCATACCGGCCCGTTGGCTGCCCTGGCCGCTGAAGAGGAAGACCGTGTCGCCGCCGGTGGGGGGTTCTGTGGTGCTGGGGCTGACCAGTGCGGGGTGGGTTTCGCCGGTGGCGAGGGCGGTGAGGCCGGCGATCAGTTCTTCGCGGTCGTTGCCGACGACCACGGCCCGCTGCTCGAACTGAGTACGGGTGGTGAGGAGGGACCAGCCGAGGTCGGTGGGGGAGAGTTCGGGATCGGTCGTGACCCGTTCCACCAGGGACCGTGCCTGGGCCCGCAACGCCTCACCGCTACGCGCCGACACCAACCACGGCAGCACCTGGGCCGGCGGGGTGGTGGCGGTCGCGTCCTGCTCCGCGTTCCGCTCCGGCGTGCTCGCCGCGACCGACACCGGTGCCGGGGCGGGTGCCTGTTCCAGGATGATGTGGGCGTTGGTGCCGCTGATGCCGAACGAGGAGACGGCCGCCCGACGCGGCCGGTCCGCCGCCGGCCACGCGGCCCGCTCCGTGAGCAGCCGTACCTCCCCCGACGCCCAGTCGACGTGCGGCGTCGGCTCGTCGATGTGCAGCGAGGCGGGCAGTACGCCGTGCCGCATCGCCAGCACCATCTTGATCACACCCGCCACACCCGAAGCCGCCTGGGTGTGTCCGATGTTGGACTTGATGGAACCCAGCCACAGCGGTCGGCCTTCGGGTCGGTCCTGGCCGTAGGTGGCGAGCAGGGCCTGTGCCTCGATCGGGTCACCCAGGGTCGTACCGGTGCCGTGCGCTTCGACGGCGTCGACCTCGGCCGGGGTGAGGTGTGCGTTGGCGAGTGCCTGGCCGATGACCCGCTGCTGCGAAGGCCCGTTCGGGGCCGTCAGGCCATTGCTCGTACCGTCCTGGTTGATCGCCGAACCTCGGAGGACGGCGAGCACCTGGTGCCCGTTGCGCTGGGCGTCGGACAGCCGCTCCAGCAGGATGAGGCCCGCTCCCTCGCCCCAACCGGTGCCGTCGGCAGCCGCAGCGAACGGCTTGCACCGGCCGTCGGGCGCCAGCCCGCGCTGCCGCGAAAACTCCACGAACGTGGTGGGCGTGGCCATCACGGTGACACCACCGGCCAGCGCCAGACTGCACTCACCCTGGCGCAGCGCCTGGGCCGCCAGGTGCATCGCCACCAGCGACGACGAGCAGGCCGTGTCCACCGTCACCGCCGGGCCCTCAAGCCCGAAGGAGTACGCCAGCCGCCCCGACATCACGCTCGGCGTGCCACCTGCCAACAGGTAACCCTCGACCTCCTGCGCGGACGCCGTACCCGTCGCCCCGTAACCCTGGAACGTACCGCCGGCGAACACACCCGTGTTGCTGCCGTGCAGCGCCTCGCGGTCCAGGCCGGCGTTCTCGAAGGTCTCCCAGGCCGTCTCCAGGAGGAGTCGCTGTTGGGGGTCCATGGCCAGCGCCTCGCGCGGGCTGATCCCGAAGAACCCGGCGTCGAACTCGGCCGCGTCGTAGAGGAACCCGCCCTCGCTCGCGTAACTGGTGCCCAGGTGCTCCGGGTCCGGGTGGAACAGGGTCGCCAGGTCCCAGTTCCGGTCAATGGGCATCTCGGCGACGGCGTCCCTGCCGTCGGCGACCAGCTCCCACAGGTCCTGCGGCGTCCGGACACCGCCGGGGTAGCGGCAGGCCATGCCGACGATGGCGATCGGCTCGTCGCTGCCGACCGCACTCGCCGTCTGCGCGGCGACCGCGACCCGCTGCCCGGTGAGCTGACTCCGCAGGTGGCTGGCGACCGCCTGGGGCGTCGGGTGGTCGAACACCAGCGTCGGCGCGATGGCGATGCCCGTACTGTTGGCCAACTGATTGCGCAGCTCAACCGCGGTGATCGAGTCGAACCCGAGCTCTTGGAAGGGCTGGCTGGGCGACACGGAATCCGGCGACGGGTGCCCGAGGATCGTCGCGGCGTGCCGCTGTACGAGCTCAAGCAGGAACCGCTGCTGCTCGGCGGGCGTTCCCTGCGCGAGCTGCTGCCGCAGCGGGCTGCCGGCCGCCTCCTCCGCTCCGCCGCCGGACCCCGCGGCGACCGGAGCCACCTCGCTCAACAGCGGGCTCGGCCGCTGCGCCGTGAACCCGGTACGGAACTTCTCCCAGTCGACGTCCGCCACCGTGACGACCGTGTCACCCTGCTCCAGGGCAGCCTGGAGCGACTTGATGCCCAGCTCGGGGGCGAGCGGGGCGAGCCCGCGGCGCTTGAGGTAGGCGAGTCCGGCATCGTCGGCGGCCATCCCGGCGCCACCCCACGGGCCCCAGGCGATGCTGGTGGCGGGCAGGCCGAGGGCGCGGCGGTGTTCGGCGAGCGCGTCGAGATAGGTGTTGGCCGCGGCGTAGCCGGCCTGGTGACCACTGCCCCAGGTGGCCGCGTTCGACGAGAACAGGACGAACGCGCTCAGCCCCAGACCGCGCGTCAACTCGTGCAGATGGGAAGCGGACACCGCCTTGGACCGCAGCATCCGGTCCAGGTCCGCCAGGTCGAGCTCGGCCAGGGTGCCCGCCGCCAGCACGCCGGCCGTGTGGACCACCGCGGTCAGCGGCTGCTCGTCCGGTACGTCCGCGAGCAGCCGGGCCACCTGGTCCCGATCGGCGACGTCACAGGAGACCACGCTGACCGCGGTCCCCAGAGCGGTCAGCTCGTCGGCCAGCTCCGTCGCCCCGGACGCCTGCGGCCCGCTCCGGCTGGCCAGCAGCAGCCGCGGGGCGCCCGCGCGCGCCAACCAGCGTGCCACCTCCGCACCCAACCCGCCGGTGCCACCCGTGATGAGGGTGGTGCCGGACGGCGCCCAGGAGGCACCGCCGGACGTGCCCGACGCCTGCCGTAGCCGCCTGGTGAACAATCCTCCACGGACGGCCACCTGGTCCTCGCCCGCCTCGGCGGCCAGTGCCGCCGCGACGCGTTCCGCCGTGTGGTGGTCGATGGCCGTGGGCAGGTCGACCAGCCCGCCCCAGCGGTGCGGGTGCTCCAGCGCGGCGACCCGACCCAGACCCCACACCTGTGCCTGATCGGGATGGGGCAGCGGATCGGCAGCCGAGGCGGCCACCGCCCCCTGGGTCAGGCACCACAGCGGTGCCGCCACCTCCGCATCACCCAACGCCTGCACCAGCCCGACGGTGGCAGCGAGCCCAGCCGAAACACCCGAATGAACCGGATGGGCCGCCCCGTCCAGCGCCAACAGGCTGACCACACCGGAAACCCCGACGTCCCCGATGCGCTCCAGCAGACCCGAGGCAAGCGCCGCCCGCTCCACGCCGCCCGCCGCCACCACCTGGTCGATGACCGTGGCACCGTGCCCGGACAGCGCCTGTACGACGGTGTCCACGGCCGGGTGATCCGTGAACCCGGCGGGCACCACCACCAGCCAGCTACCGCTCAGCACCGGCCTGGCCGGATCGGCGAGCCGCTGCCAGGTCGCCTCGTACCGCCAGGAGTCCACCACCGACTGCTCACGGTGCCCCCGCCGCCAGGCGGAGAGCACGGGCAGGGCGGGCAACAGCGCATCGAAGCCCGGGCTCTCCCGATCCAACCCCAGGGTGCTGGAGAGCGCATCGACGTCGAGCTCCTCGATGGCGTGCCAGAGCTGCTGCTCGGTTGCGTCCAGCAGCTCCGTACCCCCCACGACCCGCGGCGCCGGCGCGTCCAACCAGAACCGCTGGTGCTGGAAGGCGTACGTGGGAAGCTTCACCACCTGCGGCTTGGGTGCCGCCGGGAACCAGCCCGCCCAGTCCACCGACACACCCACCGCGTGCAGACCGGCCAGGGCATGGGTGAACCCTTGGTTGTCGGGTCGTTTGCGGGTGAGGGTGGGGATGGTGTGGGGGGTGGGTTGGGTGTCGGTTTCGGGTTCGGTGTTGTTGTGGGTGGTGGTGTGGTGGTGGAGGGTGTGTTGGGTGGCGGTGGTGAGGGTGGGGTCGGGGCCGAGTTCGAGGTAGGTGTGGGTGGTGGGTGTGGTGTGGGTGATGGCGGGGTGGAAGTGGACGGGTTGGCGGATGTGCTCAGCCCAGTAGGTGGGGGTGGTGATGTGGGTGGGGTCGGCGGGTTGTCCGGTGAGGTTGCTGATGAGGGGGATAGAAGGCTGGTGGTAGGTGAGATGGCTGATGGCCTCGGTGAACGGTGCCAGGATCGAGTCCATCAGCGGTGAGTGGAACGCGTGGCTGACCGTAAGAGAGCGTGTCTTACGTCCCCGATCTGCCCAGTGTGCGCGGATGGTTTCTACGCGATCGGCTGGGCCGGAGATGACGGTGTTGCCGGGGGTGTTGAGTGCGGCGATGCTCACGTACCCGTCATGGGCCGCGAGGTCGTCCGTCAACTCTTCAGGAGTGACGGCGAGTGTGGCCATGGCACCCCCGGTGGGCAGGCTCCCCATCAGGGTGGCGCGGTGGGCGACGAGGTGGCAGGCGTCGGGGAGGGAGAAGACGCCGGCGACGTGGGCGGCGGCGATCTCGCCGATGGAGTGCCCGATCACCGCGTCCGGTCGTACTCCCAGGGAGTCGAGGAGTCGTGCCATCGCGACCTGCAAGGCGAAGAGGCCGGCTTGTGCGTAGGTGGTGTGGTCGAGAAGCCCATCCGGTCCGCCGGTGAAGACGACTTCGCGTAGGGGGTGGTCGAGGTGGGGGTCGAGAAGAGCGCAGACCTGGTCGAAGGCTTCCGCGTAGACGGGGAAGCGTTCGTACAACTCCCGCCCCATACCGGCCCGTTGGCTGCCCTGGCCGCTGAAGAGGAAGACCGTGTCGTCCCCGGCGGGGGCTTCTGTGGTGCTGGGGCTCACCAGTGCGGGGTGGGTTTCGCCGGTGGCGAGGGCGGTGAGGCCGGCGATCAGTTCTTCGCGGTCGTTGCCGACGACCACAGCCCGCTGCTCGAACTGGGTACGGGTCGACACCAGTGACCAACTGACGTCGAGCGGCGACACCTCCGGGTCACCCGCTACTCGCTCGACCAACGCCCGAGCCTGGCCGCGCAGCGCCTCCGGGGAGCGGGCCGAGACCAGCCACGGCACGGTGCCGTCCACCAACCCTGCCGACGGGCCAGCATCGGACGCGGCCTCCGCCGCCGGGGCCTCGTCGGCGATCTGCTCGCCCGCCACCTGCTGGTCCGGCCCGTCGGTCGCGTCACCCTCCGGCACGTCGCCCGCGGGCGCTTGCTCCAGGACCACGTGCGCATTGGTGCCGCTGATACCGAAGGACGACACGCCAGCCCGGCGCGGGTGGTCACCCTGCGGCCACTCGACCGCCTCGGTCAGCAGGTGGATGGCGCCCGACGACCAGTCCACGTGCTGTGTCGGCTCGTCGATGTGCAGCGAGGCGGGCAGCAGCTCGTGCTGCATCGCCAGCACCATCTTGATCACGCCGGCGGCGCCCGCAGCCATCTGCGAGTGGCCGATGTTGGACTTGATGGAACCCAGCCACAGCGGCCGGTCGGCGGGCCGGTCCTGGCCGTAGGTGGCGAGGAGGGCCTGTGCCTCGATCGGGTCACCCAGCGCGGTGCCGGTGCCGTGCGCCTCGACGGCGTCCACGTCGGACGCGACCAGTCGGGCAGCCGCCAGCGCCTGCCGGATCACGCGCTGCTGGGCCGGGCCGTTGGGGGCGGTCAGACCGTTGCTGGCGCCGTCCTGATTGACGGCCGTGCCCCGGATCACGGCGAGCACACGGTGCCCGTTCCTGCGGGCGTCCGACAGTCGCTCCAACAGCAGTACGCCGACGCCCTCGGACATCGAGATGCCGTCGGCGGCCTGCGCGAACGGCTTGGACCTGCCGTCCGGAGCCAGCCCACGCAGATCGCTGAAGCCGACGAACGGGGCCTTGGACGACATGACGGCGGCGCCGCCGGCCAGCGCCATGTCGCACTCGCCCTGCCGAATCGCCTGACAGGCCAGGTGCATCGCCACCAGCGACGAGGAGCAGGCGGTGTCCACGGTGACGGCCGCGCCTTCGAGGCCGAGGGTGTACGCGACCCGGCCCGAGACGACGCTCGCGGAGTTGCCGATCGTGAAGTAGCCGGCCGAACCCTCGGGCACCTGCGACTCGTCCGACACGTAGTCCAGGTGGTCACAGCCGATGAAGGTGCCGGTCTGGCTGCCACGCAACGACTCCGGGTCGATCCCGGCGTGCTCGATGGCCTCCCACGACGCTTCGAGCGCCAACCGCTGCTGCGGCGCCATGGCCAGCGCCTCGCGCGGGCTGATCCCGAAGAACCCGGCGTCGAACCCGGCGGCGTCGTCCAGGAAACCGCCCTCGCGGGCGTAGCTCGTACCCGGGTGCTCGGGGTCGGGGTCGTAGAAGTTGTCCAGGTCCCAGTTGCGGTCGGTCGGCACCTCCGAGACGGCGTCCCGGCCCTCGGCCACCAACTCCCACAGCTCCTCGGGGGACCGTACGCCCCCGGGGAAGCGGCACGCCATGCCGACGATCGCCACCGGCTCGTGGCCGGCCGACTCGACGTCCTTGAGACGGCGTTGGGTTTGACGCAGGTCCGCCGTCACGCGCTTGAGGTAGTCGAGAAGTTTCTCTTCATTGTTCGCCATTGGCGGCGTACCCACTTCCCTCGGCGATCACCGGCGGCCCGTGCCTTTGCTGAACGGGGCGGGCGTCAGGCGCGAACGGCTCGTGGTGCGGCGAAGGGCGGCTTCGCTCAATCCAGGGATGGTGCAGTGCGTCGTTCGCAGGCCCGCCTGCCTGTCAGCGTCGTGGACCGCACTAAAGTCGACCTAATCCGAGTCGGTGGGCGCTATTTCACGCCGCGAAAGGGCCAGACAATCGCTGCCGAACCAATCCGAGGAGCGGTTCGGAGGATCGGATCCGGTATCGGAGAACGGCGGCGGAACGACCGGTACCGGCCCGGCCGATAACGCTGGCCGGGCCGGTGGGTGGCGCTCTTTTTCGAGCGGTTACTTACGACGACAGTCGTAGCTACCGCGCAGCACGGTGCCGTCGGAGAACGTCATCGTCTGGTGGTTGGTGAAGTGATTCCTGTTCACCACCTGGTAATCGTCCCGAAGGTCGATCGGGACGCCCGTGGTCTCCCCGGTCGGGCTCGGCTTCACGACCTGGCTGAGGGCCCCGTTGAAGACCAGGTGACCGTCCTTCCAGGGCTCGGCCGCATAGTTCCCGTGGCTGCCCCAGTTGTCGTGGTACTGGTTAATGAATTTCTTCGCCACCGGGTCCCAGCCGAAGGTGGCGCGGCCGACCACGTCACCGGGCTGCATCGTCGCGTCGGTGTAGTAGTAGTGCCCGCCCATGGCGCGCTTCGTCGTCATCGTCATCGTCGCCGGCTTGGAGCCCGGCGGCGGCGCGTAGCTGCACGCGAACGTGCCGAGCAGGAAGTCGAGGCCCTTGACCTGCGGGGGCGCGGCCAACGGGCCCGGCTTTACGGGCCGCACGTGCTGCGACGGGGCGCTGGCCCCGTCCTTGTCCTTGTCGGCGGGCTCCGCGCCCACCGGGCCGACGGCGACGAGGGCCAGGCCCACCGCCGCGGCGCCCGCGATGCCGATGGGGACGCGCCGCCTGCGCAGGGCCGGGGCCAGCCGACGCTGCTCCCGCCCCTGAGGTTTCTCGGTACTCACACTCAACTCCAGCGATGCTCGTGCGTTGACCTGCGGCTTGCGGGCCGCGGGTGACCCACCGGCCGGCAGCGCGGGGCGGTCTGCCGGGCACCGGCCGCGATGGGGCGGGGTGGCCCGGACGGCCGGTCACATCGCTGCTGCGGGCGGGCACGTGGGGCTCATGGTTCGGCCCGTCGCTAAAGGTGTTCTAAGGCGTGGCTGGAACTGCCCGGTGACCGTACCGGGCGGCCCACACCCGCGATGCGCCCCGTTCCGCCACCGGCCGGTGAGCCTGGTCGCGCCCGTCACCCGCACCCGAACCGGGTCTGTCGTACGCGCCCGACACCGCCCGTACGCACCCGTCTGCGCCCACCTTCAGGAGCCGCCCACGGGGCCCGCGACCCGCGCGCCTGAACGGCACTGCCGGTAGGAAGCCCCGGGCGTCGCGACCGCAGGACGCGGCGGGAAGTGTGGCAGACGGACGCCGCGGAGAGCAGCACCGCAGCCGGCGGAAGCGGGAGGAATAGGGGGATCGCAGCGCCGTGGAGGTAAGCGGTCCTGACGCATTCCTGCAAGATCGAAAGCGAACGTAGCACCCCCCACGGCAACGGCCAGAGCCTTTTCGGACATCGACTGCGCCTTAGGCCAACTTTAGCCACACCGTTCACGCTGAACCCGGCGCGGAGCCGGTGTCCGCGGCCGGTGTTCTCGGTACGTGTTCGTGATAAGGAGATGGCGATGAGCGAGACTGGCGACGTTGGAGAATCCCCTCTCACGAGCAACTGGCCGGCCGTGGAAAAGTATTTCGAGCAGGCCCCCACATCGCAGGAGATGATGGGCTGGATCGAGAACATCTACCAGCAGGGAATTCGCCGCGCAGGATATCCGGCCGATAGCTGGATCGAGGAGTGGGCGGCCGAACAGTTCCGCGAGACCGGCCTTGAGGACGTACGGCTCGAACCGCTGGAAACGCCCGTGTGGCGCCCGAAGTCCGCACACTTCGAGATCTGGCCGATCGGAAAGCCGGAAGAGGTCACCCGATTCTCCGGCTTCGGCCTGCCGTACTCGACGCCCACCGACGGCACCGAGGGCCGGCTCGCGCGCATGGAAGACGGCGAGGTGAAGGGCGGCATCGCGGTCCAGGAGATCACCTTCTCGCACGTACCGCAGTCGCAGATGGCCGCGCGCGCCACCGACCTGTACGACCCCGAAGGCGTCCTTCCCGACCTGGTGCAGGCCGTGCCGTTCGACCTCGCGCACGTGCTCGACTTCGACGTCGCCGCCAAGAACGGCGCCACCGCCTACGTCGGCCTGCTGACCGGCGTGCCGTGGGAGACCAGCGACTTCTACTGGCCCTACGACGCCGAGCAGCGCCCCATCCCCGGCATCTGGCTCAGCGGCAACGACGGGCGCGTGGTGCGCGAGCTGATGGCCTCGGGGGAGTGCGAGGGCCGGATCGTCTCCGACGCCACCCGCACCCGCGAGACCACGCACAACGTGGTCGGCACGCTGCCCGGCGCGTCCGACCACTGGGTGATCATCGGCTCGCACCACGACGGCCCGTGGGCCTCCGCAGTCGAGGACGCCTCCGGCGTCTCACTGGTCCTGGCGCAGGCCAAGTTCTGGGCCTCGGTGCCACAGGAGCTGCGCCCGCACAACCTGCTGTTCCTGCTGACCTCCGGCCACATGGCGGGCGCCGCCGGAACCCAGGCGTTCATCGCCGACCACCAGGACCTGTTCCCGAAGGTGGTCCTGGAGATGCACCTGGAACACGTGGCCCGCCGCGCCGACGTGATCGACGGCGAGGTCGTGCCCACCGACGACCCCGAGGTGCGCTGGTGGTTCGCCACCCAGGCGCCCGCCCTGGAGAGCCTGGTGCTCGACTCGCTCGCCGCGGAGGACATCAAGCGGTCCTGGCTGCTGGCCCCCAACGCGCTGGCCCCCAACCCGGCCACCGACGGCGCGTACTTCTACTACACGGGCGTCCCGCTCGTGCAGTACATCTGCACCCCGATCTACATCTTCGACCCGCGCGACACGCCCGACAAGGTCGACGAGCCGAGCCTGGTGCCGATCTCCAAGGCCGCGGCCCGCATCGTCGCCGGAACCGTCGGCTGCGACCCGGACACCCTGCGCGTCCCGCTGGAGAACACGCAGCCGCCGGGCAGCGCCAGTGAGGGCTACACGCCGCCGGAGGACTGACCCCGTCTCCGTACGCGGCTGCGCCCGCACGGGAGGCCCACAGCGCCGCACCGCTGTGGGCCGCACACCGAGGGTGGTGCAGGCCCGGGACCTCTCTCCCGGGCTCGCACCACCCTCGACCCTTGCCAGCGGCCGGCGGGCCCCAGCGGCCGGCGGACCTGCGGCCGGCCGGTGACGGCAGGCGGGGCACGCTCCCCACGCCGGACGAGGCACCCGTTGCCGCGGGCCCGCCGCAGAAAACGCGACGGTGGTCCGCCCGGCGCGCACCTCGTGTGCGCCGAACGAACCACCGTTCACTACCTTCAGCCCTGCATCAACCCGCGGGCCGGCCCGCCGGGCCTCACACCAACTCGGGCTGTGGCTTCGCCTGCGGCTTGAGGGACGGCGCGGGCTGCGCGTCCCAGAGCCGGGTGGCCCGCAGATAGCCGTAGATCACCGAGAGCATCGCGAGAACCAGCAGCGGGCCGAACAGCCACGGGTAGTCGGCCATCTGCTCCGGCAGGTAGCGGTACGCCACCAGGAAGGCGGCGAACACGGCCGTGCCGTACGCGACCAACTGGATGCGCGAGCGGTCCCAACCGCGTTCCGGCGCGCGCAGCGCCGCCTCGATCGTGACCGCGAAGACCACGCCGGCCACGATGTCCGCGCCGTAGTGGTAGCCGAATCCCAGGGTGGCGGCGAGCGTGGCGATCAGCCAGAACGTACCGGCGAAGCGCAGCACGCGCGGACCCTGCCGGGAGTGGATGAAGATCGCGGTGGCCCAGGCCGTGTGCAGGCTGGGCATGCAGTTGCGCGGCGTGATGTCGTCGAAGGGCATGCGCTGCGGCGGGTCGAGCGGCGGCGTCGTGTTCGGCCACAGGTTGGCCACCGCCCAGTGCCCACCGTCCGCGCCGTACGCGAAGATCGGGCCGACCACCGGGAAGAGCATGTAGATGCCGGGGCCGAGCAGGCCGATCACCATGAACGTGCGCACCAGGTGGTGGCTCGGGAAGCGGTGTTCGGACGCCACGTTGCGCAGTTGGTAGAGGGTGAAGATGACCGCGGCCACCGCGAGTTGGCCGTAGACCCAGCCGAGCACGTGTCCGCTGATCGGATCGGTCGCCCTGACCATCCGCCCCACCAGCCACGACGGGTTGCCCAGCGCCTGGTCGGCCGTGGCCACGTACTGGTCGAGGACGGTCGGGCGGGTCTTCCACGTGATGAGCAGCCAGGCGTCACCCGTTTTCCGCCCTGCCACCAGCAACAGGCCGAGCCCCACACCCTTCAGCAGGAGGACGCGCTCGCGCCCCGTGCGGTGGGTGAAGGCGAGGACCCCACACGCCAGGACCACCCACAACGCTCCGTTGCCGAAGCCCATCCGGGCGTCACACACCCACCTCACCAGCGCGAAGACGACGTCGATGCTGACCGCGGCACCCACCGCGATGAACCGTTGCCGCCAGGTGAGCACCACCATCATCAGCGCCATGCAGGCGTACAGCAGCGGCCCCGACTTGGGGGCGAATATCACCTCGCGCACCTGATTGCTGATCGGTCCCCGGACGCCGTAGTGGCGCGCTGCGATCTCCAACGCCACGAGGAAACCGAGGGCCACCACCGTCACCGCGGTCCACAGCAGCGCCCGGGGCTTGCGCCAGGCAGCAAGCACGTTCTTGAGATGTATTCGCGGAGCTATTCGCGATTCTTTAGATATCAATTGTTTGGCCGATGTGTTAGGTGTCAGGGAGTGGGTCCCCTTCATGCCGGATTGCATGCTTTCCCGGCGAAGGGCAGGCAATGAGGGTGATCGCCGTGGGCGCAAACATGCTAGCGGAGCGGCCCGCCGGGATTTCCCTGGTCACGTGCGGTGTCCGGACCGCACGATCCTGTACTGGTCGCCGCCGTGTCGGACGCGGGTCGGAAGGATGTCACCTGGCGGCCGACGGGGGTGGGTGGGACGGCCCGCAGGCCATACGTGGGGGGTACCCGGCGCGTCAGGCCGCCCGGCGTGACGCGGATGGTCGCCGGCGCCGTCCCGTACAGGCCCTGGCCGGCCGCCTTCCCGGTGGCAATGCCGGACGGCAAGCGGTGCCGCGGGGCGGGGCGGGGTTGGCGGGTGCTCCCGCGGGTCCCGCTTCGCCGCGGGCTACCCGGCCGTCCGGATGGCGCGGAAAGCGCGGAGGGGGCGACGCGCGGTCTGCTGTCGGGTGGCGTGCGGCGCGGGCGGGGGTGGGACTGCTGCCGCGTCGACGAGCTCGCCGGTTGGCCCGTGGTCACCGTGGGTGAGGGAGGGGTTGCCGCTACGGTCCTGGCCGGTACAGGGCGACATGTCGCCACATCATGGGAGACGGGCATAGGGGATTGGTTGATGGCCTCGGTGGCTCCGGTGGCCCCGGCAGGTCTGGGGCCCGGCGCTCCAGTGGTTGCGGCGGCGCCCACGTTCGTACGGGGTGCCGCCGTCGCGTTCGAGGCGCCGCATCGGCCGCCGGGGCCTCCCCGGTCAGCGCTTGGCGAAGGCGAGCACGGCGACCAGGGTGTGCGGCTGGCGGGTCGACAGGTAGAGGTACGGCGCGTGGTAGTCGGGTGCCTTGATCTCGATCCGCAGCGCGGTCGGCACATGGCTGCGCAGCAGCATCAGCGCATGGGCGTCGGCCCGCCGGGTCCGCCAGGCCAGCGCCTCCTCCGGGTCCAGGATCTCCGGCATGCCCAGGGCGTCGATGGGTAGCCGGATCGTGCCCGCGGTGAGGAACCCGATCGTCACCTCGATCCGGGACCTGCCGTACGCGTACGTCGCAGCCCCCGCGGCGGCCGAGCCCAGCAGCAGCCCGCCCAGCGCCGCGGGTACCCCGAAGGGCAGCAGCACCAGCGCCACGGCGAGACCGAACAGAGGCACGCCCAGCCACCACGCGGGTGGCACGCTCAGCCGCTCGTCGTAAAGAGACATGACCCCAGAATGACAGTTCCGGGCGACGGAACGATCTGCGGGTGAGGGCGAGGCCCGGTGCCCGCTGCGCCGCCCGGGGCCGTCGCCAGGTGCCGGCGCGGGCCCCGGGCGCATGATGGAGGGGACGGGCCCGTCCGCACAGCCGAGCGCCACCGCACCGGAGAGCAGCACGTGGAGGAAGCATGAGCGACGAGATGGCGGATGACGTGTACCAGCCGATGGGCACCGGCGACGAGCGACAGGACTCCACCCGGTGGGACCCGCAGGACGCGCTGGGCGAGCGCAGCTACGACGAGGTGCTCGACGAGGGGTACTCGCCGCCGGAGAAGCCACTGGGCGTCACGAAGTTCGGCACCACGGCGGCCGAGCAGCAGCGCGGCGAAACCCTGGACGAACGGCTGAGCCAGGAGCTGCCCGAGGTGCGTGCCGCGGACGGCGACGGGGTGGGTGACCTGGCGGACGGCGACGGCGAGCCAATCGACGGCGAGGTGGGCGGCGCCCGCGCCGGCCGACTGCTCGCCCCCGACGAAGGCGCACACCCCGACACCACCAAGGACCTCATCGCCCGCGACGTGGGCATCGACGGCGGGGCGGCGGGCGCCGAGGAAGCCGCCATGCACGTCGCCGTGGAGCCGGAGGAATTCACGGACGAGGAACCGGACGCGGGCCGGAGCTGACCGCCCCGCGGCCCGTACGGGGAGGCCAGCCCGGCCCGCCCCCAGCCTCCCGCCCCGCCCAGCCCCGGCCCGTACGCAGCGCCAACCCGGATCGCCCGGGGCCCGTACGAGACGCCACCGCCGGGCCTACGACCGCGCCGCGGACAATCGTTCACCAGGCGAACCAGCCGTTCGCGGCCCCTCCGCGTCGCCGCGCCTCCGTATCAAGAATCCCAAGAACCGCTACGGAGCCAACTAGCCTATGGATATGGGAAGTTAAGGGGAGCAGGGAGTGCCCTGTGCCGCGTACCGGCCGCCCTTCACGTAGGCCCCGCACACCACAGCGGTCCGCGGACCCTTCGGCGTCAGCCGCAGCACCACCAGCGTCTTGTCCTTGGGCGGTGCGTTGCTCCCGGAGGCGTACTCGACCCACCCGGTCGCCCCGTCGAAGGCCACACCGGACCTGAGGGCCGTGGTGACCGCGCTCATGCCGACGCTGTTGTCCGCTCGCGCCAGGTCCACGGCCTGGGACAGGACGTGCAGCGCGTCGTACGCCACCGCCGCCTGACCGTCGTCGTGCCACGGGTCCTCACCGCGCTCCCCGGCCACGAAAGTGTTGTAGGCGTTCACGAACCGATCCGTCTGCCGACTGATCCTGGTGTCCGCGTCGGGCAGCCGGTGCGCCGCGTAGTACAGCCGCAGCCAGCCGCGGCCCTCGAACTCGCCGGTCTGTGCCACGTTCGTCAGCTCATTGCCCGCCAGTACGGTCACCGCCTCCCGGCCGCACGCGTCCCGGGCGTCCAGCGCATCGACGAACGCGGCGAAGTCGCGGGTGCGACCGGCCCAGTACACGACCGTACGGCTCTCCGCGTCCAGCGACTCGCAGACCCGATCGGCCAGGTCCCGCGGGCGCGCGTACCTGGCCACGCCCGGGTCGCCGGTGCCGAAGTCACCTTCCTGCGAGAAGTTGACCAACTCGGCTGTGCCGTTGGGCACATCGGTCCCGGCGTTGCTGGTGAAGTTGCTCATGAACTGCACCGCGATGCTGCGGCTGTACAGGTCAGCCGAGCTCTGCACCACGATCGCGTGCTGCGCCGCCGAGCAGCCCGCCCCATTGGACCTGGCCACCAGCCGCTTGTTGCGGGCCAGCGAGGCGACCACCCTGGCCTCCGTGCTGTTGACGGGGGTGGTCGGCCAGTAGTAGTCACCCACCTGCATCTCATCGGCCGTCGCCGTCGTCCCCACGGCCGGGATGCGCGCCTGGGCGAGGATGCGCAGGGCCTTGCGCGTCGAATCCCGGCTCTGCGCGAAACCCAGCACCCCGGAGATCTCCCGGGCACCGGTGCGGCTGCCCGAACGCACCTCGTCGGCCAGCCTCTGAGCCTCCTGGGGGGCGCGGGCGAAACCCCGCCCGGTGCTGCGCACCTCCACCCGCAGCGGCACCCGCGAGTCGTCGGAGAACGCCTCGCTGTTGAGCCGCCGCTGCCACAGGGCGATGCCCCGCAACTCCGGGACGATGCCGTCGAAGAGCGTGCCCGCATTGGTCTGCGGCCCCTCGGACGTGAAGTAGACGATCGTGCGCACCGGCCTGCCGCGGGCCGCCAGAGCCTCGGCCCGCCGGTTCTCCGCCTCGACGGCCCGCTGCGCGCTCCGGTACCACTCGACCGGGTGGACCTCCCCGTGCAACGCGCGCCCGGGCGGCGTGGACCCACCGGCCACACAGCTCGTGTCCGAACCGTCCGCACGCAGCGGGAACTCCACGATCAACGCGGCGATCAGCAGTACCGGCAAGCTCGTCGCCAGAACGGTCTGCGAGCGCCAGCCGCGCCGGAACCGGCGCGCCGTCGGCTTGCGGATCGGCAGCCCCGGACGGCCGAAGGGCTCCGCGTGGAAGGTGACAAGCACCGGCTTCTCGCCGCCCTGCCGCAGCACCTTGCTGGCCTGGGTGAAGCCCATCGGCTCCGGACCCAACTCGTCCAACAGGGCCGTCGAGAAGCTGCCCACCGCGATCACCAGCGGCCCTGGCGCCGGGGCCTGCGCCTGGGCCTGGACGTACACGCGCAGGAAGCGCTCCACGGTCCGGGCGCCGGGCTCCTCCGGATGCGGCACCTGGAGCAGCAGCACCGGGCGGGCCGTACGGCGCCGTCGCTTGGGCAACAGGGAACCGACCAGGGGCTGCGCGAGATCGGCGAGCAGGGCCAGGGTGAGGAGTTGTTCCAGGACCGCGGTGCCCTCCTCGCGCTGCCGGTGCCCGGCGGGCAGCCCCAGCCGGCTGGTCTGCCGGGTGGCGACGTCGGCCATCACCTGGAACAGGTCCTCCCGCCCACCGGTGACGTTCAGCTCCCGACCCAGCCAGCCGCGCCGCCCCTGCGCCCGCTGGCGCGGACGTCGGATCAGCCGCCGGGTCACCCGGCGCGCCCACCACCAGCGCGGCAGGGTGTGCAGCAGCGAAAGCCAGAACGTGCGCAACAGCCACCCACCCAGACCCGCCCCGTCCGGTGCGCCCTTGCCCCCCAGCGACCACAGGGTCTTGGCGATCCCACCGCGCGCCACCCTGCCCTGGTAGGCGTAGTCCCGCAGGTTGCCCGGACTGTCGGCGGCCGTCGCCGCGGTCACCTGGGGCGGCCCGTCCGCCGGCGCAGACCCGCCCGCTGCGCCGTCGCCCGGAGCCCCCGCCTGCGCCTTCACCGCCGTCACCAGGTCCTGCATCAGCGCCGCGTCGCGGAACCGGTCCGGGGTCATCCGCGGCGGCACACCGAACGCGAGGTCGCGCGCCGCCGCCTCGCCCACCAGGTCGTCATCGGAGGTGGGGTGCACCAGCGCGTACGGGACGAGCTTCTCGCCCTGCCCCTCGTGGGACTCCCGCAACGCCATCACCACCCGCTTGACCCGGGCCTGATGGACGCTCACCGCATCCGGACCGTCCGGGTCGCCCGGCACCTGGAGCAGAAAGACCGGCATCCGCAGGGAAAGGTGTTCGGTCTGGGCAGGGGCGATGGCCAGTGGATATTCGCGGACAAAGTCGTCCGCACCGCCATCGTCCGGGAAATCGCTGAATACTTCATCGGGCATGGTGGTCCCCCCGAGGACCTCAATAGGCCGCACATGCAGATGGAGGGTCAGGTTACACCCGCACTGCGGGACCCATCCCGTAACGGATTCGACGACCGGGAATCGGATGGGAACACCGGTTCGGCAATTCTCCGGGTATTTTCGGCGCGCTCACCGGATATCCGGGACGCCGAACTCCACGACGCGATCCGTGAGTGGAACGCCCATCGGCCGGCCAGGCGCCGCGGGGCGCACGGGCCAGGGGGCGATTGCCCGGTGTGCCCTTCGACGGTTGCCCGACCGCTAGTCACCGGGGCGCGCCGGTACGGAAATGAGGTGACCGCCGGCCGGAGGTCGGCACGTACGGACCGCTCCGTAACCGTGGGCCGCACCGCAGACCCGTACGTGATTTCGTGACCCCCGCACCGCAAAATCCACATTCCGCTTATCAGAATGAGCGATCATGCTCGGACGGAAATCAACTGGCCGGCCCGTGGCATATCTCAGAAATCCAGGAACCGGAGTCTCCCGCGGGGCGAAGGAGAGCGCAGGTGGCGCCGGACGCCACACCGGGAGCGGCGGAAGGAAAGGAGATGATCGATGATCGGTCACCGGAATGAAGGGCAGCGGCGAACGGACGGCCCGCTGCCCGCCCGGGCCTTCCGCACGCCCTCCACACGGAAGCCACACCGCACCACACCGTGCCACGCGGTGCTGGGCCGCGCCCCGGCCGCGCCGTGCCGGTCCCGCACCGTACGCGCGACCCGCGCCGCCGTCGCCCGCCCCGCGCCGCACACACCCCGCCCGGCCGACACCGGGCACCGAGGACAGCCACCCCCACGTGCTGGCCACACCGCACCGCAAAGGTGCAGCGCGCACCGGCCGGTCGACGGGCGAGGGGCCGACCGGCCGGCACACCGCTACCGGGGCAGCGGCACCCCCGTGTAGTTGTCCGCCAACTCCGCCGCGGCGTGCGGCGAGGACGCGAAGCGGGCCAACTGCGCGAGCTGGAGACGGGTGTCGAAGGGCGAGTGCGCCGGGTCGGCGTGCAGCGTGGTGGTCATGAGGTACGAGAAGTGCTCGGCCCGCCACACCCGACGCAGACAGGTGTCGGAGTAGGCGTCGAGGAGCCCGCTGGAACCGGTCTCCTGCTGCTCGATCAACGCCCGGGCCAGCACCGTCACATCGGCCGCCGCCAGGTTCAGCCCCTTGGCGCCCGTCGGCGGCACGATGTGCGCCGCGTCGCCGGCCAGGAACAGCCGCCCGTACCGCATGGGTTCCGTCACATGGCTGCGCATCGGCAACACCGCCTTGGAACGGACCGGCCCGCGCGCCAACCGCCACCCCGGGTCAGCCTCCAGCGCGAAGCGGGCGTCCAACTCGTCCCAGATGCGCTCGTCGGACCAGTCGGCCGGATCGGTGCCGTTCGGCACCTGGAGGTAGAGCCGGCTCACGGTGGGCGAACGCACACTGGCCAGTGCGAACCCACGCTCGGAGTGGGCGTAGATCAACTCGTCGTACACCGGTGGAGCATCGGCGAGTATGCCGAGCCAGGAGTACGGATAGGCCCGCTCGTAGTGCGTGCTCACCTCCGCCGGCACCGCCTGCCGCGCCACCCCGTGGAAGCCGTCGCAACCCACCACGTACGAGCAGTGCAGCGCCTGCTCCGCACCCTGGTGCCGGTACCTGATGACCGGACTCTCCCCGGCCACCCCCTCGACGGCGTCCACCTGCGCGTCGAACAGCAGCGGGCCGCCCTCCGCGAGCCGCAGCGCGATCAGGTCCTTGACCACCTCGGTCTGGGCGTAGACCAGCACGCCACGACCGCCGGTCAGGGCCGGGAAGTCGATCCGGTGGGAACCGCGCGCGAACCGCAGCTCGATGCCGTGGTGCACCAGCCCCTCGCGGTCCATGCGTGCACCCGCGCCCGCCGCGCGCAACGTGTCGGCGGTCGACTGCTCCAAGATGCCCGCCCGCTGCCGCTGCTCCACGTACGCGCGGTCACGGCGTTCGAGCACCACGTTGTCGATGCCCGCGTTGTCCAACAGCCTGCCGAGCAGCAGCCCGGCCGGGCCGCCACCAACGATGCCGACGGTCGTACGCATCAGGGTGTCTCCTTGTCTTCACCTGTCATCGACGGCCGACCCGGGGCGGTCGGCGCCGCGGACCCCAGCTCGCCGTCGGACCCCGCCCTGCTGTCGGGCTCTGCCTCGCCGTCGGACCCCGCCGCCACCTCGCGCAGCACCCGATCGGCCACCTTGAACGCAGAGTTGGCCGCCGGCACGCCCACGTACACCGCGCTCTGCAACAACACCTCGCCGATCTCCTCCGGCGTCAACCCGTTCCGCAGGGCCGCCCGCACGTGCATCGCGAGCTCCTCGTCATGCCCGCCGGCGACCAGCGCGGTCAGTGTGATGCAACTGCGGGTGCGCCGGTCGAGCACCTCACTCGTCCAGATCTCACCCCACGCGTAGCGGGTGATGAAGTCCTGGAACCTGGCGGTGAACGCGGTGGTGCCGGCAACGGCCCGGTCCACGTGCGCGTCGCCCAGCACCGCCCGCCGCACCGCCATCGCCGCCGAACGCGAAAACCTGCCGCAGGTGTCCAACTCGCCAGCCGCCGCCGAAGAACTGGCGGACGCGTACAGATGCGTGCGCAGCGCGACCAACACCGCCGCCGGCTGCTCCACCCCGGCCAGATGCCCCGCGCGCGCCACCTCCACCAGACTGGCGCCCGCGATGCCGTCGGCGAGCGCCCTGGCGTGCGACGGCGGCGTCGCCACGTCCTCCCGCCCGCCGATGACCAGCGTCGGGGCGGTGACCCGCGCCAACTCCGCGCGTAGGTCCAGCGTGGCGAGCAGATCACAACAGGCCGCGTACGCCCCCGGGTCGGCCGCCCGGTGATCGGCCACCAGCGCCGCCACCGCCGGCTGCCCACCGGCCGCGAACGCGGGCGTGAACCAGCGCCCCGGAGCACCGTCGGCCAGCGCGTCCACCCCCTGCTCGCGCACCGCCCGCGCCCGCTCCCACCAGGGCTCGGGCGGCCCGAAGCGGGCCGAGGTGCACACCAGCGCCAGCGAACGCACCCGCTGCGGATGGTGCGCGGCCAACTGGATGCCGACCGCGCCACCCAGCGACACACCCGCGTACGCGAACGCGTCGATGCCCAGCGCGTCGGCCACCCCGAGCACCTGCCCGGCCAACTCGGACAGGGTGGGATCGGCCGGCAGCGCATCGGCGGGCGAACCGCCGTGCCCCGGCAGATCCCAGCGGACCACCCGGAACTCCCGGGCCAACTCGGCCACCTGCGGATCCCAGACGGACAGCGACGTGCCGAGCGAGGGCCCGAGCAGCAGCGCGGGCGCGTCGTCGGGGCCGTCGATCCGGTAGTGCAAGGAAGTAGTCATCGCGGCTCCTGCCGGGGTGGGTGGGCGGTGCGCCGTAGCGCGCGGTCGGTGAGGGCGCCGGCACAACCCAGGTAGCCGGCCGGCTCGACGAGCTCACGCAGCCGGTCCGCCGTAAGCACCGCGGCCAACTCGGGCTCCGCGCCCACCGCGTCCACCAGCGCCACACCCTGCTCCGCGGCGCGCCGCACGGCCCGGCCGAGCAACGTCTTGGCTCGGTCCCGCCCCAGTTCCTGCGCCAGCTCGGCAGCCAGCCGCTCGGTGAGCAACTGCCCGCCGGTCAATGCCAGGTTGGCGCGCATCCGCTCAGGTCGTACGACCAGCGTGGCGGTCAGTTCGGCCGCGGCGCGGGCCGCCCCACCGGTGATGCGCAGCGCGTCGCGCAACGGCTGCCACTCCGCGTGCCACGGCCCGGCCGGCCGCTCGTCGGGGGCGACCAAGGAGGACAGCAACACCGAAGCCAACGCGGGTACTTGGCGCGCCGCCGCAGCGATCAGGGTGGCCCGAACCGGATTGGCCTTGTGCGGCATGGCCGACGAGCCACCCCCGGCGCCCTCGGCCAACTCGCCGACCTCGGTACGCGTCAGCACCAGCACATCGGCCGCCAACTTGCCGAGCGCACCCGTACAGAAGGAGAGTGCTGCCCCTACATCGGCAACCGGCGTGCGCAACACGTGCCACGGCAACTCTGGTGCAGCCAGGCCGAGTTGGGCCGCATACTCGGCGACGAGGGTCAGCCCGACGGACTCCGCGACCGCCTGCCGCCGTTCCGCGGGGGCGAAGGCCACGAAGGCCGCGAGCGTGCCGGCCGCGCCACCGAGTTGCACCGGCAGCTCGGCCCGTACCCGGTCGATCCGCTCCCCGGCGTCGAGCACCAGGGCCCGCCAACCGGCCGCCTTCAACCCGAAGGTGGTGGGCACCGCGTGCTGGGTCAGGGTACGTCCGGCCATCGGCGTGTCGCGGTGCCCGGCCGCCAGGTCGGCCAGGTGCGCGGCGGTCCGCGCCAGGTCGGCGCGGACCACGTCCAAGCTGGCGGCCGTCACCAGCATGCTGGCCGTGTCCATGATGTCCTGGCTGGTGGGCCCGCGGTGCACGTACGCGGCGTGCTCGGGCGCGGTCTCGGCGACCGCCCGCGTCAGGTCGGCGACCAGCGGGATCACCGGGTTGCCGCCGGCCGCCGCCCGGGTGGCCAGCGACGCGAGGTCGTACCGGTCGGCGCGGGCGGCGGCCGTGACCGCATCGGCCGCGGCCGGCGGCGCGAGCCCCACGGCGGCCTGCGCCCGCACCACGGCCGCCTCCGCGTCCAGCATGGCCGTGAGGAAAGCACGGTCCGAGGTGAGGGCATCGACGCCGCTCGCGACCCGGACCGGGGCGAGCAGTCCGACGTCCCACGGATCGGCCAGCGCCCCGGGCGGGCCGGCGGCCAGGGCGGGGCCCGGCTCCGCTGCGGGGCGCTGACCGGACGGGGGACCCGCGTCCGGCCGCCCCGCGTCAGCCGCGGTGCCAGGCCGGCCCGGGTCAGTGGGTGAAGTCAAGGAAGACCGTCTCCTTCTCCCCCTGGATGTGCAGGTCACGGCGGTATACCCGATCACCGTCCGGCTGCGCCAGCAACGTCGCCCGGCGCGCCGCGGGCAGCTTGGCCAGCAGCGGGTCGGCGGCCGGCTCGGCCAGATAGACGCGGGTGAACAGGTGGTGCAGCAGCCCGCGGGCGAACAGGCACACCGACAGGTACGGCGCGCTCGCCGGCGGGCGCAGGGTGTGCACGCTCCAGTGCCCGTCCGCGTCGGTCGCCACCCGAGCGAACCCGGTGAAGTGCACGCCGTCCCGGCCGAGGTACCCGCCGGTGACCGGGTCGCGGCGCAGCGAACCCGGTCGGCCGGTGCGCGAACCGTCGGGCGCCGCCTGCCAGAACTCCACCAGCGCGTCGGGTACGGGCTGCCCGGCCCCGTCGTACACCGCGCCGTGCACCGTGACCGCGTCCGCATGGCCGGGGGGCGCCGGCTGCGACCCGCCGGGGAAGGGCAGCGCGTACCCGTAGAAGGGGCCGACGGTCTGGGAGGGAGTGGGGTGCGGCATCAGGAGCCCTCCTCGGGGTCGGGGAGCGTGGCGGCCGGACCGTCGAGCACGATGTCCCAGCGGTAGCCGAGGGACCATTCGGGCACCGACAGCGCATGGTCGTAGGCCGCGACCAGGCGCTGTCGGGCGGACTCGTCGGTGACCGACTGGAGGATCGGGTCGTAGCGGAAGAGCGGGTCGCCGGGGAAGTACATCTGCGTCACCAGTCGCTGCGTGAACGCGGTGCCGAACAGCGAGAAGTGGATGTGCGCCGGCCGCCAGGCGTTGTCGTGGTTGCGCCAGGGGTAGGCACCCGGCTTGATCGTGGTGAACCGGTAGCGGCCCGCGTCATCGGTGAGGCACCGGCCGACGCCGGTGAAGTTCGGGTCCAGCGGGGCCGGGTGCTGATCGCGCTGGTGCGCGTACCGGCCCGACGCGTTGGCCTGCCATATCTCCACCAACTGTCCGCGCACCGGCCGTCCGGCCCGATCGGTGACCCGCCCGCTGACCGTGATCCGCTCGCCCAGCGGCTCCCCGATGTGCTGCCGGGTCAGGTCCGCGTCCGTCTCGGTCACGTCGGTGACCCCGAAGACCGGCCCGTACCACTCGACCGCCTCCGGGTCGCCCACGCTCACCAGCGGCTGTTTCGGGTGGCGCAGCACGCTGCTGCGGTACGGGGCGAAATCGCGCGGGGGATGGTCGGGGGAGGCGGCACCGGCCGCGACCTCCGCGCGCACGCGCGCCTGGGTGACGCTGATGTCCGCGTCGATCTCCCGCTGGGTGGGCGGGGCCGTACCCGGGCCCGCGGGACGGGCCGCGGCGGCGGTCGAACCGGTGCGCTGGGAGGGCAGGGAAGCGGGGGACATGGGGTTGATCACCTCTCCAAGACGAGGGCCAGGCCCTGACCGACGCCGATGCACAGCGCGGCCAGACCGGTTCCGGAGCCCGCGGCGGCGAGCTGGTGGGCGATGGCGCCGGTGATGCGGGCCCCGGAGGCACCCAGCGGATGACCGATCGCGATGGCGCCGCCGCGCGGATTGACCACGGCCGGATCCAACTCGGGCCACTCGCCGAGGCACCCCAGCGCCTGGGCCGCGAACGCCTCGTTCAGCTCCACGGCCCGCAGGTCAGCCAGGCGGCGCCCGGCCCGCTCCAGCGCGCGCCCAACGGCGGTGACCGGACCGATGCCGAAGTACTGCGGCTCGACGCCGGTGACCGCCGACGCGGCGATCCGCGCCAACGGCTGCCGACCGGTGGCCCGCAACCCCGCCTCGTCGGTGAGCAACAGGGCGGCGGCCCCGTCGCTCAGTGGGGAGGAGTTGCCGGCGGTCACCGTGCCGTCCGGGCGGAAGACCGGCTTGAGCTTGGCGAGCGCCGCCGCGCTGCTGTCGGGGCGGATCGTCTCGTCCCGCTCCAGCGCGGCGCCCGCCACCTGCACCACCTCGGCGTCGTACTGCCCCTGCTGCCAGGCCCGCACCGCCTTCTCGTGGCTGGCCAGCGCGAACGCGTCCTGGGCCGCACGGTCGATGCCGTACCGGTCGGCAACCAGTTCGGCGCCCTCACCGAGCGGCACCGTCCATGCGTCGGGCAGCTTGGGGTTGACCATCCGCCAGCCCAGGGTGGTGGAGTACAGCTCCTGGTGGCCGGCCGGGAAGCCGCGCGCCGGCTTGGGCAGCACCCACGGCGCCCGGCTCATCGACTCCACGCCACCGGCCACCGCGATCGACGCGTCCCCGACCGCAATGGCGCGGGCCGCCTGGATGACCGCTTCCATGCCGGAGCCGCACAGCCGGTTCACGGTGGTGCCGGGCACGGTGACCGGCAACCCGGCGAGCAGCACGGCCATCCGCGCCACGTCCCGGTTCTCCTCACCGGCACCGTTGGCATTGCCGAAGAACACGTCGTCGATACGGGCCGGGTCCAGCTCCGACGTACGGTCCACCAGCGCCCGCAGCACCCCGGCGGCGAGGTCGTCGGGACGCACGCCGGACAGCGCGCCACCGTACTTGCCGATCGGGGTGCGCACGGCATCGACGACGTAGACATCGCGCAGACGGTCGGTCATGGGCTCAACTCCTGGTGCGCTGGCCGGCGGGCCGGAGCGGCGCCGCACCCGGCCGACTGCTTCGTACGGTGGATGGGGGAACGTTCATCAGGCGAACGCTCGGGGGGTGGACGGTGGTGGGGTCGGTGATGCCCGCGGGGTGGGCGTTCGTCGGGCGAACGGTCGCGAGGTGGGTGCTCGTGGAGTGGGCGACCCTGGGGCGGGCGCTCACGAGGTGGGCGCCGGAACGTGGACGGGCGCGGCCGTGTGCTGCTTGAGCTCCGCCACGCTGACTCCCGGCGCGGTCTCGACCAGCACCAGACCGCCCGCGGTCACATCCAGCACGCCCAGGTCGGTGATGATGCGGTGCACGCAGCCGGCGCCGGTCAGCGGCAGCGTGCACCGCTCGACGATCTTCGGCGTGCCGTCCTTCGCCCGGTGGTCGGTCAGCGCGATCACCCGCCGGGCGCCGTGCACCAGGTCCATCGCCCCGCCCATGCCCTTCACCAGCTTTCCCGGCACCGACCAGTTGGCCAGGTCACCGGCGGCCGAGACCTGCATGGCACCCAACACGGCCACATCGATGTGCCCGCCCCGGATCATGCCGAAGGAGAGCGCGGAATCGAAGAACGCGGCGCCCGGAGTCACGGTGACCGTCTCCTTGCCCGCATTGACCAGGTCGGGGTCCACCTCCTCGGGCGTGGGGTAGGGACCGACGCCCAGGATGCCGTTCTCCGAGTGGATCACCACGTCCACCCCCGCCGGCAGCAGCCCGGGGATGAGCGTGGGCAGCCCGATGCCCAGGTTCACGTACGCGCCGTCGGTCAGCTCGGCCGCGGCCCGCGCCGCCATCTCCTCGCGTGTCCACGCCATCGGCTCACACCGTCCCTTGTGTCACGGGCGCTGAGGTGGTGCGCCGCTCGATGCCCTTGGCCGACGCCTGCTCGGGCGTCAGTTCCACCACGCGCTGGACGAACACGCCGGGCACGTGGACGGCGTCCGGGTCCAGCACCCCGGGCTCGACCAGCTCTTCCACCTCGGCGACGGTGATCCGGCCGGCCATCGCGGCCAGCGGGTTGAAGTTGCGCGCCGCACGCCGGAAGACCAGGTTCCCGTGCCGGTCCCCGCGGGCCGCCCGCACCAGTGCGAAGTCCGTGGTGATGCCGCGCTCCAGCACGTACGAGCGCCCGTCGAAGTCACGGACCTCCTTGGCCGGCGAGGCCACGGCCACCTCACTGGCGCCCGCCCCCGAAGCGGCCTGCTCCGCCGTGCGCCGCGCGTACCGCAACGGCAACCCGCCGGCCGCCACCTGGGTGCCGACGCCGGCCGGGGTGTAGAAGGCCGGGATGCCACAGCCCCCGGCGCGCAGCCGCTCGGCGAGCGTGCCCTGGGGCACCAACTCCACCTCCAGCTCGCCACCGAGGTACTGGCGGGCGAACTCCCGGTTGTCACCGATGTAGGACCCGGTGACCTTGGCGATGCGGCCCGCCGCGAGCAACACGCCAAGGCCACCGCCGTCCACACCACAGTTGTTGGACACCACGCTGAGGCGGCCGACGCCACGCGCGTGCACCGCTTCGATCAGCACGTTCGGTACGCCGCTGAGCCCGAAGCCGCCCACCGCGAGCGAGGCCCCGTCGGGCAGGTCCTGGACCGCCTCCGCGGCAGTCGCTCTGACTTTGTCCATGCAGGGGGTTTCCTTGTCCCGAACTGGCGCCTCGCCACGGGCGCCGGATGACACCCTCGTCTGCGTTCGCCAGGTGAACTAAAGTTCATTGATGTGGGTCAGTCTGCGTGCCGCCGCCAGGCATGTCAACGCCCCGTTATCCACAGCCCACCGGGGGCGGTTACGCTCTGTCACCACGACCGCTACCCTGGGGCGCCCAGGCCGCCACAGATCCCTTCGGAGTACCCGATGCCAGCCAACCGACCCACCGGCTCCACCGCCCCCCACCCGCCCGCCGAGACGGTCGGGCCACTCCTGCGGGGCATCGCCGTACTACGCGCCCTCAGCGCGGCCGGCGGTCGGCTCAGCCTGAGCGACCTGGTGCGCGACACCGGATTCGCCCGCTCCACCATCGACCGCGTGGTGGCCACCCTGGCCCGCATGGGCTATCTACGCCTCGACCAGTACACCGCCGTGCTCGCACCACGCCTGATGGAACTCGGCAACGCCTACCTGGCCGCCCTCGCCCTGCCCGGCCCCCTCGGCCCGCTCGCCGACGAACTCGCCGAAGAACTCGACGAATCGGTCTCGCTCGCCGTCCCCGACGGCGACGGCATCCGCTTCGTCCACCAGGCGACCCGCCGCCGCGCCATGTCCCTCACCTTCCGCATCGGCGACCTCCTGCCGATCGAGCGCACCGCCCCCGGACCGCTGTTCGCCGCCGAATGGACCAGCGCCCAGTGGGAACAGTGGCGCGAGGGCCGACGCGCCGGCGACCGGCACACCGACTTCTCCCGCGTACTGCCCCCCACCCCCGAGGGTCACGGAGCGGGCGACCTGGCGGACTTCGCAGAGCGTGCGGCGCAGGCCGGCCGCCGCGGCTGGGCCGAGGACGACCAGCGCATCGAACCCGGCCTCATCGCCATCGGACTGCTCGTCCGCGCCCCCGACGGGCAGCCGGCCTGCGCCCTCAGCGTCGTCAGCCACACCAGCAGGCACAGCGCCGCCTCGCTACGCCGCTCCGTACTGCCCCGCGCCCGCGCCACGGTCCGCGCCATGGAACAGGCACTGCGCAGCGGAGCGACCGCAGCCAGCGAAACCACCTCGGCCCACCCGGGCAGCGCGGCGCCCACCACCGGACTCGCTGACTGGACCAACGCGTCCAAGCAGGAACTCGGCGCCGAATTCGTGGAGTCCCTGGCCCGCGGGCTGACCGTGCTGACCGCCTTCGACGCGGGCCGCGACCGACTCACCCTGGCCGCCATCGCCACCGCCACCGGCCTGGCCCGCGCCACCGCCCGGCGCGCCCTGATCACCCTGACCCACCTCGGCTACGCCACCGCCGAGGACGGCACCTACCGGCTCACCCCACAGGTGCTCGCCCTCGGCTACCCTCCGCTGTCGCGCACCACCCTCGCCGAGATCGCCACCCCGCACCTGGCGGCCCTCGTCCACGAGGTGCACGACTCCGCCTCGCTGGCCGTACTCGACGGCGACGACATCCGCTACACCGCCCGCATCGCCACCAGCCGCGTGATGAGCGTCAACATCACCCTGGGCACCCGCTTCCCCGCCTACGCCACCTCGATGGGGCGGATCCTCCTGGCCGACCTGCCGCCGGCCGAGCGCCGCGCCCACATCGCCCGCGCCACGCCCCGAGCCCTCACCCCGCACACCATCACCGGCCAGGCCGACCTGCTCACCCTGCTGGCGAAGGTGGCGCGCCAGGGTTACGCCCTGGTCGACGAGGAGTTGGAAGAAGGGCTGCGCTCACTCGCCGTGCCGGTCCGTGACCGCGCCGGGCGTACGGTGGCCGCGGTCAACGTCGCCATGCACACCAGCCGCCGCACCCTGGACGCCTGCGTACGGGACCTGCTGCCCACCGTCCGGGACACCGCCCGGCGCATTGAAGCCGACCTACACATCGCCGAGCGCTTCGTCCGCATCCCGGCCCTGTGATGCGACCAACGTCCTTCATCTAGTGGGAAGTTGATGGCAGTGCAGAAGGCGGGGTCGGTGGCGCGGCAGGAGTGGGGCATCGTGGTCCTCGGGCGCGCACGGATCGCTGCTGTTCGCATAGTGAACTTTATTTCGTTGGGCGAAGTAGCATGAGTATCCGGACGACGCGGACGGCTGTCAACGGGGGCAGGCACCGCCCGGCCAGCCCCGCCGGCCCAAGTTCCGTCCCGCCGGCCAAGCCCCGTCCCGTCCGTGGTCGGCCGGATGCGCCACCAGCGACGCAGCAGCAACGGCGCAGCGTGCTGTGGAACACGCCACCGGGCGGGCCCCCTCCCGTAGAAGGCGCCCGCCCGGCCACTGTTCATGCAGGTCAGATGGGGTAGCTGGCCTCCTGTGCGCGTACCGTGATCCAGCGCGTCTCGGTGAACGCGTCGATGTTGGCCACACCGCCGAAGCGGACGCCGGTACCGGAGGCGCCCATGCCGCCCATCGGGGCCAGCGCCTCGTCATTGACCGTCTGGTCGTTGATGTGCACCAGCCCCGTCGGGATGCGTTCGGCGACGTGCAGCCCGTGCATCACGTCGCGGGTGATGATGCCGAGCGACAGCCCGTACTCGCCGGCGGTGGCCAGCCCCACCGCCTCGTCGACGTCGGCGAAGGCGCGTATCGGAGCGACCGGACCGAAGACCTCCTCGGCGTAGGCCGGCGTGTCGTCGGTGACCTGGGTGAGCACCGTCGGCCGGTAGAACAGGTCCTGGTGCGTACCGCCGGCCGCCAGCCGGGCGCCGCCTTGCACGCTCGCGGTCACCAACTGGTGGATCTTGTCGCGTTGGGCGGCGTCGATGATCGGTCCGAGCGCCACCTCGTCCGTCGCCGGGTTGCCCACGGTCAACTGCTCGGCCTTGTGCGCCAAGCGCTCGGCGTACTCATTGGCGATCGAGGCGTGCACCAGGTGCCGCCCCGTGGTCATGCAGATCTGCCCCTGGTGGAAGTACGCGCCCCAGGCGGCCGTGGTCACCGCGCGCTCCAGGTCGGCATCGGGCAACACGATCAGCGCGGAGTTGCCGCCGAGTTCCAGGTGCACCCGCTTCAGCCGCTCGGCCGCCACCGCCCCGACCTTGCGGCCGACCGCCGTCGAACCGGTGAAGGAGATCACCCGGGTGTGCGGATCGACCACCAGCGCATGCCCGGCCTCGGCCCCGCCCGGCACCATCGAGAGCACCCCCGCCGGCACCCCGGCCTCCTCGAAGACCCGCATCACCGCCACCCCGCCGCACACCGCGGTCCGCGGGTCCGGCTTGAGCACCACCGCATTGCCCAACGCCAGCGCCGGCGCCACCGACCTGGTGGCCAGCACCAACGGCGCGTTGAACGGCGCGATCACACCCACCACGCCCACCGGTACCCGGCGCACCATGCTCAGCCGCGGCTGGGCCGACGGCAACAACTCACCGAACGGACGCGACACCAGCGCCGCCGCCTCGTAGCACTCCTGGGCCGCAAGATTCGTCTCAAAAGCAGCCTTTCCCGGCACGCTGCCCGCCTCGCGGACCAGCCACTGGTGTATCTCATCGGCGTGCTTGACGAACAGGTCACCAGCCCGCCGCAACACGGCCGCCCGCTCGACGTAGGGCGTGGCCGCCCATTCCCGCTGGGCCGCGGCGGCCCGCTCGGCGGCGCGTGCGATGTCCTCGGCGCTCCCGGAGCCGATGTGCTCCAGGGTGTCCCCGGTGGCAGGTTCGACGACGGGGCGCTGGCCGCCGGCGGCGCTGACCCAGCCGCCGATGCCAACCTTGCCGGACCACAGGGACGGGTCGAGAAGAGACATCACAGACTCCTTGATGAGCGGAAACGGGCGGGACACCGGGCCCCGGCAATCACGGGCGAAAGGCCGGATCGGGCTCGACGACGACCTCAAGCACGAGCGGCTCCGTACGCGTTCCGAACGACGTGGCCAGCGAGCTTAGCTCTCCCACCAGCTCTTCGTAACGGGTGATGCGACGCGCGGAGCAACCCAGCGACTCGGCCAGCGAGCAGACGCTGACCTCGTCGAATGCGGGCCAGGGTGCCTTGCCACCCTGCTGTTCGGCAAGCCTGTCCATGATGGCGTAGCGTCCGTTGGCCAACACGATGAAGACCGCGCCGACCCCGTAGTGGGCGGCCGTCCACAGGGCCTGGATCTGGTAGAGCGAGGAGCCGTCGCCGACGACGGCGACCACCGGCCGGTGCGGCACGGCCATCCGTACGCCGATCGCCGCGGGCAGTGCGAAGCCGAGCCCGCCCATGGCCGCGCTGAGGAAGTCGAGCGGCTGCCGGGCCGGCACCAGGGCGTGCAGTTCGGGGCGGCTGGACGGGGTCTCCTCGACCAGCACCGTATCGGCGGGCAGCCGGTCGGCGAGGGCGGACAGCACATGGGCGGCGCGCAGCGACTCGCCCGGCAGCGGCGGACTCGGCCGCTCGGCCCGGGCGGGGATCGCCGGCGCCTGCTCGCGCGCCGGCACCCGCTGCGCCAGGGCGGCGCAGAAGGCGGGCAGCGGGGCGAGCACGGCGAGTTCGGCCGGGGCGCGTTGGGCCTCCTCGGCGTCGTCGGTGATCAGCGCGAGCCGGGTGCCCTGGTGCACCAACGGGCCCGGCACGTAGGCGTATTGACGGAGGATCGGGGCGCCGACGGCGAGTACGAGATCGTAGGGGGCAAGGGTGTCGCGCAGTCGGGTGCGGTCCGCCGGCAGGTGGCCGGCGAACAGCCGGTGGTCCTGCGGGAAGCCGGCGCGGGCGCCGAACGACTCCTGCCACACCGGGCAGTTGAGCCGCTCCGCGAGCGCGACCAGCGCGGCCCAGCCGGCGTCGGTGTCCGCGGCGGCCCCGGCGACCAGGGCGGGGGAGTGGGAAGCGGCCAGCATGTCCGCGAGGTGGTCGACGGTCTCCGGATCGGCGCCGGTGGCCTGGCGCAGGACGGTCGGCGCCGGCAGCGGCAGATCCTCCGCGGGCTCCGCCCAGTCGTTCATGGGCACGATCACCAGCGCGGGGCCGCGTCGGACGCGGGCGGCGTGCGCGGCCCGACCGATCGCACCGGGCACGTCCTGGGCGCGGGTCGGGGTCTCCACCCGCACCGGATAGTCACCGCCCAGCCCCTCCAACCGGCCGGTGAGAAAAGGTACTTGAGTCAGATGCCGGCGGTCCTGCTGGCCGACGATGACGACCAGCGGCGCCCGGTTGACCCGTGCGGTGGCCAGCGCGCCGACCGCGTTGCCGAGCCCGGCCGTGGTGTGCAGCAGGACCAGCGCCGGCTCCTCCCGTGCGATGGCCCAACCGGTCGCGGCCCCCACCACCGAACCCTCGTGGAGGGCGAGGACGAAGGAGAGGTCGCCGGGGAGATCGGTGAGGAGCGACACCTCGGTGGAGCCCGGGTTGGCGAAGAGGGTCGTCATGCCGTGCTGACGCAGGACGTCGAAGGCGGCGTCGCGGACGGTGCGCATCGTGGTGGTTCCTTTGTTCTGGTGTTTCTGGGAGGGAAAGGCCCCGGCCGGGCACCGAGGTGGTCCGGCGGGCCCCAGAGGCCCACGGGTGGGCGCTGTGACGGCGGGTTACCCCGGCAAGGATTTACGGGTGCGAACACCGGTGAGGAGGCAGAAGCCGGCGACGACGATGGCCGCGTCCAGCCACACGGCCGCGGTCCAACTCCCGGTGGAGTCGCGCAACACCCCGCCGACGGCCGGCGAGAGCACCGCCCCCGTCTCGCCGATGAGGTTCTCCATGCCGAACGCCGAGCCACGCAGCTCCGGCGGCGCGAGCTCGGCGGTCAGGGCGTGGCCCACCGGTTGGAGGGCGTTGAAGAAGAGGCTGGCGGTGAACAGCAACACCCCCATCACCCACAGCGAGGGCCGCTCGGCGGCGCCGAGGTACCACGCGAAGGCAACGGTGAGCAGGGCCTGGACCGCGGTGCAGGACAGCATGATCGACTTGCGGCTCCAGCCGCGCCGCACCCCGTAGTCGGAGAGCCAACCACCTGCGGGGAAACCGAGGATGCCGGCGCCGGCGTTGAAGCCCGCGGTCAGTGCCGCGCTCGCGAAGGAGGAGTGCGCGGCGCCCGCCACGATCGAGACGGACCAGAAGCTGAAGAACCACAGGTTCCACAGGATCGCGATGTTGGCGAGGTAGAGCAGGAACAGATCCCGGTTCTTCAGCACGGGCCCGAGCTCTTCCCCCTTGCGGGCCAACGCGAACAGCACGAGCCCCGCGGCCAGCGCGACTTCGAGCACCGCGATCCACAGGTCGGACAGGCCCGAGCGGTCCCCGATCACGTACACGGCCATCACCAGGATCAGCGAGACGGCGGCGTAGGCACCCAGGTGCGCGGTGGCCAAGCAGACGGTGCGCAGTTGCAAGTGCGTACGGAAGTACCAGGTGGTGGCCAGGCCCACGAGCAGGGTGGCGACCCCGAGTATCCAGAAGGCCATCCGCCAGGCTTCGACGTCGGGCAGCACCCACTTGCCCATGTCGATGAAGTGGGGAGTGCCGACGATGGCGATGGTGATGCCGAACGCGAGACCGGTGATCACCACCCCCATGGCCAGGCTGCGGTCGCGCGGCGGGGTGGTCGCGGTGACCAGGGTCCGGTCGTTGGAGTAGAAGGCGCCCTCGCCGAGCCCCGTCACCACGCGGACCACGATGAACGCGATCAACCCACCCAGGAATCCGGTCACGATGGTGGCGATGCCGGCCCACAACAGGCTCACCACGATGAGCGTGCGATGGCCGTACCGGTCCCCGAGGTAGCCGCCAGGGAACTGGGTGAGCATGTAACCAGCGAAGAACAGTCCACCGATCAACCCGCCCAGGGCGTGCGGATCGTCGGCGTCGGCGAGGAACCCCACCCCGTTGTCGATCATCCAGGAGACCACGGGTCCGGTGACCGCGCGGTCGGCCGCGCTGACCGTCCAACCCAGGAGCAGCAACAGCCACAGGGAGTGCCAGGGGCGAAGGCGTCCGGCCACGCCGACCGCGCCCTTGCGGGGTCGGTCACCGGTCACCGGTTCTGGGGCCGGAACGTCCTCCGGTGCAGCCTTCATCGGATCTCCTTGCTCGGGAGCGGGGCCTGGCGGCCCGCGGCGTGACGTCCAAGGGGGCGCCCCGATCGCATCGCCCCGCGTGGTGGAACGTGCCGAAGCCATAGGGGTTGGTACCCCGTGCGCCGCCGCCTACCACAGCCCGCGCGGATCGCGGCGGCCACGACCGGCGCGGCGCTGTCAGGACCTTCAATGTAGAGACGATGCCCGCACAGTGGAATGGGTGTCAGCCTGTGTTCTGCTCTGTCGAACAGTGGCCCTCTCCCGCGGGATGCGCAGTGGGCGCGTAGTGGGTGCGCGCCGCGTCGAGCGCTCCTGTCCGGAACGTCAACACCGCGTACGAGGGGGGGTGTTGACGAGGTGCGTGCCGACGGGGCGCGGCCCGCACGAGGGTTCCTTCGAATCGGGCTAGCTATTGGAGAGTGCTGCTCTCTATTATAGATAGTGAAACTTGCTGCTTACGGGGGTGTGTCTGCCGTCGTGGGTGCCGCGCACGACGAACCGTGCCGGTGCCGCACGGCGGAGGGACACCGCGGAGAGGCGGCAGCCGGCCCGCCGACGGGCCACCGGCGCGTGCCCCGCACGCCCGCTGACCCCGTCGACCCGTGGCGTACGGCACCACAGGGCGACCGCTGCGCCCGTCGCGATCGACGGGCCGGCCGCACCCAGGGGCCGTGCCCCCGCGGCCGGCTGAGCCGCCGTCACGAGGAGATGCTGCTCGATGTTCACCTGGATCGCCCGCGTCGCACTCGCGCGGGCCCGACTGATGCTCACGCTGGCCGCCGTGGCCGTGGTCGCCATGGCTGCCGTGGGCGTGGGTGCGTTCGGAAAGCTACAAGGCGGCGGGTTCGACGACCCGGACGCCGACTCCACCCGGGCCCAGACCCTGGTCGACACCCGCTTCGGGGGCGACGCCAACCTCGTCTTCCTGATCCAACCCGCACCGGGCGACACGGGGAGCGACCACGCGCCCGACGGCCCGCCACCGGCCGTCGCCGAACGCGGCCGGGCCATCGCCGCCGGCCTGCGGAATGAGCCGCACGTCACCCAGGTCCGCTCCGCATGGGACGCCGGCGGCACCGCCCTGACCTCGAAGGACGGACACAAAGCGCTGGTGGTGGCCCATGTCCAGGGCAACGACAGCCAGACCGAGGACCGGGCGAAGGAACTCGTGGACCGCTACGGCGGCGAGCGAAGTGGCGTCCGGGTCCAGGCAGGCGGACAGGCCGCCGCCGGCAACGACATCACCGCCCAGGTCGGCAAGGACCTCGCCCTCGCCGAGGCCATCGCCATCCCCGTCACCCTCATCCTGCTGGTCCTGGTCTTCGGCAGCCTGGTAGCCGCCGCGCTGCCGCTGGTCGTGGGCCTGGTCGCGATCGTCGGCACCTTCGCGGAACTCTTCGTCCTCGGCAGCCTCACCGACGTCTCCGTGTTCGCGATCAACCTGACCACCGCACTCGGCCTCGGCCTGGGCATCGACTACGCACTGCTGCTCGTCAGCCGGTTCCGCGAAGAACTCGCCGCCGGCGCCCCGGTGCCACGAGCGCTGCACACCACGGTGCGCACGGCCGGCCGCACCATCGTCTTCTCGGCCGCCACCGTGATGGCCGCCCTCGCCGCACTCCTACTGTTCCCACCCTTCTTCCTACGCTCCTTCGCCTACGCCGGCATCGGCGTGGTGATCATGGCCGTACTCAGCGCCCTGCTGGTCGTCCCGCCCCTGCTGGCGCTCCTCGGCCCCAAGGTGAACAGCGGACGGGTGCCCTTCACCTCGGCCCACTGCGGCGCCGAAGCACCCTGGTGGGGACGGCTGGCCGGCCTCGTCATGCGCCGGCCCGCGCTGACCGCGCTGCCGGTCCTCGCCGTCCTGCTGCTCGCCGCGAGCCCGCTGCTCGGCGTCTCCTTCGGCACCCCGGACGAACGCGTCCTGCCCCAGGACTCGGCCAGCCGGCAAGTGGCCACCCAGATGCAGCGCGACTTCCCCGAGAACGGCAGCGACGCCCTCCAGGTGATCGCCACCGGACCGGTCACGGGCGCGCCGCTGCGCACGTACGCCGCGCAGTTGTCCCGACTGGACGGCGTCGTCCGGGTGGACACCAGCGCCGGCACCTACCGGGCGGGCGACCACCAGCAGGCCACGCCCGCCGCCCGGGCGCTCGCCAGCCCAGACGCCCAGCGCCTGGTTGTCGTCGGCGCGCCCGCCCCGAAGTCATCGCAGGCCAGAGACCTGGTGCGGGCCGTACGCGCCGTGCCGCCGCCGGCCGGCGCCGAGGTGCTCGTGGGAGGTACGGACGCGCAACTCGTCGACACCATCCACGCCATTAACTCCCGGCTGCCGCTGGCCGGCGGACTCATCGCGCTCACCACGTTCGTACTGCTCTTCCTGTTCACCGGCAGCGTGGTGCAACCGTTGCGCGCCCTGCTCCTCAACGCCATCAGCCTGGCGGCGGCGCTCGGCGTCATGGCCTGGATCTTCGCCGACGGCCACGGCGCGGGGGTGCTGGACTTCACCGCCCAGCCGCTGGACACCTCCATGACGATCCTGTTGCTCTGCGTCGCCTTCGGACTCTCCATGGACTACGAGGTCTTCGTCACGAGCCGGATGAAGGAGCTGCACGACGCCGGCGTCACCGGCCACCGCGTGGTCACCGACGGGCTGGCCCGAACCGGCCGCATCGTCACGGTCGCCGCCGGCCTGCTCTCGGTGAGCTTCTTCGCCTTCGGCACCAGCAAGATCAGCTTCCTGATGATGTTCGGCCTGGGGAGTGGCCTGGCGATCGTCATCGACGCCCTCCTGGTCCGCGGCGTCCTGGTGCCCGCCGCCATGCGCCTGCTCGGCGGGGCGGCCTGGTACGCGCCGAAGGCGCTCCGCACCCTGCACTCCCGCATCGGCCTGTCCGAGGCCGACGCCACCCCGGCCCCACCGGGCGCGCCCGAGCAGACGAACCCGATGGACGCCACCGCCCTCACCGCCCCCACCAGCGCCGGGACGAAGGAGACCGCCACCCGCGCGGGCGCGCGCTAACCCCGGCCGCACCCGCCCCAACCGTCGGCCGGCACGCAAAGGCCCCGTGCCGGCCGACACCCCACCGCTCGTGCCAGCCCCCACCCTTCCGTACAACAGAACGCCTCGGATTAAGCTTTCGGCCATGCAGAACACTCCGGAAGGCGACGTCTACGGCGCGAGCTCGGTGGCGAACGCGCTGCGCACCCTGGTCTACCTGGGCGGCCGGGACGCCGTCCGGGTCACCGACGTCAGCGAACACCTCGGCGTCGCCCGCTCCACCGCACACCGGCTGCTGTCCACGCTCCGCGGGCACGGCTTCGTCGAACAGGTCCCCGACGGCCGGCAGTACCGGCTCGGCCCCGTACTCCTCGGCCTGGCCCACGGCCGGGCCGTGGTGGAGTCCCGGCGCCGCATCGGCACCAGGGAACTGGTCCGGCTGGCCCGGCCACACCTGGAACGGCTGCGCGACGCCGCGGCCGAGACCACCAACCTGCTCCAACTCGACGGCCCCGACGCGGTGTTCCTGGACGGCGTCGAGGGCCCACAGCCGCTGCGCGTCGCCCCGCGCACCGGTGACCGGCTCCCGGCCTACTCGACCGCCGGCGGCAAGGCCCAACTGGCCGAACTCCCGGGCGAGACGGTGCGCATGATCTACCCCGCAGGTCTTGAACACCTGACGACGTCGACGCTGCCCGACCTCGCGGCGCTGGAGCACGACCTGGCCGAGTGCCGCAAGCGCGGCTACGCGCTCAACATCGACGAGAGCGTGCCCGACGTGCACGGCATCGGCGTCGGCGTGCACGACCGCGAGGGCGCATGCGTGGTCGCCGTGACCATCTCGGCGCCCAGCACCAGGATGGGCGCCGAACGCGCCGCCCGCTTCGCCCCCCTGCTGCGCGAGACCGCCGCCGCGATCGAAGCCGAACTCTAGGCAACCACCCATCCGGTCCCACCCGACCCCACTCCAACCCAACCCGCCGCAACACACCCCACTCCAATCCGCGCCACACCTGCCCGTCACACCCACCACGCGCCGCCGCCCCACCCTTCCCGCCCCAGTGGTGCCACCCACGGGCCCACCGGATGGCGGTGTCGTCACTGCCCGGCCCCGGCGCGCCGGGAACGGAAGACGGCGCTGTGCCGGGCCCCGGGGCGCGACCGCCGGGGTGTGCTGGCCAGCCGTACGGGTACCCGCCACGCGTCCCGCCGCGGAACGGGCCCGCCCGCAGGCGCCGCGCACGCCGCCACCGAAGCCGTGCGCATACCCCCGCGGGGTTGCCGCCCGGCCGGTGCGCACCGGCCGCCGTGCCGGCCGGACGCCACGCCCGGCCGGGCCCCGGCACGGGCCAGTGGCCCGACGACGGGCCGACCGACGAGGAGGGCGTGATGGGCCAAACCGAGACCGAGCCGGGCAACACCGCGTACGGGAGGAAGCCCTTCCGCCGTTCCGCGAGCCACTTCACCGACCGCATCACCGCCGACGGGGCCGACGGCTGGCCCGTCGCGGCCGGCCGCTACCGGCTGGTCGTCAGCCGCGCCTGCCCGTGGGCCAGCAGGGCGGTGATCTCCCGCCGGCTGCTCGGCCTCGAAGAGGCCCTGCCGATGGCGATCGTCGACCCCATCCAGGACGACCGGAGCTGGCGCTTCACGCTCGACCCGGACGGGCGCGACCCGGTGCTCGGCATCCGCTACCTGAGCGAGGCGTACGACGCGCGCGAACGCGACTACCCGGGTGGCGTGAGCGTGCCCGCGGTCGTCGACGCGGCCAGCGGACGCCTGGTCACCAACGACTACCAGCAGCTCACGCTCGACCTGGCCACCGAATGGCGCGCCCTGCACCGGCCCGGCGCCCCCGACCTCTACCCCGCCGACCAGCGGGACGCGATGGACGAGCTGATGGCCACCATCGGCCGCGACCTCAACAACGGCGTCTACAAGGCCGGCTTCGCCACCGAGCAGGAGGAGTACGAACGCGCCTGCCTGGCCCTGTTCCGCTGCTGGGAACGGATCGCGCAACGCCTCACCGACCACCGCTACCTGATGGGCGACACCCTCACCGAGGCCGACATCCGCCTCTTCACCACCCTGGTCAGGTTCGACGTGGTCTACCACGGCCACTTCAAGTGCAACCGGTGGAAACTGGCCGAGGACCCCGTGCTGTGGGCCTACGCACGCGACCTGTTCCAAACCCCCGGGTTCGGCGACACGGTGGACTTCGACCACATCAAACGCCACTACTACCAGGTCCACACCGGCATCAACCCCACCCGCATCGTCGCCCTCGGCCCCGACCTCGCCGACTGGCTGACCCCGCACCACCGCGAGCGCCTCGGCGGCCGGCCGTTCGGCGACGGCACCCCGCCGGGGCCGGTGCCGGCGGGGGAGGAGGTCGGCGCGGCGGGCCGGCCGTGAACCGGTGGCGCGCCCGCGTCACCGCGTACGCCGGACGTACTACCCCCGCCGCAGCCGCGCGGGGGCGGCGCCCCGGAGGCGACGCACGGGGAATCGGTCAAGTTCCACCGCTGCCCCCCGGCCGCGCCGCCTCGCCACCACGAGCCAGCGCCGGACGCTCCACCGCTGGTGGGGGACTTCGCGCCGGCTCGCCGTCCGCGTCGCACATCGGCGACACGCCGGCGGGCACGGGGCCAATCCGCGAGCCTGCCCGGCAGCGCGCCCACCCGGACCGCAGACAACCCGGGACCCGGGTGGCACGCTGACGTGACGGGCCGGACACCGGCGTACGCGTCGCCGCCGCCCTCCCGGCCCGCTCGCCCCACCTCCACCCGCGCCCGCCGGCGCCAGCACACACCGCACACCACACCGTCCCGGGGCCGAACCCGTGGCCCCACGCCCCCGCGGCACCCTCCCGCCCCCACAAGCGGTGCACGGCCTCCCACCCACCCCATCGGCAACTTGTGCAGAAGGGACCCACGACGGCCATGGCTGACCTCGACACCACCCCCACCCCGACCCCCTCCCCGACCCCCTCCACGGACCCCGCCACCGAATCGACCACCCCCGACACACCCACGGCGCTGACGCCCGACGAAGTGGGGGCCATGTACGACGAGTCGGGCGATCTCATCGCCATGACGCTCGGTACGGCCGCCATCCACGTGGGCCTGTTCGTCCCGCACGACACGCCCCGCCGCTCCCCCTCCCTGATCGACCTCGCCGACCTGGCACAGGAGCGCCAGACCGACTTCCTCATCGACACCCTGGCCCCCGTCGCCGACTCCGACCTGCTCGACATCGGCTGTGGCACCGGCGGTCCCACGGTACGGCTGGCCGAACGCTCCGGTGGCCGGGTCACCGCGGTGACGGTCAGTCAGCAACAACTGCTCCGCTGTCGGCAGCGGGCCCAGGACGCGGGGCTCAGCGAGCGGATCACCTTCGAGTACGGCAACGCCATGGACCTGGCCTACCCGGACGCCACCTTCGACGCCGCCTGGTCCATCGACTGCTTCGCCCACCTCTCCGACCGGCCGGCCGGATTCCGCGAGGCGCGCCGGGTGCTCCGCCCCGGCGGTCGCTTCCTGATGACCGAGTTCTGCCGGCGCGGCACGCCCCCGGTGGAACAGTCGACCGCCTTCGCCCGCCTGTGGGCCAGCCCGCCGCCCAAGCCGTTCCCCGACCTGCTCGCCGAGGTGCACGAGGCCGGGTACGAGATCCTCCAGGTGCAGAACATGACGCCGAACATGGTGCTCTGTAGCGATTTCATGACCGTGCTGTACAACGACCGGCGCGCGGAGATCGAGGAGCGGTTCGGCAAGGAGGCCACGGCCCAGACCGACGCCGTCATGGACCTCTACCGCGCCTTCTCGCGCGACCACCTGGCGTACTACCTGCTGGTGCTCGGCGCCCCGCAGGAGTGAGGCGGATCCGCCCGCGCGGGCTGAGGGGCCTGCGGCCGGCCGGGACCGGGTGGGCCACCCACGACGACCCCGCCCCGGCCGGTCCGCCCCACCGGGCCCGCCGCTCCCGCGCCGGGCTGCCCGGCGCTCGCCCCGCCGCCGCGGGAGCGGGCGCCTACGGCAGCCGCGGGTAGCCGCCGCTCCGGCCGGTGCCACCCTGTCGCGAACGCCACCCCACCGGCGGCAACCCCCCCGGCCGCGCCCCGCGCCCCCACCCGTCGCTCACTACCCTGGTGGTCCGCGCCGGCCCCACCCTGGCGACACCCTGGCGACGAGGTGAGCATCGATGGACCACCCCCCCTACGACTACAGCCCCATCGTCGGCCGCGAGCCGATCCGTTGGCCCACGGGCGCCCGGATCGCCTTCTACGTCGCCGTCAACATCGAGCACTACCCCATCGACCGGCCCGGACTGAGCATCACCGCGCACACCACCGGACTCACCCCCGACCCGCTCAACCACGGCTGGCGGGACTACGGCCCCCGAGTGGGGGTGTGGCGGCTGATGGAGTGCCTCGACCGCTACGGGCTACGGGCCAGTGCGATGGTCAACTCCGCGGTCTGTACGGAGTATCCGCAGATCATTACCGCCGGAATGGACAGAAACTGGGCCTGGGTCGCGCACGGCGCGGACAACTCCCGCCACCAGTCGACCATTGCGCCCGAAGCGGAGCGCGACTACCTGCGCGAGGTGGTCGACACCATCGAGCGGGCCACCAGCAGGCGTCCCCGCGGCTGGCTGGGGCCGGCACTCACCGAGACCTTCCGCACCCCGGCCCTCCTCGCCGAACTGGGCCTGGAGTACGTCCTCGACTGGGCCAACGACGACCAGCCGTACTGGCTCAGGGTGCCCGGCATGCTGAGCGTGCCGTACCCGATCGAGGTCAACGACATCACCCTGTTCGTCGGCAAGCACCTGTCAGGGCCCGACTTCGTCCGCCTCGTACGCGACCAACTGGACCAGCTCTACGCCGAATCCGCCGACAGCGGCCGGGTGATGGCCCTGGCCCTGCACCCCTTCGTCATCAGCCAACCCTTCCGCCAGCGCTACCTGGCACAGGCCCTGGAGTACGTGGTGGGTCACCCGGGCGTCTGGCTGACGACCAGCGACGAGATCGCCGCACACTACGCCAGCACTCACCCGCAAGACACCGCCTGACGGACCCCGCCAGCCCGGCGGTGGCGTACGCGCCAAGCGGCCCGGCCAGCGCGAGGCGCGGGCCGGGCCGAGGGCGCTGGGGCGGGAACCTGCCCCACCCCAGCGCGGGTGGTACGAGGTGCTAGGGGTCCGCCGGGGCAGGAGCGCCCCCGGTGGCGTGACGCGGGCCGGGGCCCTGCGCCGCTACTTCAGACCCTTGTCGATGGCGTTCATCAGACTGCCGTTGGGGGTGTCACCTGACATTTCCCAGATCATCGCCCCGAGCAGGTTCTTCTGCTTCATCCAGGCGGTCTTCTTGGCGATCGACCACTCGTCGTCGAACGACCACCACTGACCGCCGGGGCCGGTGTAGCCGTACGTCGAGATGGACTGCTCGTCGTGGTGGATCGTCATGTTGGGCACGCTGGACAGCATGTTCTGGTACCCGCGGATGCCGGCTTCCTCGGCGAACTGGCCGGGCGCGGCCCCCTTCGCCGACTGCCACTCACCCTTCTTGCCGCCCTCTTCCACACCCTGCCAACCACGCCCGTAGAACGGGAACCCCATGGTCAGCTTGCGCGGGTTGACCCCGGCGTCGATGTAGGGCTTGAGGGCTTCCTCGATGCTGAAGTGCGTCGGGTACGGGTCATCGGTGTCGGTGAACAGGTTGCCCTGGTGGCCGGTGCGGTTCGGCTCCCACGAGTTGTCGCTGCCCGAGCCGTGGAAGTCGTAACCCTGGACGTTGGCGAAGTCCAGGTAGTTGAAGATCTTCGACAGGTCCCAACCCTGGTCGATCTTGACCGGGTCGGCCGGCGTGAAGGCGGTCAGCAACTTGCGCTCGCCACCCGTCGCGTCGAGCTGCTTGCGGAACTCGGCCAGCAGCGCCGTCAGGTTCTCCTTGTCCTTGACGTTGTAGTGGTTGCCCGGGTGGCCACCGTCAGGCGAACCCGGCCACTCCCAGTCGACGTCGATGCCGTCGAAGACGCCCGCGCCGGTGCCCGGGCCGCCCGCGCCGTTGTAGGCGGGCAGGTTGCCCTTGATCCAGACGTCGACACAGGACTTCACGAACTTCTCGCGCGACTCGGGCGTGGCCGCCGCGTCGGAGAAGAACTTGGAGAACGTCCACCCGCCGAGCGAGACCAGCACCTTGAGGTGCGGGTGCTTGGCCTTGAGCTTCTTGATCTGGTTGAAGTTGCCGCGCAGCTTGCCCCAACCGTCGTCGGCCACGCCGTCCACCGACTGGGCCGCCGACATGGGCCGCCCGTAGTCGGCGTCCGCGTCACCGGCGCCGGTGCCCTGGTCCGGGTCCTGCGGGTCGGTCGTGGTGCCCTTGGTGACGCCGGCCATGCAGGTCAGGTTCTTCGGGTCGAGGTTCTCGAAGGCGTAGTTGATGACGTCGAGCTTGGCAGCCGCACCCGAGGTGTCCAGGTTCTTGACGAAGTACTGGCGACCGTAGATGCCCCACTGGACGAAGTACCCCACGTTGAGGTGCTGGCCTTCGCCCGCCAGGTCATCGGTGGTGACCTTCACGGTGTTGGAGGCGGGGGAGGAGTTCTCCGCCGCGTCCCGGGCCTTGACGGTGAAGGAGTACTGGGTGACCGGTGAGAGACCGCTGATGGTGGCCGTGGTGGTGTCCGCTGCCACCGTCTTGGCCAGCTTGCCGCCCTCGTACACGTCGTACGCGGCCACGCCCACGTTGTCCGTCGCCTTCTCCCAGGCCAGCGTGACCGTGGAGGAGGTCTTGGCGGTGGAGCGCAGGTTGCCGGGGGCGGTCGGCGGGGTCGGGTCGCTGGCGGGGTCCACGGTGGTGGCCGTCACCGGCGCGCTGAGCGGGCTGAGGTTGTCCCGGCGGTCCTTGGCCCGCACCGCGAAGGTGTAGCTGGTGGCCGGGGTGAGGCCGGTGACCGTCGCCGAGTTGGTGTCCGAGGTGGCGACCGTCTTGCCGTCGCTGACGACCTCGTACGACTTGACCGGGTAGTCGCCCGCGGAGGAGGCCGGCCAGCTCAGCGCGATGCTGCGGGCGGTGGCCGTGGTGACCTTGGGCGTGCCGGGCGCGGTGGGCGGCACGTCGGGCGTGCCGTCGCACTTGTCGCCGTTGATGGTGCACGTCGTCGGCGCCTTGGCCGGCCCGTTGCCGATGAACCAGTAGCTGAACGGGTCGCTGCTGCCGCCGGCCGGGATCGTGCCGTTGTAGTGGGCGTTCTTCACCGAGACGTGGTTGCCCGTGACGGTGGCGTCGCCGTAGTAGTGCCCGTTGGTCGTGGTCCCCGCCGGCAGGTCGAACTCAAGCTGCCAGCCGTTGACGGCCGCGGAACCGCTGTTGTGGATGGTGTACGTGCCCTTCCACCAGGAGCCGTTGTCCTGGATGGAGAAGGTCGCGGTCAGCGTCCCGGCCGCCTGGGCGGAGCTCGACAGACCGGTCAGCAGGGCGAGGGGTAGGACGAGGACGGTGAGCAGAGCGGCAACTCTGCTCCGAAATCTGCGATGGTGTTGAGACATGGCTCTCTCCCTGTGGGGGGTTGTACAGGGGACGTGCAGAACCGAGCACACGCGCTACCTGGGGGCCGTGGTGCGCGATTCGTGGGGCGTCGGCGGCCAGGGAAGCAGTCGTACGGTAAATGGTCTGGACCAAGCCGTCAACGGTTCTGGACGTGGTGGAGCGGGCCGGGGGCAGAAGCTGCCACGACCGCCGGCCACTGACCGCGAAGACGCCGCACTAGGCGGACGGATGGTGGCCGCGCGCTGCCAAGGACCTGGTCAGACGGGTCCCCGCGGCACACCCCGCGATCGCGCGGGTCGCCGCGGACGAGCGAATGGTCGGTGGCCGCCCGAGGGCCCCGAGCGCCGCGTCCGGGAGCTGACGCACCGTCAATGCCTGGTCAGCGGTCGGATCCGCGCGGGTGGTCTGGGCCAGTGACCGGGCCGGGGCCCCGCCGGCGACCGTGTCCGCCGCCGGCGACCGCGATCACGGGAGACGGGGCGGTACGCGAGGGCGCCGGCGTCCGGTGGCGCGATCGCCGTCCCGGGGTGGGCAGGCTCGACGGTCGGTCAGATGGAGGGGGCGGCTGGCGAGTGGGGGTGGGGTCGACAGGGTTAGGGGTGGGGGAGCGCCCGACTGGGGTTCTCCGCGGCCCCCAGGGGGGGCGCTGACGGTGTGTCAGGGGCGCCAGTACAGGGCAGGGTCGGGGTGGTCGGCGAAGCCCAGTGCCCGGTAGAGCGGCTCCCCTTCCGGTGAGGCGTGCAGGTCCACGCGTGCGACGTCGCGTCCCGCGAACCAGTCGAGCAGCCCGGTCATGATCGCCCGGCTGTGCCCGCGCCGGCGGTGGGCCGGCTCGGTGATCACCCCGAGGACGGTGCCCACCCGGCCGTTGGGCAAGTGCGGGCTGGGCAGGCGCTGCTCGACCACGCCGATGCCGCAGGCCGCGAGCCCGCCACCAGTACCGTCGACGACCAGCACGTGCACGTCCGGCGCCGACAGGTGCCCGACCAACACCGTGGCGAGGGCGTCCCGCCATCCCTGCTCCGCCGGCGAAGGGTTGAAGAACTCACCGCCGAGCGTTTCGAAGAGCAGCGCCCGTAGGTGTACGAGCTCGGGAATGTCGGCTTCGGCGGCCTGCCGCGTCACGGTCATGTAATGAGCCTAGAGAGAATGCGACGCTTACAGCAAGAGGGGTGGGAGGTGGAGGCGGGGCGGGTGGTGCGCCTGTCGAGGGTGTGCGGCCGTCCTGCGGTGCACGTCTGGTGCCGGTCCGGGATGGGGTGGGTGGGCGGGGTGCTCCCGCAAAAGTGCAATGGGTCAACTTATGGATTCGGTCAGGCTCCGCTGTAGGGTGACCCCATGGTTGATGCGACGATGGGGCGCCGCGAGCGCAAGAAAGCGGCCACGCGACAGGCCCTGGCCGATGCCGCCCTCGCGCTCTTCCTGGAGCGCGGCTACGACCGGGTCTCCATCCGTGACGTGGCCGAGGCCGCGGACGTATCGACCACCACTCTCTTCAAGCACTTCCCGGGCAAGGAGGCGCTGGTCTTCGACGAGGAACCGGAGCGGGACGCCGCCCTGGTGGCGGCGGTACGCGAGCGGGCCCCGGGCCAGTCCATTCCGCAGGCCCTGCGCGAGCACGTGCGACAGGCCAGGGGCGGCCGGGACAGCGACGAGCGCTTCGCCGCCTTCCGCGAGTTGGTGCGGAACACGCCCGCACTATCCGCCTACGCCCACCGCATGTGGGTGCGCCATCAAGGCACGCTGGCCCGGGCCATCGCCGCCGAGGTGGGCGCCGCCGCCGACGACCCGTACTGCGCCGCCCTGGCCCGGTTCGCCCTGGAGGCCCCCGACATCGACCCCGCGGCAGGCCCCGACGCCCGCTCCCTCGACGCCGCCTTCGACCTCCTCGAACAGGGCTGGAACGCCCTCCCGTACGGCTCCGCCCCCCGCCCGAACGCCCCTGAGACGGAAGCCGACTGACGCCGCCTCACCTACGCGCCGGCCCGTGGCCGCAGGCGAGCGCGCCTGCGGTCACCGCGCGTAATGCGCCCTGGCTGAAGGCCAGATGGAGTGTCCGGGACCGCAGCGCCACCCCCGCTGACCGCCGTACGGCCCGGCCGGGTGCCCGTGACGCGTCGGATGGTCGATGGCGCAGCTAGGTGGCGCCTTGGGGGAGGCTGGCGGCGCAATTCCGCCGCCGGCGGTCGATGGGGTGAGGCCCGCGGCGTCGCGCTGAACCCGGACCGGTGGGCCGGCGCCAGAGGAACGAGCAACTCAATGAGGGGCGTTCCGGGGTGAGTTGGGGGCGTGCACAGCGCAAAACGCTACCCCCGCTATATGGCGATTTGGGCGCTAACGGCGACCGATGTCGACCGACTATCGCCGAATGAGCTCCGCATGTTGTGGATGTGAACATCCGGGAACCGCGAGCAACCCATTTACGGACGGTAGTGATGGTCGATGGTATGAGTGAGCGGGTAGCGTCATCGAGACCACGGAGGTCCCGGCACCGGCGCCAACCATGCACCGGGACCCTCCGCTCTTGTCGGAACTCCACGATCAAGGAGGGTGTTGTGCCTCCCGACCTTTTCCGCGGCCCGGCCATGACGTCTGTCAGTCCGCGGGAGTCCGAAATTAGCATCCCGCGCGACCCGGGTCATGAAACCCCCCTGGAGCTTGACAGCCGAGGCAACAAGCACGAATTCGCCCTGCTGGAAGCCGTGTTGACGCAATGGCAGCGGGACTCGCTCGCTGACGCCCACGGCGAGCGGGCCACCGCGGGACGGCGGCTGGAACGTGCCGGGACCCCCTCGTTCCCTTGTCATCGACGCCTTCGCCGTACCTGTGGGCTCCCCACAGCAGTCGGCCCTTGTTGACACTGATGTCGATCGGAGGCACTCGGATGTCGCGCGTCCCGGAACCAGACTCGAACCGGAAGGCATTTTCCGCCCCGCACCGCGGAAAACTCTCCGATTCCGCACCCCGTTACTCGTTTCACACTCCCCTCGAAAGGGCGACACCCATGGACCCGAAGGCGCAGGGAGACGCCGATTCCTGCCGCAACTGCGGCAAACCCGTTGGCCAGAACGGCGGCGTCGGTCGCCCGCGGCAGTACTGCAACGACGCGTGCGGCAAGGCGTACCGCAGCTCTCAGCAGCGCGCCCGTCAGGCCAGGACCCAGATGGTCGACCACGAAGCACTGGCGATCGCCGAGCAAGCGGTGCAGCACTTCCAGGAGATCGAACGGCTGATCCGCGGCGGCCACTGCTTCGACAGCCTGGCGCTGCTCACCCAGAGCCACTCCGTCACGGTCGACCTGACCGCGGTCGTCGTCCAACAAGCGCGCGTCCGCAAGAGCAAGTCGGTGGACATCGCCGCGGCGCTCAGCATCAGCGTCGACAAGCTCTCCCGCCACTACCCCACCGGCCGCTACCAGCGGAGCGTCACACGGCGGAAGAGCGTGCCGGTGGACGCGCCCCGCGCCCGCAAGGCCCGGCCCAGAAGCGACAGGACGGAGGAGGGCGCGCGGGGCGCCGGCGCGGACGGATGCACCGGGTTAGCGGGACTGGCCGGCCCCGACGGGCCGTTGACCAGGGCGCTGACCCACCTGCACCAGGCCAGCGGCATGACCCTGCGCGTCGCAGGCAACAAGAGCAACGTCACCGCCTCCTACCTGTGCCGCATCCTGACCGGCGAACGCGTGCCGTCCTGGACCGTCACCCGCCGGTTGGGCGAGGTCTACGGCGTGGACCCGGCCGACCTCCACCCGCTGTGGGCGGCGGCCCGCGGCTACTGCACGCCGGAGCCGCCGGGCCTGGACGCCGCACTGCGCGGCCTGCGCCTGGCCGCCGGCAGCCCGACCGACGCCGAGATCAGGAGGCTGAGCGGCGACCGGCTCGCCCTCGACGTCATCCGGGACGTGTTCGACGGCACCCGGGTGCCCGAGTGGGAGCCCGTGCAGTGGCTGACCATCGCGGTCGGCGGCCAGCCCGACCTGATCCGCCCGCTGTGGCAGACCGCCAGGCGGGAGGGCCGACACGAGGGCCGTCCCGAGGGTTGCGCCACGGGCGCCCCCCTCCCGTTCACCACCCCCACCGGCCCGCACGCCCTGCCGGCCCAGGCGTTCGGATGAGCCTGCCCGGCCCGCCGCCGTCCCCCGGCCCCGGCTGCGGCCCCGTGGTGTTCGAGGGCTTCCGCACCCTCTACACCGGCCCCTACCTCGGCTACGCCCGGGTCCACCTGGGCACGCGCCGGGCGCCGGACGCCGTCCGCTCCACCTTCGCCGCCGTCGCCTGCCAGTGGTCGACGGTGGTCAGCAGCAGCAACCCCACCGCAGCCGGGTGGGCCCAGTTGGTGGCACACACGGGCAGCCGGCTCCAGCCGCTGCCCGTGCCCGCCCACTCACCGCTGGAGTACGACGCCATGGTGCTGCACCACGTCCTCGGCTACAGCGTCGGGGGGGGGGGGGGGGGGGGGGGGGGGGGGGGGG
>NZ_JBLIWA010000014.1:0-62350 GCF_047525675.1 Streptomyces sp. 796.1 | reverse complement strand
GGTCGCCGATGTCGTCGGCGACCACCCCAGCAAGATCAACTACCTGGTGGGTGCCTGGTCCACGGCCGGTGACCGGCCGGCGATCCCACCGCCGCCGCGACCGAAGGCCATCGAGGGCGGACCGGACCGCCCCTAACCCATGGGGGTGCCGCGCCGCCGCTGCCCGGACCTGGCCGGTACGGGGCGCGCCTCACCCGGGGTCTGCCCGAAGTGGTCCCGGAAGACCCGGGTGAAGTGCGCCTGGCTGGCGAACCCCCACCGGTGCGCGACCTCGGCGACCGTCAGATGCCGGGCCTGCGGGTCCCCGAGCTGCTCGCGCGCCTTCGCCAGCCGCTGCTCCAGGATGTAGCGCGACGGGCTCACCCCCGCGGGCGTGAAGATCCGGCTCAGGTGCCGGGTGGACACCCCGACCGCCTCCGCGACCTGCTCGGCACACAGCCGCGGATCGGACAGGTGACGCACCACGTACTCCTGCGCCACCGCCAACTGGGACGGCCTGGCCGGCGGCTCCGAGCGGTCCCCCACGCGCGCCGCCGCCAGCGACCTGACCAGGTCCAACACCGTCGCCTCGGTACGCGCCGGGTCGCCGGAGCCACAGCCGCGGGCCCAGTCGGCCAGGACCGACCGCAGCGTGGAGACCAACACGCCCTCCGTCGCCGAGTCACCACCGAACAGCATCGGAGCCGCGACCCCGCCGGCCAGACACCGCTCGGCGAACACCTCACCGGGAATGTCCACCAGGAGCTGGCGCATGGTGGAGGGGAAGCCGAACAGGTACGAGCGGCGCGTGTCGTACAGCACCAGATCGCCCGCGCGCACCGAGAGACAGCCTCCGGCGTGGAAGAACACCGCCTCGCCGGCCGTGAGCAAGGTGGCGAACACCGACTCCTTGGGCAGTGCCCGACAGGTGCGCGGCGTGCGCTCGATGACGTGCTCGTTGCCCGCGATCTCGGCCAGCCGCAGACCCCGCAGCGACACGTTGGTCTGCGAGGCGAGCAGTCCCTGCTCGGAGTAGGGCGAGCAGGTCAGACCGACCAGCGCCCTGCGGTTGTAGTCCTCCCAGAAGTCGACCCGGTCCGCGGGGTCGACGGACCGCGTGGACACGTGCGAGACGGCGGGGGCGGGGTCTGCGGTCATCTGGCCTCCTTGCCGATCCGGGTACCCGCGGTGGACCGACCCGGGCGGTGTCCGCCGGGCCCGGCCACGGCCGGGACGCACCGCCACCCGCGGGCGCCCACTGCCCCCAGCGGGTGCGACACCACCGGGGCGGTGCCGGCCCGAACGGGCGTGCGCCTGCCCGATGGGTCCGGGCAGGCGCAGCGTACCTCGGTATCGCCGCGACGCCGAGTGGTCGCGGGAGGGCGAAGACGACGCATCACACCGACAGGTAGCCACCGTCGACCGGGAGGATCGCCCCGTTCACGTACGCGGCGGCCGGCGAGCACAGGAACGCGATGGCCGTGGCGACCTCGCGGGGCCGACCGAACCGGCCGAGCGGGACCCGGGCGAGCACGGCCCGGGAGGCGTCCGGATCGTCGAGCACACCCCGGGCGAGCGGTGTGGTGACGAAGCCGGGGGCGACCGTGTTGACCCGTATCCCGTCGGCCGCGTACTCGGCGGCCAGCGAGCGCGTCAACTGGGCGATGCCACCCTTGCTCGCACTGTAGGCGGGCCGGTCCCGGCTGCCGAAGAAGCCGAACATCGACGACACGGTGACGATGCTGCCGCCGCCGCTGGCCAGCGCCGGATGCGCGGCCTGACAGGCCACCATGGTCGCGGTCAGGTTGACCGCCAGCACCTGGTCCCAGGCGGCGGGGTCGTACTCGTCGCGGTTCCGGCTCACCCCGGCACAGGTGACCAGGTGGTCGATGCGGCCCACGGCGTGGATCTGGCGGGTCAGCCCGTCGCGGTCGGTGACGTCCTGCTCGACGATGCGCACCCGCTCGTGACGCGGCAACCCGTCGGGGTCGGCCGGGGCCAGCCCGAGCACGTGCACCCGCGCACCGAGTTCGGCGCAGAGCAGGGCCGTCGCGGCGCCGATGCCGGAGGTGCCCCCGGTGACCACGACGCTGGTGCCGGCGAACGCGTCCGGGCAGATGAAGCCGCTCACCGCCCGGCCTCCGCCGCTCGGTCCGCGGCCCCTGCGGCGGCCCGGCCCGGCCGCACCAACACCTTGATCTCCTGACCGCCACCCGCAAGCAGCGCGTCGAAGCCCTGCGTCACCACCTCGTCGAGGGCCACCGTGGAGGTCACCACGGGCCACAGGTCCACCCCACACTCCGCGACCAGGCGGATCAGCTCGGGGTAGGTGTCGCGGTAGCCGACACTGGCGATGATCGACTGCTCGTTGTTGACCAGCGCAAACGCATCGAGGCGTAGCTGCTGCGCCAGCCCGACCATGATGACCCGGCCACCGCGCCGACTGGCGGCCAGACAGGTGTCGACGGCGGCCTGCGAACCCACCACCTCGAACGCCACGTCGACGCCCACCCCGCCGGTCAACTCCCGTACGCGCTCGGCGGCTTGACCATCACCGGCGTCGACGAGGTCAGTGGCGCCGAACCGGGCCGCGATCTCCAACCTGGCCGGTGACACGTCAACCGCGATGATCCGGGGCACCCCGCGCTCGGCCGCCAACCGCACCGCGAGCAACCCGATCGGACCCAGCCCCACCACCGCCATCGTCCCGTCCAGCGGCTCGGCCCGGCGCAGCGCGTGCAGCGCCACCGAAGCGGGCTCGAAGAGCGCGGCCTGTTCCAGGGTTACGCCAGCGGGCAGCGGGTGCACCATGTAGCGCGGCACCGCCACGTACTCGGCCAACCCGCCGTTGCCCATCAGCCCGGCGAAGCCGAAGTGCTCACAGATGTGATAGTCGCCAGCCCGGCACTGGGCGCACCGGCCGCAGCGGTAGTTCGGCTCGATCGCCACCGGGTCACCCACCGCCAGCCCGTCCACGGCCGACCCCAGCGCGGCCACCGTGCCGCAGAACTCGTGGCCGAGGGTGAGCGGCGCGCTGACGCCCGAGGCCGGGTGGGGGGTGTGGGTGGGGATGGCGTGCGGCCCGTCCGCGTACTCGTGCAGGTCGCTGCCGCAGATCCCGCAGTACGCCACCTCGATCAACACCTCGTCGGGCCCCGGCACCGGCACCGGCGCCTCCTCGACGCGTACGTCCTTGGCCCCGTACCAGATGGCCGCCCTCATGTGCTCGCTCCTGCCGTAGTGGGGGTGGGGGTGGTGGTGCGCCCGGCGCGGCGTTGCAGGACGCGCGGGGCGGTCTCGCGCAGGCCGAGCGAGAGGAGGACGACGAGGACCGCGCCGCCGGCGGCGATGTACATGGCCGTCTCAAGCCCCCAGGTGTCGGACGCCCAGCCGGCGGCCAGCGGTGCGATGACGCCGCCGGTCAGTTCGCCGACGCCCATCACCAGGCCGAGCGAGGTGGCGAGCGCGGTACGGGACACCGTCTCGGCCGGAATGGTGGCCATGATCAGGGTGAAGCAGCCGAGCCCGGTGTAGCTGAGGACGATGGCGGGGCCGAGCACCAGCGGATGCGAGATGAAGACGACCGCCAGCGGGCAGAGCACGGCGATCGCGGTGAAGACCACCATCGTGGTGCGCCGGCCGATCCGGTCGGAGATCGCCGGGATCAGAAACCCCCACAGCACCCAGGCCACCCCGAAGCACGTCATGACGCCGCTCATCGTGCCCGAGGAGTAGCCCTTCACGTCCTCCAGGTAGACGGGCGTGAAGGTGATGAGGACGACGAACCACGTCAGGTAGCAGCAGGCGGCCAGCGTGCACAGCACGATGTTGCGGTGTCGCACCACCTCCCGCACCGACGTCGTACCCGCGGCGCCCGACTCCCGCGCGGCCGGGGCACGCACCGCGGGCACCACCCCTGGCGGCGTCTCGCGCACCCACTTCGCCATCCAGACGGCGATCAGCAGTCCCGGCACGATCGTCAGGAGAAGCACCGTTCGCCAGCCGAACTGCTCGGCCACCCACACCACGACCAGCGGTGCGGCGATGCCACCGAGCAGACCGGCCGCCGAACCCTGCAACAGCCCCATGTTCAGGCCCCGGCGGTGCTCCTGGGACGCCTCGACCATCAGCGACTGGGAGAGCGGCAGCACCGCGCCCTCGGCCACCCCCATCAGCGCGCGGGCGGCCAACAGACCGACGAAGCCGGCCATCAACCCACCCACCGCGGAAAAGACGGAGAACAGCACGACCGCACCGATCAGCAGCGGTTTGCGCCGCCCGAGCCGGTCCGATACGCGTCCGATCACCATCCCCGACAGCGCCCAGGTGAACGCCAACGCCCCGGAGAGGACGCCCAACTCCGTGTGGGACAGGCCGAATTCGTCGTCGATGAAGGGGGCGAGGAAGGCCAGCGCCTGGCGGTCGAAGAAGACGAAACCGAAGGAGAGGAAGAGGACGAGCAGCAGCCGGTTCTCATAGCGCAGGGCTTCTGCGTCCCGGGGCGGGGCCAGGTCCACCCCGGGACGCGTACGCGGATCGGTCATGGTGACCTCGGATCGCTCGGGGGGACCGGGGTCACCGGAACAGCGAGTTGACGTAGTCGGCACCGATGCCGACCTTCTCGTAGTGCGTGCGGCACATCTCGATGTAGTCGTGGACGTCGAAAAACCCGGCCGTCTCGCCGTTCTCGTCCAGCCAGATCAGCGGACCCTTGACGATGAAGAACGCCTTCATCGGCTCGTCGCTGTCGTAGGCCACCAGGGTGTGGCCCTCGCCCGGTGCCTCGTACACGAAGTCGCCGGCGCTCGCCGTCCACGGCCGCTCCAGGTAGCCCCACTTCCCGGAGATGGTGTACGCGAACACCTCGTGCGGGTGGTAGTGCCGGTTGACCAGCCCCGCCTCCTTGGCGCGCAGGATGTCGGCCCAGGAGTTGTCCTTGACGTTGATCCACAGCGGCCGGGAGCCGACGGTCTCGGTGAACGGCACGTAGTACCGGTCGTCGTCGGTGGCCACCTGCGAGAGGTAGACCTCGGGCAGGGCGTCGGGCTTGAAGGAGTTCTGGATCGGCTTGAGGTTCTTCCAGAACTCGCCGGTTGCTTCCTCGGGCATGATCGGCTCCACTTCGCTCGTTGGTGGCCGAAGTGAACCGCGGTCGACGGGCGCCCGTCTTTCCCAGGACGGACGTCGGGCTTTGCCGGTTTCGGACACGACGGGCCGTACCGGGCCGCGTTCGCACCGTGTACGAAAGTTCACAGCGCGCACGAGGGGGTCGTACGAGCCGGGTGGGACAGGCCGGGCCGGGGTGCCTGGACGCCTGTGCCCGGGCCTCTTCGACCGTGCCTCCGGGCCCAGGGCCGGGACGACGACAGGGCCGGAACGGGGAGACCGTTCCGGCCCTGTCCGGCGCTGCGCCGCCCAGGCCCTCGTACGGGCGCCGGGTCACGGCGCCGGGCCCGGGCGGCGGGCGCCGGGGGAGTGCGGTGTTGCCTAGCGGTTCTCGGGAAGGTCGGCGTCGGCCTTGAAGACCGGCACTCCGGAGCGCTTCAGCGCCGGCTTCTTGCCGCAGAACGCCGCCTCAAGCGTGCCGCCGAGCGCCGTGTTGGCCGCCCCGTGGTTCGAGGTGTTCGCCACCGCGGACAGGCTCCGCTTGCCGTCCTTGGTGGAGAAGGCGTACGAGTAGAAGCCCTGCACGGTGCCGGTGTGGCCGTAGATCGAGGTGCCGCACGACAGGTCGTAGCGGCGCAGCCCCAGACCGTAGAACCGGGTCTTGGCCGCGTCGACCGGGGTCGCCTTCAGCATCTCCTGCTGCATGGCGGGCCGCAGCAGCCGGCCGCGCAGCAGGGCCGAGGTGAAGGTGTTGAGGTCGGCCGCGTTGGAGATGATCGCGCCCGCGGACTGCGCCCAGGACGCGGTCTGCTCGGTCGAGTCGACCAGCGGCGCGCCCGCCTCGTCGGGGTGCAGGTAGCCGCGTACGTGCGGGCCCTTGATGGCCTTGGCCGGGTGCACGTACGAGGTGTTCTTGAGCTTCAGCGGCTTGATGATCCGCCGGTCGTACTCCTTCGCCACCGGGTTGCCGGTCGCCTTCTCGATCAGCATGCCGACCACGACGAAGTTGGTGTTCGAGTACTGGTAGGCGGCGCCGGGCTGGCCCGTGCGCGGCTCGTCCAGGGACAGCTTGACGAGCTCGCGGTAGCTGAAGACGCGGTTGCGCACGGCCTCGAACCCGGGGACGGTCTTCGCGAACATCGCGTTCGTGTAGTCCGAGAGGCCGCTTCGGTGGGTCAGCAGGTGACGCACCGTGATCCGGTCGTCCGGCAGCAGCCCCGGCAGATAGGTGTTGACGGGCTCGTCCAGGCGCAGCTTGCCCTCGGAGACGAGTTGCAACAGCACCACGGACGAGAACGTCTTGGTGATGCTGCCGATGCGGAAGCGCGAACGGGCGTCCATGACCGCGCCGGTGGCGCGGTTCTGCACGCCCTCGGTACGGATCTGAACACCGTCGGGCCCGGCGTAGCGGGCCATGGCGCCGGGGGCGCCGTTCGCGAGGGCGTCCTTGAGCGCCCGGGTGATGCCCGCGGTGTCGGGGGCCGCGGCGGTGGGTGCGAACGCGTGGTGCGTCGGTGCGGCCGGGCTGGCGGCCACGGCGGATGCCGGCGTGGCGCTCGCCGCGATGGCGAGCAGGGCGGCACCGAGGGTGAGGCGTCGGTCGATGGTCAGGCGCACGATTCTCCTCGATTGGATCATGACGGGAAATCACGTATGAAGAGCGCGAATCCCGGCGCTGAGCCTACTCAAGATCGTGAAGTGATGTGGGCGCCGCCCCGTGCACCGCGGCTGCCCCGCCCGCCGGGCCCGTCTGCCCCCGGGACCCGCGTGGACCCTGCCGCGCGCGGGTCGCGTACCCCTTCCGGCCCTGCTCCGCGCTGACCTACCCCGTGCCGATCCGGCTTCTGGTCCTGGCCCCGTGCGGGTTCTGCCCGTGCGGAGGCGAGAGGCGGCGGGGGCGCATGGGTGTGCAGCGGACCGTGAGCGGCGCGCCGGCGCCCCACCCGTACGGCGGCCTCTGGCGGAGCGGGCGACCAGTTGTCGCGGCTGGTGGTCGTACCTGATGCAACATCAACTTCACTGCACATAAGGCCAGTTCGCGAGGCGGTAGCTAGTCATCCGCCGGAGGGTGACGGTCGTTGAGGCGTTGACAGTCGACGCGGCCATCCATACATTTCTCAATCGTAGGAAATTCCGATGATTACTCATCTCGATGGACTGGCCGACGGCGTGGTCGGTGTGCCGGTCCGTGGGGTGGGGTCGACCAACCCTGGGGGGAACCGATGTCCAGCACGCCAGTAGCGCAACCACCGCCCGTGCCGGCCGACGCCCCCGCCGGGCGCGGCTGGACCCTCGCGACGGTCTGCGTCGCGACGTTCATGCTGATGCTGGACCTGACCGTGGTGAACGTCGCCCTGCCCGACATGCGGGAGACCTTCGACGCCAGCTTCGCCGACCTCCAGTGGGTGCTGGACGCCTATGCGTTGGGACTCGCGGTCTTCCTGCTCACCGCCGGCTCGCTGGCGGACCGCTTCGGTCGCAAGAAACTCTTCAACCTCGGCTTCGTCATCTTCCTGCTGGCCTCGCTCGCCTGCGGCCTGGCCGGCGACGTCGTCGTCCTCTCCATCGCCCGCAGCGTGCAGGGGCTCGGCGCAGCCGTGCTGTTCGCCATCGGCCCCGCGCTCATCGGGCACGAGTACCGGGGCAAGGACCGCGGCGCCGCGTTCGGTGTTTTCGGTGGCGTCGCCGGGCTGGCCATCGCCTTCGGACCGCTCATCGGTGGCGCGCTCACCGAAGGACTGAACTGGCGCTGGATCTTCCTGATCAACCTGCCGGTCGGCATCATCGCGCTGGCCATCGGCCTGGTACGGATGCGGGAGTCGAGCGACCCCAAGCCCCACGCGCTGGACTGGTGGGGCCTGGTCACCTTCTCCGGTGCACTGGCCCTGCTCGTGCTCGGCTTCCTGCGCGGCGAGGCCGAAGGTTGGGGCAGTGCGCCCATCGTCGGCATGTTCACCGCGGCCACCGTCTTGTTCCTGGTGTTCTTCCTGGTGGAGCGGCGGCTGGGGGAGGCGGCGATGCTGGACCTCTCGTTGGGCCGCAACACCACCTTCAACGGCATCTCCGCGGTGACCCTGCTGTGCTCGGCCGCCACCATGTCGGCCATCTTCCTCCAGATCTCCTACGTGCAGAACGTGCTGGACTTCAGCGCCTGGGACACCGGGCTGCGCTTCCTGCCCCTGACCCTCACCCTGTTCGTCGCCGCGGCCATCGCCGGCAGCCTGACCGCGGTCGTTCCGCAGCGGCTGTTGGTGGGAACCGCGATGGCGGCCATCGCGCTCGGACTGTGGCTGGTCACCCTGGTGGATGCGGACAGCAGTTGGACCGCCCTGCTGCCCAGCATGGCGGCGACCGGCGTCGGCATGGGCCTGTTCAACCCCTCCCGCGCCTCGCTGTCCATCGCGGTCGCCGAGCCGGAGAAGGCCGGCATGGCCTCCGGCATCGGCGAGACCTTCCAACAGGTCGGCGTCGCGGTCGGCATCGCCTCGGTCGGCGCGCTCTTCCAGTCCCGGGTGGTCGACCTGTTCGTCGGCTCCGAAGCGGGCAAGCAACTCGGCCCAGAAGCCGAGGAGTTCGGTCACGCTGCGGCGGCCGGCGGCGGTGACGAGGCCGCCGCGGCAGCCCCGGCGGGGCTGCGCGACACCCTGGAGGAGGCCGCCCGGGTCGCGTTCGTCGACGGCCTGCACGACGTGATGATCGTGTGCGCCGTCCTCGCCGCGCTCGGCTCGGTGATCGGGTACGCATTCATCCGCACCCGCGACCTGCACGAGAGCGCCATCGCCGGCACCGAGCCCCCCGGTGGGCAGGACGGCGGGAAGCCCGGCGGGAAGGGGGAAGAGCAAGCCGCGCCCGTCGTCGGCGCCCAGGTACCGGCCGACATCTGATCGGCCCGCACCACACCGGCGGCGATCCTCCGACCGAGGGGGGTCGCCGCCGCGCTCCGCCAGCGATAATGGAGCCAGACAGTCGAGTTCCGCCCCGGTTGGGAGTACGCCCCATGCCACAGTCCCTCCAGCACCCCGAGGCCCTCGCGGCGGCCGAGCCCGAGGTGCCGGCCGCGTCCTTCGACTTCCCGCTGGTCAACCGGACCGGCTACCTGTTGAACAAGGCCGGCCTCCTGCTGCTCAGCGAGGCGGAACACGCCCTGGAAGGCCAGGGCATGCGCATGCGCTACTTCTACGTACTGGCCGCACTCGAAGGCGGCCACCTGCTCTCCCAGCAGGACCTGAGCCGGCTGCTCAGCCTGGACCCCACGACGATGGTGTCGCTCATCGACGAGATGGAGTCGGCGGGCCACGTGGAGCGGCGACGCAACCCGGCCGACCGGCGGCGCTACATCCTGCACCTCACCGAAGCAGGTCGCCAGGCACTGGCCGAGGCGTCCCAGGCGGTGGCCTCGGTGGAGGACGGGTTCTTCGCCGCCGTGCCCGAGGGTGACCGGGACCGCCTCAAGGCCACCTTGCGCCAACTGCTCGCCGACCGTTGGCCGAGCGTCATCGCCTGCGTCGAACCACCGGCCCCCCGAGCGGGGTGAATCCGGACCGATTAAATCCGGAACGCGCAGCACGCGTTCTCGCTATTCGGTCCGGATGTGATCCGTCCCTTTGCGGGGATCTTCGGCGACTTTCGAGCCGCACTTTAAATTCCTGCGGATTGACATTTGTGCGTGTTAGCCTCTTAGAGCCTGCCCAAGTTCTAGCTAAAACGGGCGGGTGGACATAACACGCCACGGGGGGCGGATTCATGAACACGGGGGAACTCTCTTTTCGATCTCTTGACGCCTGCCTTGGGCCGGGCGACCAGAGGTTCTTCGGCAGCGGCTACAAGCGAGTCGGCCAACAGCTCTTCGACCTTCACACGGACGGCTCGGCCATGCCGGGCGCCACGATCACCGCACGGGCCGGACTCCGCTATCCGCAGGACTGGTCCCGCAAGGCCGCCGTCGGCCGGCTCCGGCCGCACCTCAGCACCATCGACGCCATCGTCCTCGCCGTACAACTCGCCGAGGTCCAGCTCAACCACGCCCGCGCGCTCGACGACGAGCAACAGCGGTACACCTGGCTGCACCACGCCGAGGTGCGCGCCGGCATGCAGCCACAGGAAGACCTGGACCGCATCCCATGCCGGGCCAGGCTGCGCGCCTCGATGCCGAGCCAGGGCCCCGGCGCGCCGCGCCTGCGCAGCACGTACGACTGCCTGATCGGCAACCTCAAGGTCCGCTGCACGCTGGAACACGCGCCAGGACGGGCCGGCGCCCGCCCGGACCCCACCCGGTACGCCACCGGCGAGGACGCCCTCGGACCGGCCGCCACCAGGCACTACGGCGAGGGGTACAAGGCCAGGCAGCACATCACCGAGGACGTGAAGGTCGACCTCGCGGCGCAGCGCGTCCGCGCGGCCCAACGCATCACGGTGCAACCGCAGGGCACGGCCGTCACCCGCGGGGCGGAGGCGGCGTACGAGCCGTCGGCGTCCGTCGTGGACATCGTCGTCGGCATCGCACAACTGGCCCAGGTGATGCTCTACAACCAGGACGACGTCTCCCGGGGCAGCAGCAACACCCTGTGGATGCGCCGCATGCACGTCGAAGCCGCTGCCCCGCTGCGGCCCCTGGACCGGCCCTTCGAGGCAACGGCCTACACCACGAAGAGCCGGCTCCTGCCGCTGGACGGCAGCCTCTGGCGGTGCACCGACCTCGCCGTGGACGACTACCTGGGAATCCGCGGGTCCTGCTCGATCGCGCACCGGCTGCCGGAAGCCGTCGCTGCCTGACGGGGACGCACGCACCTCACCCCGGGAGAGTGAAAACTCCTCACCCGGCTCAATAGACACCGCACTCACAGGGCATTTCCCTTTGCCCGCGAAACGGTTGCGGTGGAAGTTTCTCAAAGGCGTGGCACGTCGAATACGACATGCCCCATCGGATACCCACGCATTCCCAAAAGGGAAAGGTATTCGACGTGCCCGCCCACCACACGGGGGAGCCACCTCATGCCCAATTCACCCTCACCCACGCAGTACTGCGGCCATGCACTCGTCATCTTCGAGGGCGCCGCCAGAATCGCCTGGCACACCGACGCGGACGGCGCCTGGACGCCGTGCGCCATCTGGCCCGGTCCGCAGGCCCGCGCCCGACTCGCCGAACACCTGCACCGCGGACACCCGCTGCTGGTCGTCCTGGAGGGCCCGGGCGCCACCGTGCCGGTGTTCCAGGAGGAGTTGGACCGCGCGCCGGCCACCGTACGGATGGCCCTGCTGCCGGGGCCGCAAGCCATCGAGCCGGCCGACGGGCCGGGCCGTGACGTCACCGAGGCCCGGGTGCCCTTCCTGGACTGGCTGCCCGCGCCCCTGCGGGCACGCGGCGCCGCCTTCCTGGCCCACAGCGAACAACTCCTTGACCGCACCCCGGTGGCGCTGTTGCCACCGCTGCTCATCGACGAGCCCCACCACGGCGACCGGCAGGTGCGGTTCGCCCGCCGGCTGCTGCCCGGCGCGGTCACCGACCCCAGGCTGGGCGAGGCGATCCGCTACCTGTTCACCAAGGCGACCGTCACTCTGGTTCAGGAGCCGGGACGATGAGCACCGAGCAGCAGGCGGCCGAGCCCCAACCGCGGCACCGGACCGCGGCCCCCGGGCTCTCGGCGGAGCGTGCCACCGACACCGACACCGACACCGACACCGACACCGACACCGGCCACGCGCCGGCCCGTACCGAGTCCGCAACCTGGACCCAGGGCAACGAGTCGGTCCCGCCGCTGCCCACGAGCGGCGAACTCGGCCGGGCCCTGGCCGCCGCCGTACGCGCCAACCTGCTCCGCGCGACGGCCACCGCGACCGGGACGGAGCGGCACTGATGGCGCGCTCCGTCCTGGTCACCGGCGGGAACCGCGGCATCGGGCTGGCCGTGGCGCGCCGCCTGGCCGCCGCCGGCGACGCCGTGGCCGTCACCTACCGCTCGGGCGAGCCGCCCACCGGACTCCTCGGCGTCCGGGCCGAGATGACCGACACGGACAGCATCCACCGGGCCTTCGACCAGGTGGAGGCGGAGCAGGGCCGGGTCGATGTGGTGGTCGCCAACGCGGGCATCACCCGGGACACCCCCTTCCTGCGCATGTCCGAACCCGACTTCACCGAGGTCCTGGACACCAACCTGGTCGGCGCCTTCCGCACCGCCAAACGCGCGGCCCGCGGCATGCTCGCCAACCGCTGGGGCCGGATCGTCTTCATGTCCTCGATGACGTACGCGTACGGGGCGCCGGGACAGGCCAACTACGGCGCGTCCAAGGCTGGCCTGCTCGGCCTCGCCCGGTCGCTGGCCTGGGAACTCGGCCCCCGCAACATCACCGTCAACCTCGTCGCGCCCGGTGTGATCGACACCGACATGAGTCGACGGATCAGCGCCGAACGCCAGGCGGAACTGATGCGCAGCACGCCGATGCGCCGGGCCGGAACCGTCGAGGACGTGGCCGAAGCGGTGCACTACCTGGCCGGGGACGGCGCCCGCTACGTGACGGGAGCCGTACTCCCGGTCAGCGGCGGACTGGGCCTCGGCGGCTGACACCCACACCCGAGCCACTCACACCCACTCACATCCGCGACCCACAACGACCAACCCATCCACACCCACACCCACCCTCACGCTGTCACCCAAGGCCAACCCACAACCACCCATCCGGGTGTCACACCCAAGCCTGCCACCAGCAACCCGCACACCTCCCCTGCCCCTGCCGATCAGGCCCTGACCAGCAGATTCGTACCCACCCTCGGCACGCAGCCGAGCCACCCGCAGAACCGACAAGGAACCACCATGCCCAGCAACGCGACCAGCAAGCCCCACTCGACCGACACACCCGAACCGCTCCGGGCCGCCCGTCCGGCAGCCGATCCCGGCCCGGCCGAACGCGTCGTCCACCTGGCCATCTCCGGCACCTACTCCAGCGGCAAGAGCACCACGACCGAGGCGGTGTCGGTGGCCACCGGCATCCCGCGCACCCACGCCATGACGTCCCGGGAGATCCTCAAGGACCTCGTACCGGGCAAGCAGGTGCAGGAGCTCTCGGCCGTCGAACTCCTCGCCCTCGGCCTGCGCCGACTCGAAGAACGCATCCACAACGAGGCACTGCCCGGCTCGTTCGTCTCCGACGGCTCGGTCATCCACGAGTGGATCTACGGCGAGGCCCGGATGCGGGTGGGCATCCACCCGGGAGCCGGCGTCTTCCACAAGGTGCTCACCGAGCTCGCGGGGCTGCCGGTCAAACGGTTCTACCGCCAGTACATGGATGCGTACGGCCGCATCACCAAGGACCGGGCCAAGCGGATCTACGACGCCTTCGTCCATCTGCCCGTCGAATTCGAGATGCGCGAGGACGGGCACCGGCCGGTCTCCGAGAAGTTCCGCCAGATGTCCGACCAACTACTCATCGAGACCCTGGAAGAGATGGAGATCCCCTACCACGTGGTGCGGGGCTCCGTGGCCGAACGAGTGGGACAGATCGTGGAGATCTTCGACCTGCCGCTGGTGATGCCGCTGCCGGAGGCGGTCGAGATCGCCGAGCGCCGGGTCGCCGAGGCCAGCGCCCTCCTCGAAGCGGACGCCCGACGACACGAGGCACAGCGGCAGAAGTCGCTGCGCCGCCGCATCCGCTACGCCCTGCGCTACTGACGCGGGCCGGTGGGCCCGGGCGCGGCGACGGGTGGGGTGGCGGGCACCGGCTGGCTACAGTGGACCGGCGCGCTGCAAACCCGGCCGGGTGGCTCGCGCGCCGGCCGCCCGCCCCGTGGTGGCCGTCTCGCCAGGACCGCTCGCCGGCGCGTGGCGGATTGGCGAACGAGGCGCCGGTGGCCGCCGGTTGGGACGGCGGCCACCGGTCTGCCGGGCCGTGGGGTTACTGCACCTCAAGCCCGATCACGATGCCGTCGGGGTCGTAGCCGTTGTCGTCCAGCGCCCAGGCGCTCTTGCCGCCGCCCTGGCTGGCCCAGGGGGTGACGGTCGGCACGCCGGGGCGCCCGCCGTCGACCGCCTGCACGGAGAGCCGGAAGTCGTTCAGGTTGGCGGAGGTGGGCCAGGCCCGGGTGTCGAGGAAGAGCCGGTACTTGTCCGGGTCGTAGCCGTTGTCGTCGGTGATGTACGAGCTGTCGCCGCCGCCCTGGCTGGCCCACGGCGTGTACTGCACGGTCCCGTAGCCGCCGCTGCCGTCCATGGCCTGGGCGCCGATCCGGAAGTCGAGCTTGCCGAGCAGGTCACCCGGGACCGTCTGGAGGTCGATCAGCACCGCGTCGGGGTCCCGGCCGTTGGAGTCACCCGCCCAGGGCGAGACGCTGTTGCCGAACTTGGCGTACTTCGTGAACTGCTCGACGCCGTGCTGCGATCTGCCACCGTCGTCGGCGAACTGGATGCCGACCCGGAAGGAGTTCACCTCGGCCGCCTGGGCGGAGGAGGGCAGGGCCGCCATGGACAACGCGGCCGTGGCAGCGGCCACCGCGGTCAGGATTCGAGAAATGCTCCGCATGGTTCCTCTCACTTCGGTAGTGACGGCTGATCAGGACGTGAGCAGCCGTCATTTTGCACGCGAATCGGGAGTGGAAACACTTTCTGGTACGCAGAGTTGCAGAAAGAAGGTTAGGCATATGACAGCAGGTCCACCAGCAATGTTCCGGCCAGTCATGGCGTGAAGCTATGGTGAGGGTCTGGGAGATGCAGGGTAAAGGCACTGGTGATCTTCGCTAATTTATCAGGCGGGCCATCTGGGCGTCGAAAAATTCGAACGAAAATCGAAGAACGTTTCGGGTGGGTGCTCCCGAGTCTTGTGCGAGCCTCGACCGATTCGTTGTCGCTACCTATCTGACCTGCATGAATGACCGCTTGGGCGGGAGATGGAGGCGCCCCGGAGGTAGTTCGTCCATGCTGGGCTGTCGCTGCGGGGTAGCGGATGCGGCGCCGTCATCTATCGGGCCGTGCACTCTCCTGGTGGCGCGTGGAAATGCGGGATGTGCGCTCCGCTTTTCCGCACGCCTTTCCATGCCGACTGGCTGCGGAGATTGGGCGCGGTTGGGAATGATGGACGGGCATGCCAAAGCGCCCACTGTTGCGACGTGGGAGCGGCGGAGGGGAGTGGGAATGTGTGTGCGGAAGTGGCGTTCGATGGCTTTCTCCGCGTGGGGCGGGGTGGTGTGGGGGAATTCCCCTACACCGTTCACGCGCGGCCGGGCGTTCATGCCCGGTCGTCGAATCCGTCGGCAGCGGCTGGCCCGCGGTGGGGCTCGCGCGGTCGATGCTCCTCGGCGCTGCCGGCCCCCTCTCGCCCGATCTGCGTCCCTGGGTGGTGCCCACTCGCTCGTCGGCGGTAGGCGGAGTAACGGTACGGAGCGTGCCGCAGTGTGAGGCGGGACCTGACGTGAAGTGTCCGGAACCCGTGGCCGAATGTCCGATTCCGTGCGTGGTAGTCGGATATAGCGGGACCTTCTGGCTGATGGTGCCTCAAGGTGGCTGCTGGAGGGGGCGACCCGCTGTGTGCCAGGCACCCGTGCCTCACCCCGGCGGCCGGCGTACGCAAGCACCCACCCTGCCGTCGGCGCGCTCAAGTCGGCCATCAGGGAGCTGAGTTGGCCGTGAGCTACTGCTCACGAACTGTTCACCCGCGTGTTTCTACCCGCATAGACCGCGTGCCGTCACGATGGCGACGCCGCCTCCCACCCCTCGATGCACGGGAGTTGACGTTCCTCATGCAGATATCCCGCCGCAGCGCCCTCGCCGCCGCCGTCGCCACCACCTCGGCCGCCCTCTCCCTGTTGGCCACTGCCCCCTCGGCGCAAGCGGCACTGCCCACCCCGGTCAGTGCCGCCACCGCCCGGTCCTACCTGGCGGCCATGCCCGCCACCGCCGAGCACTCCCTCACCGGCTACAGCCGCGACCTCTTCCCGCACTGGATCACCATCAGCGGGAGCTGCAACACCCGTGAGACCGTACTCAAGCGGGACGGCAGCGGGGTGGTGACCGACTCCTCCTGTGCCGCCACCTCGGGTAGCTGGTACTCCCCGTACGACGGCGCCACCTGGTACGCCGCATCCGACGTGGACATCGACCACCTCGTGCCGCTGGCCGAAGCCTGGCGCTCCGGTGCCTGGTCCTGGTCCACCTCCACCCGCCAGTCCTTCGCCAACGACCTCAGCCGCCCCCAACTGCTGGCCGTCACCGACAACGTCAACCAGTCCAAAGGCGACCAGGACCCGGCGAGCTGGTGGCCCTCGCGCACCGCCTACCACTGCACGTACGCGCGCGCCTGGGTCCAGGTCAAGCACGACTACGGGCTGTCCGTCGACTCCGCGGAGAAGAGCGCGCTCAGCTCCGTGCTGAACGGCTGCTGACGCACCTCACCCCGCTGGTCGCGTGGCTGCGTCACGGGGCGCAGCCACGCGACAGCGGACTCCCGCCGGCCAACCCTGGTGCGCGTGGGCCTGGCCGGCCGGGTTAGCGCGCCACCGAGAACCGGAAGGCGCAGCCGACGCCGGTGGGGCCGGGCGAGGCCAGGGTGAGGGTGCCGCCGTGCGCCAGGGCCACCTGGCGTGCGATGGCCAACCCGAGGCCGGTGCCGTGCGCGCCGGAGGGGCCGCGCCAGAAACGCTGGAAGACACGGGCCTGGTCGTCGGCGGGGATGCCGGGACCCTCATCGGTCACCACGACGGCCACCTCCGCCGCGCCGACCTGGACGTCGACCGTCACCGCGGTGCCGGCAGGCGCGTACCGGACGGCGTTGTCCAGGAGGTTGTGGACCGCCCGGCGCACGGTGGCCTCATCGACCGGGCACACCGCCGCCGGCGCTCCCGTGACCGACAGGCGCATGCCCTTGGCCACGGCAGCCACCTCGGCCTGCGCGACGACGGTACGCGCGACGGCCGCCAGGCAGACGGCCTGCCGGTCCAGGGTGCGGGCCCGCCCGCGGGCGTCCACCAGCAGCTCTTCCATCACCTGCTGGAGCCTCACCGCCGCCGTGCGGGAGCGCTCAAGGCCCTCCCGGTAAACCTCGACGGTGGGCCGTGGATGGGCGAGCAGAACCTCCGCATTGGTCACCAACACCGCTAGCGGCAGGCGTAGTTCGTGACTCGTCTCCTCGACCAGACGGCGCTGGAGCTCGGCCGCCCGTTCCAGCCGCTCCAACATGTCGTCGAAGCTGGCCGCCAGGGCCACCACCTCGGTCGGCCCCCGGCGCAGGGCGATGCGCCGGCCGAGGTCGGCGCCCTGGACGTGGTCGGCAACCAGGCGTACCCGGTCGATGGGGGCCGTCGCCCGGCCCGCCCACCACCAGGCGAGCCCGGCAGCGGCAGGACCGAGCGCGAGTACGGTCCACAGCGCCGCGTCGGAGCGGTGCGAGGCGGTGTGCCGCTCCTCGGCCGTGGCGGAGGCGCCGCCCTCCTGGGTGACGTCCGTCTCGGTCGCGAGGACCACGCCGAACAGCAGCAGCACCGGTACGTATCCGGCCAAGAACCCGAACAGGGCCAGCCGCACCCGCAAGGACCGCCACAGCCGCCTCACGGGTGGGCCCTGAGCTGGTAACCCACCTGCGGGAGCGTGTGGATGAGCGGCGGGTCACCCAGCTTCCTGCGCAGCCGGCTGAGGATCACCCGGACCGACGCGGTGAACGGGTTGGCGTGCGCGTCCCAGACGTGCTCCAGGAGGTCTTCCGCCGACAGGACCCGCTCGGGATGGTGCATGAAGTAGCGCAGCAACGAGAACTCCCGCCCCGTCAGGTGGAGTTCGACCCCCGCGCGCCAAGCCCGGTGCGCCGCGAGGTCGAGCCGCAGTTCTCCGACGGTCAGCACCGCGCTGCGCGCCTCCTCGTCATCGGAGCGGCGCAACAGCGCACGCACCCGGGCCACCAACTCGTCGAAGTGGAACGGCTTGACGAGGTAGTCGTCGGCCCCCGCGTCGAGCCCGGCAACCCGGTCCGCCACCGCATCGCGCGCGGTGAGCACCAGCGCACGGCGCGGGCGGTGCAGGTGCGGGTCGCTCGCCACCGTGCGCATCAGGTCCAGCCCGTCGCCGTCGGGCAACCCCAGGTCATAGCAGACGAGGTCATAGCCGGTGGTCCGCATGAACTCCGCCGCCTGAGCGGATGAGGTGGCCAGATCGACCGCGTACGCCTGGTGGCGCAGACCGAGGGCGACCAGTTCGGACAAATCGGGGTCGTCCTCGATCAGCAGAATCCGCATGCCGGCTCGGTCCGTTCGTGTGGTGGTGGTCGGTTCACTGGGCGGTCGTGGTCGCGGTGACGGTGTCACCGGCCGGGCCCGTGAGCGTCATCGTCGCCTTGGTGAACCGTACGGTCACCCTCGGGCCGGCGTCGGTCGGGTCCTGCGGACGGTAGCGGCCCCCGCCGGCGGGGAGCAGGGTCAGCGCGGGCTGCCGGGTGGGTACCTCGGCCGCGATGACGCCGCCCGCCTCGTCGACCGCGTACCAGCCGGTCACTGAACGCTCGGCCGTGGTGAGGGTGAGATAGGTGCGGACGTCGCCGTCGCGGTGGATCGTGCCGGCCAACTCGACCTTCCGCAGCCGTCCGTAGGACTTCTCCACGGACGCCCGCTCCGCACGGCCCTCCGACGTCGTCCCGGCCAGCAGGGCCCGTACCCGCCGTTCCATCGCCTCGAACTCCTTCGCCTGTGCACGGTCGGAGGGCGGGAACAGCCGGCCGACCGCGTCGATGCCCCGCGCGGTGACCTGCAAGCCGCCGTCGGTGGATGTGGCGGGGGAGACCCGGAAGGTGCCACCGGTGGGCAGCGCGTACCTGCCCGCGGCCACCTGCGCACCGGGAGCGCGGTTGGTCAGCAGCCGCGGGGTGGGCAGCGGTTCATCGGCTAGCAGTGCGGGCCCCACCTTCCGCGCCAACTCCTCGGCCGGCACCTCGGGCCTGTTCGACGCGATGACGACCACCTGCTGGTCCTCGGGCACCCACAGGACGACGACGTCGTGGCCCACGTCGCCGCCACCGCCCGCGCTGGCGAGCACCGGCTTGCCGAACCGGGACGCGTCGTACGCCACCCACCCAGGCGTCTCACCCCGGCCCCCGCCGTGGTCGTGTCCCACCGTGCGCAACGCCGCCGTGGACCGAGCCGAGACCAGCCGTCCGCCGAACACAGCCTGGGTCCACAAGGCCAGGTCACGGGCGCTCATCGCCAGCCCGCCATTGCCCTCAAGCGCCCAGTGCGGCCCGTCGAAGTCGCCGCGCGCGCCCGTCCTCCCACCCTCCAGATAGCCGACGGCGCGCGGCCCGACCGCCTTCGGCCGCCCGTCCCAGAAGCCACCCACCCGCTCCCCACCCGGCAACCGCAACAGGGTGGCTTCGGTGTACGGGCGGTAGCCCCTGCCCGAGACCTCGTCGATGATCAGCGCGAGCAGGGTGTACCCGGCGTTGGAGTACGCGTAGTGGCTCCCGGGCTCGAAGGCGAGCCCCATGCGGCCGATCGCGGTCAGCGCCGCCGCCCGGCTGAGCGGCCGGTGGTCCTGACCGTGGGTGCCGTCGAGACCACTGGTGTGCAGCAACAACTGTCGGACGGTGACTTCGGCCACCGGTCCCGAAAGCTCCGGCAGCAGATCACCTACCCGGTCGTCCAGGGCGAGTTCACCGTCGTCGACGAGGCGGTAGACGGTGGCCGCGGTCACCGCCTTGGTGACCGAGCCGATGCTGAACACCGTGTCGGCGGTGTGGGGCCTCCCGGCGGCCTCCTCCGCCCGCCCGTACCCGGCCAGACACGCGAACCGTCCGCGCCGCGCGATGGCGACCGTCCCGCTGAACCCGGCCCGCTCCCAGGCCCCGAACGCCTTGTCGAGCCCCGGATCGCAGCGCTCGGCCCGTGCCCCGGAGGCCGGCCCGGCCGAAGGCGATGCGCCGCCACTACCACCATCACTACATGCGGCGATCCCCACCAAGGTGGCTGCCAGTACTGCCGCAAGGGATTTCTTGGTCATGGGCGAGACCGTACGAGCGGACCTGCGAACGGGATGTAAACGAGCCCGGGGCCGAAAGCCGGTGTGCAGGGCCGCGCGGATGCTCGGTTCAGCGGCGGTCACGCCCGATGTGACCTGGTGCGGCCCGGTGCACCGGGGCCCTGGGGCAACGCGATGGCGTCGTCCGGCGGCGTGACAGCCCGGCATCGGACCCGAGCCGGGACGGTGCCGAGAGCTGGTCGCGCGGTTGTTAGGGTCCCCGCATGACGCGGCTGAAGATCGAGATATCCGTTCCCGAGAGCCATGCGGAGGCCGTGATCGAGGCCCTCCACACGGCCGGCGCTGGACGCATCGGCGAGTACGCGCGGTGCTCCAGCGTGTGGAAGGTGACCGGTGCCTGGCAGGCGCTCCCCGGCTCGCAGCCGTACGACGGCGAGGTCGGCGTCGTCCAGCACAGCGAGGAGTGTCGGATCGAATCGGTCTGCGATGCGGACCAGGCCGGAGCCGTCCAACGGGCCGTCCGCCAGGCCCACCCGTACGAGGAAGCGGTCATCCACTTCCTGCCGCTCTACGAGCCGTAGGCCACGGCGGTGGGGCGTTCGCCTGTGGCGGGGCGGACCGGCCGGAAGCGTGGTTCGCCGTGCGAACTTTTCCCCACCAGGGTGGGCCCGCACCGCACCCGCACCCCGCCCCCGCACCCCCGGAAGCAGCGGGGCCCGTCGAACGCCCCTGATTTCGGCCCCTGCGCGGCGGCAGCCCCGTAACCTCTCCCTCAGTTCGGCCCGACGACAGACCCTGGAGTGAACATGTCCTTCCACGACGTGGAGATCGACGCCCTCACCGGTGGCCCCGCCAACCTCGCCCAGTACCGCGGCAAGGCCGTCCTCGTGGTCAACGTGGCCTCGAAGTGCGGCCTGACCCCCCAGTACGCGGCTCTGGAAGAACTCCACGAGCGGTTCGCCCCGCGCGGCTTCACCGTGCTCGGCGTGCCGTGCAACCAGTTCATGGGCCAGGAACCCGGCACGGCCGAGGAGATCGCGGCCTTCTGCTCCGCCACCTACGGCGTCACCTTCCCCCTCACGGAGAAGACCGACGTCAACGGAGCACAGCGGCACGCCCTGTACGCGGGACTCGTCGACACGGCCGACGCCTCGGGCCACAGTGGCGACATCCGCTGGAACTTCGAGAAGTTCCTCATCACCCCCGATGGCACCGTCAGCGCCCGCTTCAGCCCGCAGACCGAGCCCGACGCACCCGAGGTCGTCACCGCCATCGAGGCTGCGCTGCCTGCCTGACGGCGTTTGAAGGAAGAACGTCTGACGATGTTGGTCGCCGCCGTGCTGTGGGTGTGTCAGAAGAAGCCCCCCATGGCGCGGCGGCTGTGTGTTGGCGGGGCAGGTGGGTGCAGGGGCCCGTGCGGGGCGGGGCCGTGGCCCGGCGCCGTTCACCACTGCCCCCCGTCCGCTGTTGTCCTGACTACGGCCTGCCGCGGCGAGGTTGGCTGGAATGCATGGGGTGTACACGTCATGCGGGGCGGAGGCCCCGTCAGGCTGGCTATGGTGCTCACCGCATTCGACGTCAATGTCAACAATGAGGTGGGCGATGGTCAGTTTTTCGGAAGCGGTACGGCGCGGTTTTACCCGGGCCTCTGATTGGCGGGGGCGGTCCTCCCGGGCCGAGTACTGGTGGTTCGTGCTCTTCGCTCTTCTCTGCTACATACCGTTCATTGCTCTGGTCATTGTCCTTGGTTCCCCCTTCGTGCTGCTTGGTTGGCTAGTCCTGTGGTTCTTCCTGCTGGGCGCTTTCGTGCGAAGGATGCATGACTGCGGTCGAAGTGGCTGGTGGTGGTTCTTCGGTCTCGTGCCGCTGGCTGGGCCGATCACACTCCTCGTCTTCACGTGTCAGAGGGGGGATTTGGGCAGTAATCGATATGGCCCGCCGGCGGACGCGCAAGTTCCGCTAGCTGTTCCCGTTCATACTTGGTGAAGTGGGCTGCCCGGCCGGGATTTTGCCGTCGGGCAGCCCGTCGCATTTTTGGCCGTCTTCACTGTCAGGTGGCCAGACCTGCCGCCGGGAATGCCCGGAGCCCGTCCCTCACCTGCGGGGCGGGCTCCGCCCCGAGGGGAATCAGCAGCGCCCGCTGGACCGGCCGTTGGTGACCTTCGCCAGTCGGCCCGGGTACCGCCAGCCCGCCGACCTCGACTTGTGCGGCTTCACCGTCACACAGCGGTCCGGGCCGCGCACGATTTCCAGGTGGTAGGTGAAACTACGGCTACACCTGTTGTCGAGCCGCACCTTGAACTCGTATTTCTTGCCGTGCCGGGCACACGAGGGAACGTGATGCCGCCCCGACTTCTTCCAGGGAATGCTGCGCCGTACCTCTTTGGAGAGTGATTCCGCCTGCTGATCGGCGGTCACCGCGGTCGATATCGCGCCGCTCGCTGAGCCGTCCTGGCTTTGAGCGAGGGCCGGTGCACTGCCCAGCCCCATGACCAGAGCAGCAGTACCGGCAACGGCGGCGTGCCGCAGCGTCAACATCATGGTCCCCCTGTGATTTATGGCGGCTCACGCCACCGACGAGAACGGACGCACCCGCATTCCCGACCGCGACCAGCGCCGGCGCGCAGATGCGAGTCGGCCCGGAGGGCGTGGCCGGTGCGGTGCGCTGAACACGATGGCACCGCGGACCGCCCATGTCCTTGACCCTCAGCGCAGGGTGCGTTGACGATGCGTGCACCCCGTACGGGGTGGGACACCGCCCGCCCGCGGCGCTCGGACGACACTCCGGCGTCCGTAGCCGGCCCGGCGGCGCCCCGCGGCCACACCACCTTGCGGCCACACCCACCCCGCGGCTACACCCCCGCGGTCACACCCACCGCGCGGCCACACCCACCACACCGGAAGCGACCACCCCGGCCCCCGTCAGGAGGGCTTCGTGACGGGATCCACCTCCGGTGCCTGCCAGGCAGGTCCCACCGAGACGTACGTGGTGCGTTGCAGCAGGTCCCCGGCGCGGAGCTCTTGATCGCCCCAGGCCAGACCGTTGTTGCGGGCCGTGTCGGTGGCTTCGAGTACGTGGTGCGCCTTGGCGTCGACGATCAGTTGTCGGTGCCAGGTGTCCACGTCGATGGCCACGGCCGTGCCGACCCGTCCGGTGCTGTCCTTGACCTGCTCGCTCACCCGCGCTCCGGGGAGCCGGGTGAGCACGGTGAACAGCGCGGCGCGCAGCCGTGGCTCGGCGGGGGAGCGGGTGAGGAGTTCCTCGATGCCGTTGTACAGGTCCTCGGTGACGGACGCGCCGGTGGCCTTCCCGACCAGACGGGCACGGAGCGCCGACGGGTCGGTGGGCAGCTTCTTCAGGTCGTCCCAGAGGATGGGCCGGCCGCAGATCACGTACGCCGTACCACCCATGTCCCGGCGCGAATAGTCCTGGACCGGATGGTTGCCCGGCTTCCCCCGCGTGCCGTCCCGACTCACCCACAGCGTCTCGGACGTGGCGTCCGGTTGCCGGTCTCCGCTGGCGGTGCGGCTCCACTGGAGGGTCCGCACCTTCCAGTACGGCGCGGTCGCCGTCGGATCCGCTGCCGGTGAGGTCCGACTGGTTTCGGAGCCCGACCAGGGTGGGAACGCGACACCGACCGCGATCGTCGCGGCCACGGCCGCCGCGACCAGCAGCGGCAGCCCACGCCGCCAGGCCCGGACGGAGCCGGGCTCGGTCACCGGCCGCGCGTCGAGTTCGACCACGGCCCCGGCACCCGCCGGGTCACCCTGTTCCCGGCCGGCCGCCGAGCGCACCGCGGCCAGTGCCGCGGCGACCGCGTCCGCCGATGGCGGGGCGACCCGGCCGGCGGCCTGCAACCGGTCAGCGCCGGGGAAGTCGAGCACGTCGATCCGGTCGGTGGCGGTGTCCTGTTCGGTCACGAGAGGTCTCCTGTCAGCGAAAGCGGGGCGGCGGGGCCGAGCGCGGTGCGCAGTCGGGTGCGGGCTCGGTACAGTCGAGATCGGGCCGTGCCCGCGGGGATGCCGACGACGGTCGCGGCTTCGGTGGGGCTGAGCTGCTCCCAGGCGACCAGGAGCAGCAGTTCTCGCTCGACCGCCGGGAGCTCGGCCAGGGTCTGGCGCATCAGGGGCGCGACGGCCGCGGCGTCCAGCCGCTGGTCAACGGCGTGCCAGGGGTCGCTGCTCGGCTCACCGGCCAGTACGGCGACGCTACCCAGCGCACGTTCCCGACCGCGCCAGTGCGCGGCCAGTACGTTGCGCGCCACGCCGAACAGCCAGGCCCTGGCCGGCCCGCGGGACGCCTGGTAGGTGTGGCGCCCCGCATACGCCCGCAGCCACGCCTCGGCCAACAGGTCGTCCGCCGCCTCGGGCGCACGGCGCGCGAAGTAGCCGTGCAACGCCCTTGAGTGACGCTCCACGAGTGGTTCAAAGGCCGACGCGTCGGTCACCGAGCGCGTCAGCAGCTCCTCATCTGTCGCCACGAACCTTCCTTTCCCACAGCCACCCCGTCGGCGGCCTTCTCCCTCTTCTTGTGCACACCCCCACACAGCGTTCGCGCGGGCACCGCCGGGTGGTCGGCGGCAGGTGGGTATGGTGGCCGGGGCCGCTGACCTGGGCGGGGACCGGGGGAGGCGTGGGTGGTTCGTACACAGGGTTGCATCGTGGGTTGCGCCGAGTGGTACCACCCAGGCGGTTCCACCCGGGTGGTGAAAGCGGCTCCGCGCGGCGGCTGCGGGACGCGGCCTCTCCTACGGGTGCGTACCGGCCCCGGCCCCCGACGTCCCTCCGGTGGCCAGCGCGTCGCCCGCCGCGGTGCGACGGTAGACCACCCGCCGACCGGCGCGTTCGCCGACCACGAGCTCCGCCTCGCGCAGAACGGCCAGGTGGCCACCGACCGTGCCCAGCGAAAGACCGAGCTCGGCGGCGAGTTCGCTGCTGGTGGCGGGGTGCTCCAGGGCGCGCAGGATGGCGGCGCGGCCGGTACCGATGAGCCGGGCCAGGGCCTGTTGCCGGGGGCGCGCAGCGGCAGATGGGAGGTCACCCGAGCCGCGGGCGGGATAGACCAGCGCGTACGGCAGCCCGAGCCCCTCGCACAGCCAGGTGCCCCGCCCGAGGCCGGTGTACGGGACGAACAACATGCCCTCGGGGCCTACGACACGGTCGTGCCCCGGCCGGCTGCTGAACCGGATCGCGTCCGCGCCGACCCAGACGCTGTGCCGGTTCATCCGCTCCACGGCGCGGGGCCAGCCATAGGCGGCCAGCAGCCCGGCGCGGTAGGTGACATCGCGTTCGAGCAGGGCACGACGGCGCGGCCAGACCTCGGCCAGGTGCGCGTCCCAGACGCGCTGGAACAGTACGGCGGTGCGGGCCGCCCAGTCGTGGCCGGTGAGCCAGGCGCCCAGGTCGTGCCGCTCCCAGCTCGCCTCGACCGCCAGGCGCAGGCTCGCCCCGACGACGTCGTCGGGGACGCAGGCCATCCGGGCGAGCTCGTCGCCGAGCCGCGTGCGCATCCCGTCCGGCGGCGGCAGCGACACGTGGTCGGGCAGGTACTTCGTCGAGCTGACCAAGGTGACCAGGCCCTTGGCGAACGGGTCGGCCGCGAGCAGGTCCTGGAAGGCCGCGTGATGGCGGGCGTGCCAGGGGGCGAGCCAGCGATCGGTGCACGGTCGGGACAGGGCCATGGCGGCGCCCAACGTCTCGGCGAGGGGCGACAACGCGAAGCGGGAGCGTGCGAGGGCCTGGGAGTCCAAGCGCAGCAACACCAACGGATGCGGTCCTTCGTCGTGGGGAGGCCAGGGGGGCGGCACCCGCGGGAGACCGGGCCGGGGCACCTCGCGGGAGGCTGAGTCGGCACCCGATGGGAACTTTCGGCAGCGGGCGAAACAATAGTGCCACCGCCCGGAGCGTCCCCATACTCGGGCCGGTGCCCACAGCAACCAATCCTTCCCCCGTCCCCTCCGTCCCTCCTACCGCGTCTTCCTCGGCTTCCCCTCTGCGACGGCCAGGCTTCCGCTGGTACTTCGCCGGGCAGACGGTGTCCCTGTTGGGAAGTTCCATGGCTCCGGTGGCCCTGGCGTTCGCCGTTCTCGACGCATCGGCACAGGTGGGCGACCTGGGTCTCGTACTGGCCGCGCGCATGCTGCCGATGCTCGGCTTCCTGCTGGTCGGCGGTGTCGTCGCCGACCTGCTGCCCAGAGGGTTGGTCCTGGTCACCGCCCACCTGGGCGCCGCGCTGACCCAGGGCGCGAGTGCCGTGCTTCTCCTGACCGGCCACTATTCGCCATGGTCCCTGGCAGCTCTCGGCCTACTGAACGGGGCGTTGGGCGCGTTCACCTCGCCGGCCCTGCGCGGCCTGGTGCCTGAGCTGGTGGCCAAGGGGGAACTCCAGCGGGCCAACGCCCTGCTCGGCACGGTCAGGAACGGCACCAAGGTGTTCGGCCCCGCGCTGTCGGGCGTGCTGGTGGTTGCCGTGGGCGGCGGGGTGGCCATCGCCATCGACGCGCTCGGCTACCTGCTCGCCGCCGCGTTCCTGGCACGCATCCCCGCCCCCGCGGGCCGCGCCCCCTCCCCGGCCCCCCGCCACCTCGGGCGCGAACTGCGGGAGGGCTGGGACGCGTTCTGGCACACGTCCTGGTTGTGGCCTGTCACCCTGGCGTTCTGCGCGGTGAACCTGGTCAACACGGGCAGTTGGCAGGTCCTGGGGCCGAGGCTGACCGCCGACCTGTCCTCACCCGCCACCTGGGGCCTGGTGCTCAGCGTGCGCGGGGCCGGGATGCTCGTCGGCAGCAGCCTCCTCTACCGGCTCACCGTCCGGCGCTTCCTGCTGTGGGGGCAGCTCGCAGTCGTGCTGAACGCCCTCCCCCTGCTCGCCCTGGGCACCCGGCTCTCCGTGCCGTGGCTGGTCGCCGCGGCGTTCGTCGCCGGGGTCGGCGTCTCGGTCTCGGCGATCGCCTGGGAGACCTCCCTGCACGAGCACGTACCGACGGAGGTGTTGTCGCGGGTCGCCGCGTACGACGACCTGTTCTCCTACCTGGCCATCCCGGTCGGCCTGCTGGCGGTGGGCCCGCTCGGCCACGGCTTCGGTGCGCACCAGGTCACCACGGTCTCCGGCCTGTTGTTCGTCGTGATCGCCCTGCTGCCGCTCGCGGCCCCCGCGGTACGTCGCCTGCCCCGCGCGGCACCTGAGCGGTAGCCGTACCGCGCCGGCCTGGGGCGTCAGGCGCCGAGGGAGGCCAGGGCGGCGTCCAGGCGGGCCGTGGCCTCGGCGGCGACGGGGCCGAGGGCGGGTAGACCGGTGAGGGCGATCATGGTGTTCGGATCGAGGGCCTGGACGGCCGTGTGGTCGCCGTCGCGGCGGACGACGACGTTGCAGGGCAGAAGCAGCCCGATGCTGCGGTCGGCCTCCAGAGCCTGCCGGGCCAGGGGTGGGTTGCATGCGCCGAGGATCAGGTAGTCCTCCATGTCGTGGTCGAGCTTGGCCTTGAGGGTGGCCCGCACGTCGATCTCGGTGAGGATGCCGAACCCCTGGTCGGCCAGGGCCTGCCGGACCGCGGCGACTGCTGTGTCGAAGTCGGAGTCGAGACGGATGCTGCGGTCGTAGGACACGGGCGCTCCTCACCGGTGTGCGCGAACAGGTTTCCGCCCCACCGCTATACCGCACGGGCCGCCCACTGCGTACGCGACACCGCCGGTGGTGGGCTGGGCGGGGCACCAGTCGCCCCGGGCGGCCGGACCGATCGGCGTGTCGCCTCGTACGACGAGTGCTGCTGTGTCACCGCGCGCGCCGGCCAATTGATGAGCGGGTGGATCGCCGCGGATGGAGCGGAACCGGGCACCAGCCCGCCCGCGGCTGCACGATCGCCGGGTACGCCGGCGTTGGCCTGCGGATCAGTGCGGGCCCGCGGTCCGCGAAGCGCTCGGCGAGCAGGCACCCTCGACGGTCCTCAGGGTGGGACAGGCGACGTTCGTCGGCATCCACTACCCGTCGGAAACGCCGGCCAGGGCGGCTGGCCTGCATGTCGCCCGCGCCCACCGCCACCGCACACGCAGCCGGCCGGCGGGGACACCCTGCTCTCACCAAGCCCGCCCTGGCACCCACCCGGACCGGATGCGTGCCAGGGCGGGTGGCCCGCGGCGGCTGCCTACTTCTCCCAGCCCACGGTCTCCGGCAGCGGGCTGTAGAAGATGGTCGCGCCGACGTTGGCCAGGCCCTTCTTCACGCTGTACGTCGACGGGCCGCTGAACAGCGGGAGTTGGGCGTACTCCTGGAGGGCCTTTTGCTCGACCCGGTTCACCTCGGCCGTCTGCTTGTCGAGGTCGGCGATGTCCGCCGCGGCGCGGATCTCCTTGTCCAGCTCCGGCGACCCGGCCCCGGTCAGGTTGGAGTCACGGTCGGAGCAGTAGGTGTCGCACAGGTACCGGATGCCGAACGGGTCCATGGAGCGGTTGCCCGAGATGATCAGGTCGAACTTGCGCTCGTTGAGGATGCTGGCGAAGTCCGCGTCGTCGGCCTTCTTGATGTCCAGGCGAATGCCGACCGGCTTCAGCATCGCGGTCAGCGCACCGGCGGTGGCCTTGTCCAGCGGGCCGTCACCCAGCAGCGTGTAGCCGATTTCCAGCTTCTTGCCGTCCTTCTCGCGCACCCCGTCGCCGCCGACCTTCCAACCCGCCGCGTCGAGGTCCTTCTTCGCCTGGTCGGGCCCGTACTTCAGGACGGCCGAGACGTTGTCCTGGTAGCCCTTCTGGAAGCTGTAGAGCACGGCCGAACCGGGCAGCGGCTCCTTGTAGTCCAGGCCCTGGAACTGGATCTTCGCGATCTGGGTGCGGTCGACGCTCTCCTGGATCGCCTTGCGCACCGCCTTGTCGGCGAGGAGCGGCGACTTGGTGTTGAAGTGCAGCGAGTACTCGAACGGGCTGCCGCCGCTACGGATCTCGGTGCCCTTGAGGCCCTTCACCTGCTTCAGGCTCTCGGCCGTGACCGCGGAGACGTAGTCGAGCTGACCGTTCTTGAAGGCGTTGATGCCCGCGGCCGACTCCAGGTTGACGTACGTGCGCTTGTCGAGCTTGCCCTTCTTGCCCCACCACTTCGGGTTGCGCTCGAAGGTGATGTTGCCCGAGTGGCTGTCCCACTTGGCGACTGTGTACGGGCCGGCGCCCCACTCGGGGCGCGCCTTCTTCACGTACGCCTTGTTGAAGTTCTCGACCGTCGCCGCCTTCGGGTGCAGGAAGGTGGAGAACAGGGTGGACCAGAAGGGGTACACACCCTTGAAGGTGATGACGGCCTGCTTGTCGTCCTTGCCCCGCTCGACCTTGGTGATCTTGTCGTAGCCGTCGGTGGTGGAGGCCGCGAAGTCCTTGTTGGACCCGTTGTTGGCCTTCCAGGTGGCCTCGATCGCCTTCCAGTCGATCGGGGTCCCGTCGTTGAAGGTGGCCTTCTCGTTGATGGTGATGACGACCTTCTGGTTGCCCCCCTCGACGGACTCCTTCACGTCGGTGAAGTAGTCGGGGTTGTACTGCACGTCGCCGGTGGGCGAGTAGGTGATCGCGTTCGCGTTGTACCAGGCCCACACCCGGCTCGCGGTGAGGGTGCCGTTGACGTTGAACGGGTTGCCCTGTTCGTCGAACGTCCCCACCGTCGTGTACGTACCGCCGTCCTTGATCTTCTCGTACGGCGTCGGGTTGTAGTCGGCGGCTCCCGACGCGGTGGACGGGGTGCCCTTGCTGTCCGAACCCGAGCCGTCATTGGTGGAGTTCTGGCACGCGGTGGCGGTGACGGAGATGGCTGCGATGAGGGCGACGGGCAGGGCCAGTCTTGCGCGCATGGGAGAGCGTCCTTGGGTTGGGTGAAGAGGTGAAAATGAGGGTGGGTCGTGGGTGGTGACGGGCCTTGGCCGGGGCACTCGGCCCAGGTCACACCGCGTGGCAGGCGTACGCGTGGCCGTCCTGCCCCGGCGCCGGCCGCGATGCGGGACGCTCCGTACGACAACGCTCCTGCACGTCCGCGTCGGCGAGGCGGTACAGCGGGCAGCGGTCGACGAACACACAGCCGCTGGGCAGGTTGGTGGCGCTGGGTTGCTCGCCCTGGAGGACGATCCGTTCGCGGGTGCGCTCGCGCTCCGGGTCGGGCAGCGGGATCGCCGACAGCAGCGCCCGGGTGTAGGGGTGCTTCGGGTCGGAGAACAGCGTCTCCGTGTCACCGATCTCCACGATGTGACCCAGGTACATCACCGCGATGCGGTCACAGATGTAGCGGACCACCGCCAGGTCGTGGGCGACCATCAGGTAGGCGAGTCCCAGCTCGTCCTTGAGCCGGCCCAGCAGGTTGATCACCCCGGCCTGTACCGACACGTCCAGCGCGGAGAGCGGTTCGTCCAGGGCGAGCAGCTTCGGGTCCGTGGCCAGGGCGCGGGCGATGCCGATGCGCTGGCGCTGGCCTCCCGAGAGCGCCGCCGGGAACCGGTCACCCATCGCGGGATCGAGCCCCACGAGGGTGAGCAGCTCGTGGATGCGGGAGCGGATCGCCTCCCGTCCTTCCCCGAGCGCCTGGAGCGGCTCGGCGAGCAGTTGGTAGACGGGCAGCCGCGGGTCCAGGGCACCCAGCGGGTCCTGCATGACGATCTGCACGTCGTGCCGCAGGGTGCGCCGCTCACCGCGGGCGGGGGACGCCCCACCCCCGGCCGCGACACCCTTGCCGCCGGCCGCGCCGATCTCCTGCCCCGCGATCTCGATCCGGCCGCCCTCGGGCTGCCGCAGCCGCAGGATCTCCATCAGCGTCGTCGTCTTGCCGCTGCCCGACTCACCCACCAGGCCCAGCGTCTCGCCGGCCCGCAGCTCGAAGCTGACGCCGTTCACCGCGTGCAGCGTGCCGACCCGGCGCTTGATGAACGCCCCCTTGGTGACGGGAAACGTCTTCACCAGGTCCTCGACGCGCAGCACCACCTCGCCGCCCGACGAGCGGCCCGGCCCTGCCGTACCCTCGCCCGGGGCCAGGTCCCCGCGCGGATCGAGAGTGCCGTCGGCAATCTCGGCCGCGCGCAGGCAGGCGACGTGCCCGTGCCCGGTGACCTCACGCAGCTCCGGCTCGTCGGAGCGGCACGCGTCGAGCGCGACGGCGCACCGGCTTGCGAAGGGGCAACCGGCCGGCAGGTCGGACGGGACGGGCGGCTCCCCACCGATCGGCACGAGCGGACGGCGCACCCCACCGTCCACCGTCGGCACCGCGGCCAGCAGCCGCGCGGTGTAGGGCATGGTCGGCCGCCGGAACAGGGAGTGGACGTCCGTCTTCTCCACGAACCGGCCCGCGTACATCACGGCCACGTCATCCGCATGGCCGGCCACCACCCCCAGGTCGTGGGTGATCAGGACGAGCCCGGCGCCGGTCTCGCGCTGCGCCAGCCGCAGCACGTCCAGGATCTGCGCCTGCACGGTGACGTCGAGCGCGGTCGTGGGCTCGTCGGCCACCAGCACGGCGGGCCGGTTGGCGATCGCCAGGGCGATGACCACGCGCTGGCGCATGCCGCCGGAGAACTCGTGCGGGAAGGCCGATGCACGGTTGCGCGGGTCGGGGATGCCGACGAGGTCGAGCAGTTCGACGGCCCGCTCCCAGGCGGCCTTCTTCGACAGGTCCTGGTGGACCCGCAGCGCGTCGGCGAGCAGCCTGCCCACGGAGAAGATGGGGGTCAGCGCCGACAGCGGGTCCTGGAAGACCATGCCGATGGACTTGCCCCGCACCCGCGACAGGGCCCGGTCGTCGAGGCCGACCAGGTCCTGCCCGCCGAGCACGACCTGACCGTGCAGGTCGGCGGTGGGCGGCAGCAGGCCCATGATGCCCATCGCGGTGGCCGACTTGCCCGAGCCCGACTCGCCGACGATGCCGAGGGTACGGCCGGGCAACAGGTCGAAGCTGACGCCGCGCACCGCTTCGACGGGCCCGGCCTCGGAGGGGAAGGAGACCCGCAGGTCCCGTACGGAGAGCACGGGTGTGCTGCCGGCGGGGGTGGGCGAGGTGTCCCGCACGGTGGTGGTGAGCGTCATCGTCGGCCTCCCGCCGCGCCGGTCACTGAAGTGGGGTCGAGTGCGTCGCGCAGCCCGTCACCGATGAAGGTCATCGAGACGGTCAGCAGCACGACCAGGCCCGCGGGGAAGGCGAAGAGCCAGGGAGCGCTGGTGATGGTGGTCGCGCCGTCGGCGAGCATCGTGCCGAGGGAGACGTCCGGGGTCTGCACGCCGAACCCGAGGAAGGACAGCGCGGTCTCGCTGAGCACGGTCGCGACGACGCCCAGGGTCAGGTTGACGATGAGCAGGGAACCCAGGTTGGGAATGATGTGGCGCACGATGATGCGGAGCGGGTGCACACCCATGAACTCCGCCGCCGTCACGTAGTCCCGTTCGCGCAGCGACGTCGAGACCGACCACACGATGCGGGCGGTGGACATCCAGCCGAACACGGTCAGCACGATGATCAGTACGCGCCAGTCGCCCGCCACCCGGTTGGAGATCAGGGCGAGGATCAGGAACGAGGGCACGATCAACAGGAAGTGGATGAGGCCGAGCGTCAGCCGCTCCACCTGGCCACCGAAGTACGCGGCGCTCGCGCCGATGATCGCGGCGACGATGATCGTCAGTACGGACACGCTCACGGCGATCACCAACGAGCGTTGCAGCCCGTGCACCGCACTGGCGTAGACGTCGTTGCCACCCTGGTTGGTGCCGAACCAGTGCACGTCGCTCGGTGGTTGGGTGAGCGCGGCGAAGTCGGTGTCGGTGTGCTGGTAGGTGGTGAACAGGTCGCCGAAGAGGCTGAACAGCACCAGCAGCAGGAAGATGACGACCCCGGCGACCGCGAGGCGGTTGCGCAGGAAGCGCCGCAGGTACAGCCGGCCGAGGCCGTGGCCCTTGGACGTCTTGGCGGGGACGGTGTCGGTTGTGGTCGCCATGTCAGTTCACCCGCACTCTCGGGTCGAGGAAGACCGTGGCGATGTCCGCGAGGATCGCGCCGATCGCGGTGAGCACCGCGGCGAACGCGGCCACCGCGACCGCTCCGTGCACGTCGTTCTTGCCGATGGTCTGGATGAAGTAGCGGCCCATGCCGTTCCAACCGAAGATCGTCTCGGTGACGATGGCCCCGGTGAAGATGCCGGGCACGCTGAACGCCACGGAGGCGGCCGTCGGGATCAGCGCGGCGCGCAGGGCGTGCCGGCGGACGGCCTTGGCACGGGTGAGACCGGTGGCCTGGGCCGTGCGCACGAAGTCGGCGTTGATCGTGTCGAGCAGCAGCGAGCGCTGGGTCAGGTGGTAGCCCACGTAACCCATCAGGGTCAGCGTCAACGTCGGCAGGATCAGGTGCAGCAGCCGGTCACCGATCGTCGGGAACAGCCCCTCGACGTTGGGTGAGTTCTCCCCGGCGACGTACAGGAAGTCGAACCCGGCGTGCTGGTTCAACCAGATGGCGACGAAGACCACGGCCAACGCGGCGACGGAGGTCGGGATGTTGAACACCGTGATGGAGATCGCCTGGAAGATCCGGTCGGCCGGACCGTACTGGCGCGCGGCGGTGTACACGGCGAGTGCCACCCCGATCACCACGGACAGGATGGTCGCCGTGACGACGAGCTGGGCGCTGACGAGGGCGCGGTAACCCATCTCACCGTTGACGGAAACACCGGTCGGCGACGTGCCCCAGTCGAAGTGGAGGACCACCGAGGTGAGCCAGTTCCACCACCGCTCCACCAGCGGCACCCCGGGATCGAGGTTGTACGGGGCGAGGGCCCGGGCGATCTGCTCCTCGCTGCGGACGGGCCGCAACTCCTTGTAGTTCGATCGCGGGTCCAGAAAGAAGCTGGCCAAGAAATACGTCGCGTTGGTTGCGACAGCGATCATCACCAGCCAGCCGCCCGCCTTGCGCATCACATAGCGCATGGTGCGGACCGCCCCCTCACCACACAAGCGGGACGCGCCTGGACGGCGCCGGGGAGACAGGTGAAGTACATGTGTGGTGGGACTTTCTGGAACGTACGAGTACGGAACGGCCCCGCGAGGAGGCTCCGCCAGCTTGATCCCTAATAGATGGTCATGCCAAGTTTTTCCGGGTCCTGCCATGATCCTGCAATGTTGCCGAAGCAAAGCAGGGTCGGTGGGTGGGGGATTTGGCGGATTCCTGGTGGCGGCTGGTAATAGATGGCGGTGAGGGGGCCGGGTGATGGTTGATGACGGAGGGTGACGGGTGTCTGCGGTTGGTGGGTTGGGGTGAGGTGGGTGGGACGGTGACCGGAGGGTGGGAGCGGGGTACGCAGCGGGCGGGTTGGGTTGGACCGCATGGGGTAGCGGCAGGGTGGGTTGCAGCGAGTGGGGCGCGGGTCGGGCTGGGTTGGAAAGTCTGTGGGTCGGTATCGGGGTCGGGGTCGGGAGCGGGTAAGGGTTGGGGGAGTGGGCGCGGTGCCGCCGAGCTCAGTGCGCGGTGAGCCCGCCGTCGACCACCAGCTCCGAGCCGGTGACGAACGAGGAGTCGTCGCAGGCCAGGAAGAGGATCGCGGGTGCGATCTCGTCGGCCCGACCGGCACGGCGCATGGGGGTGCGCTGAATGTCCGGCTGCTGGTCTCCCTGCTCGTCGAGCAGTTCCTGGATCATCGGCGTGGCGATCACCCCGGGGTGCACCGAGTTGACCCGTACCCCCTGCCGGGCGTACTCGACCGCGGCGGTCTTGCTGAGCAGGCGTACGGCTCCCTTGGACGCCTGGTAGGCCGCAGCCGCGCCGCTGCCCACCAGGCCGAGCACCGACGAGGTGTTGACCACCGACGCGTTGCCGCTCGCCCGCAGCAGCGGCATCGCCGCCCTCATGCCGAGCCAGGTGCCCTTCTGGTTCACGTCGACGACGCGGTCCCAGTCCGCTTCCCGCGTGTCCTCGATGCCCGGCCAGTCCACGATGCCGGCGAGGTTCACGAGCACGTCCAGCGTGGCGAACCGGTCGCGCACGAGGGTGACCACCTCGCCCCACTCCCGCGCGGAGGAGACGTCCAGGCGGGCGGCGACGACCTCCGAGCCGCCTGCCCCGATCCGCTGGGCCAGGTCATGGAGCGGGCCTTCGGTGATGTCGGTGAGCACGAGCCGGGCGCCCTCACGGGCGAAGAGTTCGGCGGTCGCCGTACCGAGTCCGCCGGTCGCGCCCGTGATCAGCGCAACCTTGCCGGCAAGTCGTTGTCCCGTCATGGGGTGGTCCTTTGGTCGTCGTGGTTGCTTGTTCGGCTGCTCGCTGGTCGGCTTGCTCGCCGTCCGTCCGGCTGGCTGCCCGGTGGGACTGCTCAACCAGCCGCGATGGGTCCGTCTCCCCGTAGGGTGCGGCCCCTTCCGTTCCACCGAGTCTGGGCAGGTCAGCGGCGCCCCACCAGGACGTGCGTCGTCTGGGGGCGACACACCCAGGCAGTGCGTCGGGCTGCTGTGGCCGGCCCGCCCCTGCGGTCGATGGCTGCCGCGGACGCTCGGGTGCGCGCGCTGAGGGGCGATCCGCGCCCACGGTTAAGTGCGCGTGAAGCGGGTCACAGATGGCTGTGGGCGGCCCCGAAGGGCTGGAGCGTGTCGAGCCAAGTCACTAATCTGAGGGAGCCTCATCTCAAGGCAGGGTCGGGGCCTCGGATGTGCGGACGGACGTCGGCACTGGGGGCCCACGTCATCCGTGTGGGCCCCGGCTCATGAGATGAGGTGGCAGGGATGGTCAACTCGGAACCGGACCAGGTGAGATCTGGCTGGTTACGTAAGGCAGCTTCACGCTTGGCTGTCGCGCTCGGTGCGAAGGCGCTGTGGGCGGTAGCCGTGAAGGTGCTCGACCATGAAGGAGTTGATCTCTAACTCCGAGTGAGGCGGATGGGGCTGACGCTCCAGCTAGCTTCGCTGGTGTACCCCCAGTCGCCAGCGACGCACCGATGATGGTGCGGGAGAAACCATCTGCCTCACCCCCTGTCCCCTTCCCCGCCTCCGCGCTCCCGGCTCTGCTGAGCAGCCCAACTGGTCTCTTCCGCACGGGGGTTGGCGGCACGGGGAGTGTGTCGGCTGGGGCTGCGGCTTCGGGTATCGGCCGACACCGCGGGCCTGACCATCGGCCTGGTACCGCCGGTCTGGCCTGCCCCGACCCCCAGCCCCTCCACCCACTGCGCCACCCATACGGCGTCCTCATGGCATGCTCGGGTGACTGACAGAGGGAGATCGCCGTGGACGCGTTGACCGTTGCCAACGATGTGGTGCCGTACGTCACCGCCGCCGTCGCCGCGTACGGGACGGCCGTCGTCACCCGCAGCGCCGATACGGCCGCCGACGCGACGGTGTCGCTGGGGCAGCGGATCGTGCAGCGGCTGTGGAGCCGGGAGGAGAGCCGGGGCGGGTTGGAAGAGGCCATCGAGGAGGTCGCCGACGCCCCCCAGGACGACGACGCCCAGGCGGCCCTGCGCGTCCAGGTGCGTCGCATCCTGCGACAGGACGCCGAGTTGGCCGCCGAACTGGCGCAACTCCTGCCCACCCGCTCCTTCACCGCCTCGGGTGCCGGCGCCGTCGCCGTGGAGACGAACAACGGCGTCATCAGTACGGGCGACGGCGCCACCATCCAGCGATGAACGAGGGGACGGGGGCGGAGGCATCGGGCACCCGGGCGGTCGCCGTCGGGACCAACAGCGGCGTCGTCTCCACCGGTGACCACGCCACGATCGACGCGCGCACCTTCCACCTGCCGGCGCAAGCCGCACGGCAGCCCGCCGACGTGTCGGCCCCACACGGGACCACCAACCTGCCCGCGCCGGCCAACCCGGACTTCGTCGACCGGGTCGATCCGCAAGCTTCCCTGATGGCGGCACTGGGTGGGGCCGGCCCGGCGGAGCCGCTGGTCGTGCAGGGCCTGGGCGGGACGGGCAAGAGCGCGCTGGCCCTGGAAGTCGCCCACCGGCTCCGGGACCGGTTCGACCTGGTGTGGTGGCTCCGCGCGGATTCCGCCTCCAGCCTCACGCACGGGCTCGCGGACCTCGCGACCAGGCTCGCCCCCCACCCCGTGCTGGCCGCGGCGACCAGCGCCGAGCGGGCCGGGTGGGCCCTGGGCTGGTTGCAGGCGCATCAGGGTTGGCTCCTGGTGCTGGACGACGCGGCCTCCCCGCGGGACCTGGCTCCCGTGCTGGGGGTGGCCACGGGGCGGTACCTCATCACCAGCCGGCACGCCACCGGCTGGCGCCGCCTGGCCCGAACCCTCCCGCTGGACACCCTGCCCGCAGACGCCGCGGTGGAGCTGCTGATGCGCATCATCGAGCCCGAAGGACCCGACGAAGAACACGCACTGGCCTGCCTGGCAGAGGAGTTGGGGCAGCTTCCGTTGGCCTTGGAACAGGCCGCCGCCTACATCGAGTCCACGGCGATCAGCCCGGCCACGTACCTGGAGCGTCTCCGCAGCCACCCGGGCCGGATGTACGCCGCCACGGCGACCGGTCGGGAAGCGGACGACCAGCGCACCGTCGCCAGGATCTGGCAACTGTCCCTCCGGGCGATCACCACCCAGCAGCCCGTGGCCGGGGACCTCCTGCGACTCCTCGCCTGGTACGCGCCCGATCCGCTGCCGCGCGACGTCCTGGGCGGGGTGCACGAGGTCCTGGGCGAGGACCCGTTCGCGGTCGACGAGGCCCTGGCCCTGCTGCACGGCTACAGCATGATCACCCTGACCCGGCAGACCGTGACCGTCCACCGCCTGGTCCAGGCCGTGGCGCGCACCCCCGACCCGGCCGATTCCCAGCGCACCAGCCAGGCCATCACCACCGCCCGCGAGCGAGCCACCCTACTGCTGGAACGGGCACTGCCCCAGAACCCGCTCTTCAACGTCCCCGGCTGGCCCAGGTGGCGTGAACTCCTGCCCCACCTCAGGGCGTTGACCGACCAGACCCCGCAGGACGAGAAGGGCCCGCACACGGCAGGGCTGCTGGTCGCAGCTTCCGCGTACCTCCAAGGTGATGGCCACACCAGCACCGCCATCACCTGCGCCCAGCAGGCCGTGGACCTACACACCCAACTCCACGGCCCGGACGATCCGGCCACGCTCACCGCCCGCAGCTTCCTCGCCAGCGCCCACCGGGCCGCGGGCGACCTGGAAGCGGCCACGCCCGTGCACCAGCAGAACCTGGCCGACCACGAACGCGTCCACGGCCCCGACCACCCGGACACCCTCGTCGCTCGCGCCAACCTGGCCTACCTCCACGCGCTACGAGGCGACCTGACACAAGCACGGGACCTCCACCGGCAGAACCTGACGGACATGCAGCGCCTGCACGGCCCCGACCACCCCCACACCATCAACGCCCGCGCCAACCTCGCCAGCGCCCATCGTGACCTGGGCGACCTGGAGGTGGCCATCACCCTCCACCGCGAGGCTGTCGCCGCCTACGAGCGGGTCTACGGGCCGGACCACTCCGAGACCGTCACCGCCCGCTGCAACCTCGCCTACGCCCATCGACTGGCCGGCGACACCGAAACGGCCACGACCCTCTTCACCCGCGTACTGGCCGACCGGGAACGCCTCTACGGCGTCGACCACCCTCTCACGGAAGTGGCGCGCCAATTCCTGGCAGACACCGGCGGCGCCGGCGACCATTAGCCCTTGCTGAAGCGGGCGTCAGGTGGCCTGAGGTGCCTGCGTGAGGTTACCGGGGGTGCTCTGCGAACGGGCCGAGCAGGCTCGGGGACATTCCGGTCGGTGAATTCCGGGTGTGTTTCAAAGAGTGCACCAGAGGTTCCCCCCGGAGGTTCGCTCAGGGGCAGCCGGACGTTTGGGCGAACCCCTTTTGGCGAACCCCTGATGAAATACGCCCTTCCCACGGGTCGGATTCCTTTGGTGGCGGCGAGTGTGCGACTTCATAAGGCACCCGCATTCGGTCGATCCGGCAGTGTGAAACTCCCGTGACAACCTTGTTAAATACCCGGCCAGTCCGACGGCCGACGGCACCGGCCGACACCGCGCCGCGCGGCATCCTTGCAGCTCCGTACCGCGATCAAGGCAGTGGCGTGACGAGCGAGATGATGATCGAATCTGGTGCCGTCCCGCCGATCTAGGGGAGTCTCGGAGTGGCAAGGTGGAAAAGGGGCCGTCGTTCGGAAAGAGCGGTTGGGCCGCCACGGAGAGGCACGCATGAATACGGGCGCATATTCCAGATCGCCTGGCGGGCCGGCCGTGGCCTCAGCGCCGTTGTGCTGGGTACGGTCTTGCTCGCTGCGGTCGTTCCACTCGCTCTGATATGGGTGATCGGGGCCCTGATCGAGACGGTTCCCGAAACGGCTTCCCAGGGAATCGCTTCCTCTCCGGGGCGCCAGACGGTCGGCTGGGCGGTTCTGGCCGGGCTGGTGCTCCTGCTGTTGTGGGTGACGACCGCCTTGCGCACTGCGGCGGCCACTGCTTTGGGTAACCGCGTGGACGCCTTGTTGCAGCGGGAGTTGATGCGGGCGGTCATGTCCCCGGCCGGGACTGCTCATTTGGAGGATCCGGCGACGGTCGACCTGATCGGCGTCGGTCGCGAGACGTTCCGCGGCGGCTGGGGCCGGCCCGGCAAGCTCGTCTTCACAGTGGGCGGTCTGGTCGCAGGGCGAATCACCCTGGTCGGTGTGTGCGTGTTCGTGGCCGGGTTCCACGTGTTCCTGGGGGTTGCCCTGCTGGTGGCTGCGGTGTGGGCGGCGTACGAGGAGAAGGCGGCCTCGCGGGTTGAGGCAGCACATCACTACGGCGACAGCGAGGGCGCCCGACGGCTTGAGTACTTCTACGCGCTGGGTGTCGAGGCCGCCGCGGCCAAGGAGGTGCGGGTCTTCGGCCTCTCCTGGTTCTTGGCCGATCGGTTCCTCGACGCCTGGCGCCGCTCGATGACCGGGGTGATCGGCCCGTTGCCGCGGCGCCCGGTCGTCGCTGGCCTCACGTTGGCGGCTGTGGTGTTGGGCGGGCTGGTCTGGATCGTGGTCGAAGCGGGCGAATCCTGCTCGACGACACCGACCTGACTGACCTCCCATCGCACGCCTACCGCGAGCGCCTCACCGCGGTGTTCCAGGACTTCACGCGCTGGGAGTTGTCGGTGCGCGAGAACGTCGGGGTGGGCGACCTGGACCGGATGGCGGACGCTGCGGCCGTGCGGGCGGCCCTGACGGGTGCCGGGGCGGATTTCGTGGCGGAGTTGCCGGAGGGGCTTGAGACGCCGCTCGGGGCGGGTTGGCGTGGCGGCGTCGAACTGTCCGGCGGGCAGTGGCAGAAGCTCGCGCTGGCCCGGTCGATGATGCGTGACCGCCCCTTGCTCGCTGTCTATGACGAGCCGACGGCCAGCCTGGACCCGAGCGCCGAACGCGCCCTCTTCGACAGAATCGCCACCGAGGCCCACCAGGGGAGGGCCGACGGCCGAGTCACCCTGCTGATCTCCCACCGCTTCTCGACCGTGCGCATGGCTGACCTGATCGTGGTCCTGAAGGACGGTCGGGTCGTGGAGAGCGGTGACCATGGTGAACTGATGGCGGGGAAGGGGCTGTACGCCGAGTTGTATGCCTTGCAGGCGGGGGCGTACGGGGCGTGATGGGTGTGGGGGTGGTGCCGCACTGGGAGGTGGGGGCGACGCCGCTTGTTGGTAAGGGCTTCCGGTGTGTGCTGGGGGTTGCTCCAGCACACACCGGAAGCCTTGGTGTCTGTCTCGTAGCACTGGAGGCGTCGGTGTCCCACGACAGGTGTGCGGAGTGGTCAGCGTTGGGGGGTGGGGAAGGCGACGGGGCTGCGTAGGCCCGCGTGGTTCAGGGCGCGGACGCCGAAGAAGACGTTGTCCTTGGAGAGGTCGATGGTGTGGTGGGTGGCGTTGCCCACGGGCGTGGCGTGGGTCCATTCGGTGGCGGTGGTCTCGCGCCAGACCACTTCGTAGCCGGCGAGGTCGGGCTCGGGGCCGGCTTCCCACACCAGTTTCGTCTCGTTGGTCAGGTCTGCGGTGAGGATCTTCGCGCCGCGTGGGGTGCCGGGGGCCTGGGCCAGGCTCCACAGGGCTGCGGCGTTGACACGGGCGACGCGTGCGACGTACGGGAAGTCGCAGAACTCGGGCAGGTCCCCGTACTGCTTGCCGTCGACGACGCGTACGTCCTGGTGTTGGTGGGCGTAGTCCTCGGCGGGTTCGGTGAACCGGGCTGCGGGGTAGGCGCGTTCGAGGAAGGGGATGTGGTCGCCGCCGCGTAGGTAGCGGTCTCGGCGGTAGATGACGCGGACTTCCAGTCCGGTCACCTCGGGCCCTGCGACGTCCTGGACGAAGCGGGCGAGTTGGCGCGAGGGCGAGTCGTTCTCGCCGCCGACCGAGCGTCGCACCTCGGCTTCCTGGGGGGTTTCGGAGGTGGGCACACCCTCGGCGAACAGCCTGACGGTGTGGGGGTCGTGGCTTCCGTCGTCAGCGGTGGAGCTGCCGATGATGTCGTTGGTGAACATGCCCTGGACGTCGGCTTGTTGCTCGCGGTAGCTCTGGGCGAGGTGGGTTGCTCCGTACAGGCCCTGCTCCTCACCCGCCACGGCGGCGAAGACCAGCGTGGCGCCGGTGCGGCGGGTGGCCAGGACGCGGGCGAGTTCCATGACGACGGCCACTCCGGAGGCGTCGTCGTCGGCCCCGGGCGCGTCGCTGGTGTGGTCCATGACGTCACTGGCGCGCGAGTCGTAGTGCCCGGAGACGACGTAGATGCGGTCGGGTGATGTGGTGCCGCGCAGGGTGGCGACAATGTTGGAGATCCGGGTGGGGGTGGGAATGCGGGGGGCGGGCTGTTGCACGTACGACTGGAGCTCGACGGTCATCCGTCCGCCGGACGCCCGCGCGTAGGCGCGCATCCGCGCCAGGATCCAGTCGCGGGCGGCGCCGATGCCGCGGACGGGGTCGTCCTGGGCGGAGAGGGTGTGCCGGGTGCCGAAGGCGACCAGGCGTCGCACGGTCGCCTCGATGCGCCGGTGATCGATCTCTTGAAGCAGCGCCCGCAATTCCGGCGGTGGCGGTTGCGGGCCGCCCGATCCCGGCTTTCCCGCGGCTTTTGCGCCGGTGGAGGCGAGGGTTACGGCGGCGGTTGCCGCGGTGGTCGTCAGGAGGGTGCGCCGGGATGTGCCCGTCGGATTCACCATGGGGGTATGGTCATGCACGCAACAATCAGCCGCAAGGCGCGTGCGTTCTTCCGGCGCCCGCGATTCCCACGTGTGTGGTGAAGATCCTCGCCCCGGTTGGATGCTTCCGTCAGGGCATAGGGCAACGCGCTGAGCTCGGGTGTGCCGGCCGGATGGGCTGCGGGTCCGAGTGCCGTCGGCTGTACACCGGGCTCGATGCGGCTGGTGAACGGCCTTGCCGTCCCAGCGCGGTCGGCTGCCCGTCCACTGAGGACTGCCCTGGTCGAACGGCCGCGCCGTGGTGGTGGGCGTGTGCCCTGCACGGTAGTGGCATGGGGGGCGAGGTCCGCTGTGTGTGTGGGGGCAGGAGGCCACAAGATCGGCCGGCTCGCCCCCGGCCTGGGAACGACTCCGCCCCCGACGGTCAGGGACCGTCGAGGGCGGGCGGGACGACGCACGCCGTCTTGGAACCGGCCTGAGCACCTCCCGTGGGTCGTGGACCGGGGGTCGTGCTCAGGCTGATGCGGGGGCCGGGTCAGCAGGTGATGGTGCCGCGGCGTAGGGCGTGGCCGCCGTCGTTGGCGTCGTCGGACCAGTAGACGGGCTTGGACCCGGCTACGCACTCGCTGGCGCCGGCGAGGGAGAACCCCTCGTTGTTGTAGTTCGGCATGCCGCTGGGCCGGTTGTAGACGGCGGTGGTGGCGAACGTGCCGCTGCTGTTGATCTTCAGCGTGTGGTGCCGGCCGTCGCAGGTGTCGTCGCACACCGCCCACAGGCGCGAGGTCTGCGGTTCCCACTGGAGTTCCATCACATTGGACAGGCCGCTGCTGAACGATGCCACGCGGGTGTACGCGCCGGAGTCGGTCAGGACGTAGCCGTAGATCGTGCCGGTGCCCTCGACGCCCACGAAGAACACGCCGCCGCTGTGGGCGCCGTAGCGGGCCGGGTCGTAGGCCGCGCCCGTCGAGGCGTCCTTGAAGCCGGCGCCGGTCAGCGCGGTGTCCGGGACCCAGGTGATGCCTTCGAAGCCGAGGTTGGAGCCGGTCGAGGGCAGGTCGGAGGTGAGGTTCCACTCCCTGGCGGCGGTCAGCGACGAACCCGAGCCGCTGACGTCGTACTTCAGTACCGACAGCCGGCTGGTGCCGGAAGCATCGCCGTTGCGCTCACTGGCGACGAACGCCCCGCCGGTCGAGCCCGCACCGGTCAGGGTGACACCCTCGCTGTCGGGGTGGCCAGAGCCGCCGGGGAAGCGCAGGGTCTTGCCGGAGGACCAGCCGCTCGCGGTGTCCGGCTTCCAGCCGCCGGACCCGTCCCGGACCAGGCGCCACAGCTTCCCGCTGTTCTGCGCGCCCCACAGCACGCCGTTGTCCTGGTAGAGCCCGCTGAGGTCCTCGCCGAACACGTTGGAGCCGTCCGCGGTCGCCACGCTGCTGCCACCGGGCCACGCCACCGGCGTCACCGAGCCACCGTCCCCGCCGCTGCCGCAGCCGTTCGCCCGGCCCAGGGTGACCGTGGCCACCTTCTTGAAGGCCCCGGTGCCGTCCGCGCAGCGTGACCAGGACGGATCGGAGTGCTTGCTCCAGGCGAAGCTGTCGACCAGGGTCTTGCCGTCGGCGCGGTAGAGACGGGCCTCGTCGTCGGACCCCAGGCCGAACTTGCCGCTGACGTCGAAGGACCGGAACCCTCCCGGAGCCAGCGTGGTCCCCGAAGCGATCTTGTACGAGTGGCTCTTGTCGTCGTCCTTGAGGACCCAACCCGAGACGTCGATCGTGGCGGTGCCCTTGTTGTGCAGCTCGATCGAGTCGTTGACGTCACCGGTGGTGACGACCTCGTTGATCCGGATGTCGTCCGCCGCGGCCCTCGCCTGCGCCGCAGGTGCGCAGGTGAGGACGCCCGCGGCCAGGAGCGGCGCGGCGACGAGGAGTCGGGAAAGAACAGGGCGCCGACGACGAGCAGTCGATGCGGTCACTGGTGTCCATCCTTGAAGTTGTCATGGGCAAGGCGGCCGGCCCGAGGCTCCCGGCCCCGGCCGAACAGGACTCCTCTGCCCGGGGGGACGGCTTGCGAACGGTGGGCGAAATCCCTTCGTACTGCTCTCTGGTGGGGTGGGCAAGCTGAAGGGGGTTCTGCCGCCGGAACAGGGACCGCCCTGCGGGTGATGCACCGTCGCCCGTATCTGGTGCGGGCGTCTCGCGGCAGAGCGGGGAGCGGGTCCGTGGCACGGCATCGCCGACGGGCCTGGACCGGGCTCCAGATAGCCAGACTTGGCGCGAAGGGCCGCACCGAGGGGGCGTTGACCGTCCAGCAGGCCGCACTTCCCGGCGCGCTCCACGCACAACGCACCCACAAGGTCTGCATCGCAGCGGGCATCAAGGACGGCCAGACGGCCCGGCTCCGCGAGCTCGACGGCCCGGGCACGCGCGGTGGCACCCCCGAGGACTTGCACACCACCATGCGCGTTGTCGACCGACTCGCCGCCGGACTTCGACCCGCCACGGCGGCTCGGGCCCCCGGGAGACGGGCGATTGTCCCCTATGGGCGGCCCAACTTGCCCGCGTAGGCTCATATTTTCGGCCTATCCGCCCGCTAAGGGAGACCGTCGTGCCATCAGGCATCAAGTTCTGTTACACCTGCGACACCGACGAACCTCACCGGCCCCTCACCGACGACGAGAAGGCATGGCTCAAGAGCCGAACGGGCCAAAAGAACGTCGATGGGTACTTCATGTGCGAGGCACCGAAGTGCCGCAACGTGCGAACCGGTTTCAACAAACGCCCCTTCGACCCCGTTATCCGCGTGCCCCTGCCCGACTGACGCCTAAAGAGCAGCAGCCGGGCCCGTACACAGATAGTCGGTGGCATCGGCGAACCGTAGCCTGTGCTGCCGGCAGGGCCGGTGCCCGCGGCACCGGCCAAGGGGCCCCTTCCCGGTGCGTCGACGGAGAGCCCACAGCCAGCATGGCCCCCGCCTCGTACCACCAAGTGCCACCGGCAGCATGAACTCGTCCAGCCACCAGCAACATCCAGCGCCCGGTCGTCGGCGCACCGGGCATAAGCCGACTGGCATCGACCTAGAGCCCGCGGCAGCGCCCACCCTGGCCCCCGGCCCGCGGGTGCCCCGCTCCCGCACCGTGCGAGGAGGTACGCGCACCGTGCGAGGGGGGGGGTACGCACCAGCTCGCGCCGTCACCCAAGGGGTTGTTCAGGGGCGGGGGCGGGTGGCTGTGTCGAGGTAGAAGGCGTCGATGCTCTGGACCGCCTGCTCGAACTCTTCGAGGTTGACGGGTTTGGTCACGTAGGCGTTGGCGTGGCTGCTGTACGCGCTGGTGACGTCGTCCGGAGCGGTGGAGGTGGTGAGGACGACCACGGGGATGGTTTGCAGGTCCTCGTCGCCCTTGAGGATCCTCAGCAGCTCGCGACCGTTCATGCGGGGCATGTTCAGATCGAGAACGATGAGATCGGGTCGCGCGGAGTCCGGAGCGCGCAGGTGTTCCAGTGCGGCGACTCCGTCGGTGACCCGGACCAGGTTGCGGGCTCCGCGCTCGGAGAGGGCCTCCTCGATGAGCATGGCGTCAGCGACGTCGTCCTCGACGAGCAGGACGTCGAGGGGGCGGGCGGGGGTGGCCATCATCGGGTGCTCCGTGGGTTTCTCGTCTGAGTGGTGGAAAATGCCCGGCCAGCGACGCCGGGCCCCCTGGCGGGTCATGCCGCACGCGGAGCCGAGCTGAGGGTAGCTGGCGCCCGCGCGGGCGGCTGCCGTCGCCGCCTCACGCTGGAGCCGTTCGGTGGCTTGCTGGAGGTGGTCGAGGACGTGGAGTAGGGCCAGAGCCTCCGGTAGCTCGCCCGATGCCCAGCGCGGGGAGCGTCTTTCCAGCAACCGTTGGGTGAGGCGCCGTGCAAGGTCGTCCACCGCCGCGTCAGCGATGGCGGCTGTCTCGTGCGAAGAGGTCCGCAGGTCGAAGTTCTTGCCTGGCATGCCCCGCACCCTAGGCCCCAGAGGCGCCCTGCGACAACAACAGTTGTCGCCCCCTACAGTGTGCTGGCCATACTCACTGACGCCCGGAACGGCCGTCATGGTGAAACGAGGAGTGCACGAGATGACCGGCGACGAGAGACCGCCGCGCCAGCGCGGACTGTCTGCGTGGACGACCCGCCGGTGGCTTCGCGCGGGGGTGGCAGTCTCCCTGGCGGTACTTGCCACGCTCGGTGCGACGGGAGCCTGGGTCCTGACGCGGACCGAGACGATCAGCGAGGACCTCGTCGACGTACGTTCCCCCGCGCTGATCACCGCGATCCGCCTGGAGTCGGCCGTACTCAACCAGGAGACGGGCATCCGCGGCTACGGCATCACCGGCGCGCCGGAGTTCACCGCGCCCTACCGACAGGGGCTCGTGGAACAGCGGGCGGACCTGGAACGGCTCGCCGACCTGCTCGCGGACGACCCCGACGGCCGGGCCGGACTGGAGGCCGTACGCAAGGCCGTGGCGCGGTGGCAGGAGCGGGTCGCGCGGCCGATTGCCGAGGCGCCGCCGGAATCGGTGTCGGCGCTGGCGGCCGAGCGGGCGGCGGAGGGCAAGACCACCTTCGACGACGTCCGGGCCGCACTGAGCGACCAGCAACAGCGCCTGCGCGCGGACCAGGCCCGGGCCAGGGACGACCTGATGTCCATGATGACCGTACGGAACTGGGTGTTCAGCGCCATCGGCGTGCTCATCCTGGCGCTCGCGGCCCTCATCTTCGAGGGTCTACGCCGCGGCATCACCAGGCCGCTGGACCAACTCGGTTCGGACGCCCGCGTGATCGCCGGTGGTGACTTCGATCACCCCATCGCCCCGTCCGGCCCGGCCGATCTGCGGCGGCTCAGCGGCGAGATCGACTCCATGCGTCGACGGCTGGTGAAGGAACTGGCCTTCAGTGAGGAGGCCAGGTCGCGGCTGGACACGCAGGCCGCGGACCTCCAGCGCTCCAACGCGGAGCTGGAGCAGTTCGCGTACGTGGCCTCGCACGACCTCCAGGAGCCGTTGCGCAAGGTCTCCAGCTTCACCCAACTCCTCCAGCGGCGCTACGGTGGGCAACTCGACTCCCGGGCCGACCAGTACATCGACTTCGCGGTCGACGGCGCGAACCGTATGCAGGTCCTCATCAACGACCTTCTCGACTTCTCCCGGGTCGGGCGGCTGCACAACACCTACCAGAGCGTCGACCTGGAACAGGTCCTTGAAAGCACCCTGTCGACGCTGAGTGTCACCATCGAGGAAGCCGGCGCCACCATCACCCACGATCCCCTGCCCACCCTGACCGCCGACCCCACCCAGATGGGGATGCTCTGGCAGAACCTGATCGGCAACGCCGTCAAGTTCCGCCGCCCAGGCCAGGCACCGGAGGTGCACGTCGCGGCGCGGCGGGAGGGCGAACTGTGGCGGTTCACCGTCACAGACAACGGCATCGGCATCGATCCCGAGTACGCCGACAAGGTCTTCGTGATCTTCCAGCGGCTGCACACCAAGGACGCCTACTCCGGAAGCGGCATCGGCCTGGCCATGTGTAAGAAGATCGTCGAGTTCCACGGCGGGAGCATCGCCGTGGACACCTCGTACGACGAGGGCGCACGCATCAGCTTCACCCTCGCCCCCGAGCCGCCGGAGGCCGTTGACGAGCCCGTCGACACAGGTGCCGCCCGCTTTGAGGAGGAGCAGGCACGATGAGCGCGCCGGTGACCACCACGGGCAGGGCGTCCGCCGACGAGCCGACGTACCACATCCTGCTGATCGAGGACGACGAGGGCGACGCCCTGCTGGTGGAGGAACTCCTCCACGACACGGGTTTGCGGTTCGAGTTGACCACCCGCACGACGTTGGCCGAGGTCCGTGACGCTCTGAGCGACGAGCGGATCAACTGCATCCTGCTCGACCTGCACCTGCCCGACGCGTCGGGCACCGACGCGGTCACCGCGATCCGGGCCCTGGCCCCGCACACCGCGGTGATCGTCCTCACCGGGCTGTCCGAGGCCCAGGCGGGCACCGAGGCCATGGCCGCCGGCGCCCAGGACTACCTCGTCAAGGGGAAGGTCGAAGCGGACCTGATGCACCGGACGGTGCGCTACGCCGTCTACCGGAGCCAGACCGAACGCGCCAACGCCGAAGCCCAGGCGGCCCGCCTGCGGGCGGAGGAGAACGCCCGCCTGGAGCGGGGCCTGCTGCCCCAACCCCTCCTCGACACCTCCACGGTGCGCGTCACCTCCCGCTACCTGCCCGGAGCCGAGATGACCCTGCTCGGCGGCGACTTCCTGGACGTGGTGGAGGGGGATGACGGTCTGTTGCACGCAGTGGTGGGCGACGTCAGCGGGCACGGCCCCGACGCTGCCGCACTGGGCGTCTGCCTGCGCATCGCCTGGCGCTCCCTGGTGCTGGGCGGGCACCGGGGGGATGACCTGTTGCACCTGATGGAACGCATCCTGATCGCGGAACGCGGTAGCCAACAGCTCTTCGCCACGTGCACCCTCCTCACCCTGGACCAGGAAGCGGCCACCGCCACCCTCCACCTCGCCGGCCACCATGAGCCCCTCCTCACCACGCGCGAGGGAACCCTGGAACTGACCGCCGCCCACGGCATAGCCCTGGGCATCGTCCCGGGGGTGGAGAGCTGGCCTGCCACGGTCCTCACCCTCCCCGCCGCGGGGGCCCTCACCCTGTACACCGACGGCCTCACGGAGGGACACAACGGCCCCGGGCGCGAGCGGCTCGGCGTCGAGGGGTTGCTGGCCCTCATCGAGAACCTGCCGCCGACACCCCCGGCCACCCACGTCGACCTGCTCATCAAGGAAACCCACGAGCTGAACGCCGGGCGGCACTCCGACGACGTCGCCGTACTCCGCCTCGACTGGGGCAGCCAACCAGGGGCTGAGGCGGGGGCTGGCTGAGACCGGGCCGGTGCGTCCGGCTCCTGCACACCGCATCCGAGCACGCGGCCCGCTTGTGATGAGGCAGGCTGCGTGCTCGTACGACCCCTCGGCGGCTCGGGAGCCGGCCCCACCCCGTCCCTGGTACCGTCTGCGAGCTGGGGGCGGGTGTGTCGGCAGTCCGCCTGCTTACGGGGGCCGACGCCAAGGGGAAGCGGCGAGGCAGGCGACCACGGCGGGTCGTCGGGGTCGCCTGTCACGACGGGTTGCTCTTAGAGGGCCTCAGCGCTGCTTGCGCTGGGCCTCTTTGGCGGAGGCCTCTAGCCGGTCCCAGTAACCCTGATACCAGCTTGCGTCGCCGCCGTCCATGTTGGTGTTGTCCTGCCGCATGCCGACCGTGCCGTCGATGAGCTCCCGGACGATGTCGGCGTGGCCGGCGTGCCGGTTCGTCTCGGCCGTCATGTGCAGCATGATCCGCTGAAGCGTCACCGTGCCCTCCTCCCACCACGCGACGTGGCCCCTCGCGTCCAGCGGCAGCGCCTCGATCGTTGCGTCGGCGTGCGCCCAGGCGCGGTGGTAGAGGCCGAGGATGTCCTCGCGCGACTCGTGGGCGGGTGCCCACATGTCCGCGTTGGGTTCGGAGTCCTCCTGGTCCCAGGGGAGGAGTTCGTCGTGCGGGCGGCCGAAGGTCGGACCGAAGTAGGCGAACTCGACGCTGGCGAGGTGCTTGACGAGACCGAGGAGGTTGGTGCCGGTCGGTGTGAGGGGGCGGCGGATGTCGTACTCGGACAACCCGTCCAGCTTCCAGACGATGGCTTCGCGGGCTGTTCTTAGGTAGCGGTGCAGGTCGCCCTTGGGATCATGGAACTTCATGAGAGCTGAGTCTCGCACCCGTGGCCAGGCCGGTCGATGGGTGTTCCCTCTTGGGGTTGCTGGTTGCTGGGGAGGGAGGGGCCCAGGCCAACGGCGCGTTGCCAGGCGGGGTGGGCTGGTGGTGGTAGGGGTGGGGGCCGGGGTGGCTGGCAGGCGGACGCCGGCGGGCAGAAAGGGGAGGGGCAGGGATTGGTGCACTTGCCGGTGCAGCGGTGGTGACCAGCGGTACGGGCCATGGCCCTGAGCGTTCTCATCGCAGTTCCCTCCCGCCGGGCTGGGTCTTACGGCCGGCGGTGATCCGGCAGCTCAATGTGTTGCTGAGGTGGCTGGTGAATGAGCTTATGAGCGGGTCTTGGCGAGAGATCAACGGGCTGGAGGCCCGATCCGGAGCAGGCCGGGGTCTTCCGCGGCATGGCCACCACAAGCCACGGCGCCGGCGTCACGAAGCAGGCATGCGGTCTGGACGACTGCCAGGTCTGCCGCTACCCAGGCTGACACTGCCGACGGAGCCGGGGCCAGGGAGGTGCCACCAGTGATCGTGTTTGAACACGGCGACAGAGGTCAGACGCTGGTTGTACCTGATGTCCAGCAACGCAAGGGTGTGAGTGACATGGCTGCTGACAAGAAGGCCGAGGCCAAGACCGAACAGGCCAAGGGCAAGGTCAAGGAAGCCGCCGGGCGCGCCGTGGGTAACGAGCGTCTCACCGCCGAGGGACGAGCGGATCAGGCCAAGGGTGACGCGCGCCAGGCCAAGGAGAAGATCAAGGACGTCCTGAACGACTGACGGTGCTTTCTGTCGCGTCCTTGAGTCGGGCTCTGGGGCACTCCCGGCGCCCTCGGCCCGAGGGGAACGTCGTGAAGCGCCGCCCAAGGAGCTTTGCGCAACCTCCAGCGGTGTGGCCATTCTCCGGTTATTTCTTTCAAATCGGCTCCGGGCCCGCGTGTAACACGTGGGCCCGGAGCCGACTTGAGAGGTCTTTTAGACAGGGCAAGCGGGAGCTCGAAGTCACCACGGCCTCGGTAGGGATTCCCGGTCGGGATTTTGGGTCGTGAGGGTGACGAGTCGTGTCGGCCAGTATTGGGGGACTGTCCGTCACGTAGGAGAGCGCACAGGGCGTTGACCCGTCGGCGTGCGAGGGACATGACGGCCTGCAAGCCATCCCCGGAGTCCGCCCTGGGTGAGCCAACCCTACGAACGGCTCGCTCATCCCGACCACCAACGTGGGGACGACCAACCGTGTTGTGCCCGGGCACGCTCGCGGGGTTGTTCGTGTCCGGATACCTTGCGGCCTCAAGAGAACGGGATGGGCAATCGCCGGGCCAGCTGGCCCACTCGGCTGCCGTAGATGTAAGCCGGTTGACTTGCATCATTTTGACGCGGCGTGGTGACCAAAGAGCCGTGAGGTTCCGGCGGCGGCCTTAAACCGTACTCGGCGAGCCTCGGCTGCGATGTCGTCGGAGGTCGCGCCCAGGGCATAGGCGATGGTCATAGCCTTCTCCCACCTACGGTGGAGCGGGGCGCCGATGATGCCGTAGTGAACGCTCGCCGTGGCGGCGGCGCGGATCGCGGCCGGCGCCTCCACGTCGCACTCGTGGGGATGCTCGGGTCGATTCGCCACGCTGGTCCACCGTGCCCCAGCGCGGTACGCGCCGCAGCCTGAACGGCGTCTCGCGCAGCAGACGAAAGGTGTGTCATGAATCCCCGCTGCTCTCCTCTTCATTTGAGATGCGTTTCCAGGTCTGCTGAACAACGGAAGAGATGCTGCGCGGGTCTGGCTGGTCTACGACCACTCGGCATTTCGGCATCAGACAACGGCAGAGAAACGCAGCGCATTAAAGAGGGCGGCACCGTGGATATGTCGTACCCCACGGCGACATCTTGGCAAAAAAAGAAAAGACGTGGAAGGGAGTTTCGATAGGCATAGACGGGAGTCCTCTCGCTCCGCTGCGCAGGGTCCGCTCCGAGGTAGGACCAGGCCTCAGCTCCGTACCTATGGCTGGCTGGAGTGGATATTGCTTGACTCGGAACCTGACTTTGAAGGTCCCCAAGGAGAGTGGTCATTCTTCGAGTGGTCGATGGTTCGTGTACGAGACGCCAGTCCGGCGAGGGCTGGGCAGGCCACGCCGGCTTACCTCAACACCCACGAAGCCGGGGCACCGATGCCACCACGCGCCGGGCCTGAGTTCGGCCGTACGCCGCCTATTCGCGTAGCCCGGACGCCCGCAATGTCCCTGGCGCCGCAGGGCTTCCCACCCCGTGGTCCGTCGACTTGCTGAATGCTTCCCAATGGGCAGGGCATACCAATTACCTGGTGCGGGCACGCGTAGGGTGACAGACATTCATATATAAACGAAAGGAATCGCCGTGTCGTTTCTGTGGGCCATCATCGCAGGGCTCATCATCGGCCTGCTAGCGAAGCTTGTCCTTCCCGGTCGCCAGCCCATTCCTATATGGCTTACGGTGATTCTAGGCATCGTCGGCGCTCTGGCCGGTAATGGACTAGCCTCGGCTTTCGGGGTTCGTGACACCGACGGCTTCGACTGGATTCGCCACTTCTTCCAGATCGGTATCGCGGCCGTGCTGATCTCCGCTGTCACTCCCGTATGGTTGCGCCGACGGACCTGAATAGAGGCACCCCACGCTCTCCCGTAGGCAGCCCTCGCCGACGCGCGGTACCGGCACTCGCCCACCGGCAAGTGCCGGTACCGCGCCAAGTGAGGGCCAGATGGGGCCCTGACCCTGCGTTCATCAACGACCTGTTCATCTCCTTCTACCCGCTGGTTACGGCGTTCCCCGTACTGGCCGGGCTTCGCCGCTCCAAGACCGCGGTCTGCGCTGGAGCCACGCGCCGCGCGCGTTGGCGCCCTTGCTCAGCAACGACTTGTGAGCCCTGCTCGACCGGCGCCTTGACGCCACCAGGCTTCGTGTTCACCGACCCAGGCCAGGATTGTCGCCGCGGAAGTCCAATGGGCCCGCGGTGCACGCTGGGTCCTGGCCGGCCGGCTACTGATAGGCACCCTCACCCTCCTGATGGTGCCGGCCGCTGCCTTGTGTAGTTCCAGGTCGCGCTTGTTGGAAGGGCCGTGGCCTTTCCCATTCCGGGAATGCCGTAGGCGGGCTCGGTGTCAGCCACCGATGCCGCCCCGACGCCGCCGGCTCCGCAGTCCCCGCTGCCGACGTAAGGGACGAAGTGGTGGGTGCGGGAGCGTCTACGAAGCTTGGCCGGGATCGCGCCTTGCCTCGTAGGATCGGTACATGATGGCCTTTGTCCCGTCGTTCGTCTGCTTCTTCCTGTTCTGTGCTGGTGTGGTGAGAGATCGCCGTCGAGTAAGCAACGCGGTTCTGTTGGGCCTGTCCGTCGTCTTCGCGGTGCTCGCACTCTTGCTGCATGTGTTCTCCGGGCGGGCTCAGTTGGGCCGTGATTTGGCCGTCGTGTTGCTGCTCCTGGCGGGTGTGGGAGTCGTCACGCTGGCGTGGTTTCTCATCGCCAACGGGATCACCATGGTGCGCAAGGAAGGTAGAAGCTTGGCGAACTTGCTGTCCCTGGGAGCGGGTATCGCCCTGGTTGCCCTGCTCGCGCTGTTGATCACCGCGCTGATGCTGCACACGCACGCGCTTTTGGTGGTGGCGGCGACAGCGGTGGCACTCGCCGGATACGTTGCCTTCCTGTTCCTGTGTTTCCTCGTTTATGGGGGCCTGTACGGGCGTCTGCGTCTCCGGCGGCGGGCGGACTACGTAGTGGTCCTCGGCTCGGGCCTGATGGGCGGCACTACCGTGCCCCCGCTGTTGGCCAGCCGCCTTGACCGGGCCCGCAGGGAACACGCCAGGCTGTCCCGGAAGGGCCGGCGCCCGATCCTGCTCGTCTCGGGAGGGCAGGGACCCGATGAGAAGCTGCCCGAGTCCCACGCGATGGCCGACTACCTGGTCACCCAGGGATTCCCCGCTGACCTGATCGAACGCGAGGACCGTTCGAGGAACACGGACGAGAACCTGACGTTCAGCAAAGCTCTGATGGAGCAGGCGAATCCGGACTACCGGTGCGTGATCGTCACGAACAACTACCACGTTTTCCGGGCCGCAATCATCGCCCGCCGCACCGGTGTCCGGGGTCACGTGATCGGCGCACCGACGGCTGCGTACTTCTGGCCGAGCGCCATGATCCGCGAGTTCGTGGCCCTCTTGGTCGCCTACCGCCGCACCAACGCCACGCTCTTCCTGCTCGTCCTGTTGAGCGGCCTGTTCATCTGGTGGCTGGGGTGGCCGTCGGCGGGAGCGGTTACGTAGAAGGCGAGGGCCTTCAGCGGCACAGCTGTCTGGCCTTGACGGGGCGGGTCGTCGTGCCGCCAGCTCCCCGTCGTCGCGGTGGCTGGTTTGGGTGGTCTTGGTCATCTCGCGGTCAAGCTGGCCGCGGCGTTGGGTGCCGCCACCACGGTCATCAGCCGCACGCCGGACAAGCTTGAAGACGCCCGGAAACTCGGCGCGCATGATCTCATCGCTTCCACCGACACCCGTCGGATGGCCGCGGCCCGCGATACCTTCGACGTGGTCATCGACACCATCTCGGTCTCGCACGATCTCGCTCCGTACTTGAAACTGGTGGCGATGGTCGGCACTCTCAGCCTCCTCGGGTACCTGGGCCCTATCACCGTTGATGTCGTGGACCTGCTCATTGGCCGTAAGAAGCTCAGCTCCGCAGGCAGCGGGGGTCGATCGGCAACGGCCGAGATGCTCAGGTTCTGTGCCGATATCGGCGTCGCTGCCGACATCGAACTACTTCCGTCATCACGGGTGAACACGGCTCTGGACCGTCTGCGACGTGGTGATGTCCGCTACCGCTTCGTGCTTGACATGTCGGACCTTGATTGACGGCTGCCGGCTGACGGCTGATGGGGGGCGCTGGTGGGTGAGCCTGCCCCCTGCTCCGCTGCGGCAGGCGCCGAGGTGCTTCCGGAGCCTGCCGCTGGCGAAGAACGGCGGTGCGTGGGTTACTGCAACTGTTGCGCAGTCCGGGAGAGCTCACGCATCACTTGACGCCACTGTGCTGTGTGTTCTCTTGTCTCGAACCACTTGTCCACGGTGTTCTTGTCGCACCATGTCTTCACCTTGTCCACGAGCGGAGCGCAGTCCCCGGCCAGATCTCGATTCCCGGTGGCCCACCGCACGCGCCGGGCGATCTCGTGTACCCGGTGCGCTGCCCGGTAGTAGGCAACCTGTACCTCGGTCAGACGGCGGGTCGCGTACCCGCCGCACTTGCTGCACGGATCGAACTGCTCGGCGTGCATCATCTCTTCGACCGTCACCAGGTCGTACTGCCGGGTCAGCCCGCCGTCGCCACGTCGGTGGTCGCAGTCGGGGGAGTGGGCCCTGCCTTGGTACCGCCCGGCAGCGTCCGTTGTGTAGAGCTGTACTCGTGCCAGGACTCCCAGCGGCAGCCCGGATCCGCCATGGGCACTGTCCTCGGAGACCGGCCTGAAAGGTGCCAGGTCCAAGGTTTCCATGGCCAGCAGGCCGTGCCACACGTCGTACGGGAACGGGCCGTTACGATGACCGCGCTCGTCACGGGCGCCTTCCCACACCCGCAGGTCCGGCACCCCGCGAGCCAGGGACAGCGACCGCAGGGCCGCATCGGCCTCCCAGCGGCTTCCGCGCATGAGCCGCGCCACCACCCGTTCGCCTTCCGTCGCGCTCAGGTCGCGTGCGAAGTCGGGGTCCTCGGCGTCATGGATGCGCGGCAGCCAGATCGAGCCGCCCTCCGAGGAGTCCGCACCCGTCGACTGCTCGTGTTGCTCCGGCAGGATTCCTCCGGGCAGGCCGTCGGCAGCCGCGATGATGACGTACCGGCCCCCCGCGTGCACCCGCTGCTCCAGCACCGACAGGGAGATGACCTCAGACCCGTTCGCGAGGGAGAGCACGAGGTAGAGCTGATCGGCCTCCTTACTGATGGCGCGCAAGGCCCGAAGGTGCCCCGCGGTGACTGGCCGCCGCTCGCTGACGGGACCGTCGTCGAACACCCCCGGCTCCACCGACTGCTCCGGAACCGTTACGGGCTCGGCTGCGGCTTCCTCGGGCGTGCGACAGGACAGGTTCGAATCGGGTGACAGAAGGCGAACCGCGATGGGCTCGGGCACCCGCAGCGTGACGGTCAGTCGTTCCCAGTCCGCCTCCGTGCCCCAGGTGACGAGCACCCCGAGTTCCCACTCGCTGAGTGAGCGAGGGTAGGACTCGCGAGGTTCACTTTGGCGCCGAGTGAACCATTCGGGAAGGCGGGCGACCAAAACACGCTCCTCCCACGGGCCGGATGCCGCGGCCTCGGCTTCGGCTGTCCACGCGGACACCAACTGCCTGGAGTGTTCGAGTACCGCGTCCCTGCCCTTGCGTCGCCTCCGCATCCCATCCGCGAGGTGATAGGCGAGGTGGGCCCCCTCGCGGGGGTGCTCCCAACTGTCCGCAGCGTGCCCACGCCATCGTTCCCACAGCGAGATCAGGTCCGACGTGACCTTCGTGGCAGGGCCGAGCGCGGTGAGCGCAGGGGCATCCGACAGCAGCTCCGGGGTGTCCATGGTTCCCGCGCAAGCAGCCACGACCAGCGCGTCCCGTAGCAGCAACTGTCTCGACTGTTGCTGCAACAACGCGATGTAGGAAGTCTTCTGCTCTAGGGATGGGCTGGCCCAGGGCCTCAGCCACGGGAAAGGCGCCAGCATCTCGAATGTCCGGTGGAGACTGGCCACTGCCTCGCGCCACTGCCCGACGACGGTGGTTCGCTCCTGGCGAGCCGCCTGCATCGTGTGCCAGTCTTCTTCGTCTTCTTCGGCCGGCTCGTCCAGGTCTTCTTCCGACACGTCCTGAGGGGGTCGGTTCAGCAGAGCTGCTGTCTGCTGCACATCCTCCTCGGTGCGCGTGTCCTCGTCCGGACCGGCATAGTGGTCCAGTTCGGACAGCAGCCCCAGCCCGGTCAGAGCTTCAAGGAAGAGCCCCAGCCCTGTCCCTGGCCGAGCCCACTGGCTGGACTCGGCGCACCGGGGGCACATCTGCTGAACCGCCGTGCTGAGTGGCAGCTCCGAAGCGGTCAGGTTGCCCGTCCTGACCTGGGAGCAGCGTGCCGAGGCATGCAGCTTGGCCTTGTTGCCTGGCGTCGACCAGACGGTGATGCGTGACGTCGCGAAAGGCCCCAACGGCACCTCTGGCGACAACCGACCCAACGTCACCCGAACCCCCTTCATATCGCCGACCCAGAGCCTAGCCGCGACCACTGACACTCTCCGCTTGTACGAGCCGGACCGGCAGCGGAAGGCCACGCGGCCCCGCCCAACGTCGAGCCGAGCCGAACACGGAAACGGACCGCTCGGCGTCGGGCCAGAAGGCCACTCGCGCACCCCCGCCAGCCCCATCGCCCTGAGGCGCAACGAGAGGCCGGTCGTAGTGACCGCCGGGATCACGGCGAGCGTTGCGTAGACGCCCAGCATCGCCGCGAGCGTTGTCCAGGGGGCCTGATCGGGGTCCGTACCGAGAGCAGGCCCAGTGCGCCCCACATGCCCGCCAGATTGAGGCAGACGGATCGGCTCCCAGTACGGCGCCGACCGCGACCGCCATCAGTGCCTTGGCGGCCACCAGTCGGAGTACCTGCCATCGGGTGGCACCGGCCAGCCGTAGCAGGGCCAGTTTGAGGGCGCGGTCGGACGTTGCCATGACCGTCGTGTTGGCCAGCAAGATGCCCGGGTAGAGGAGAATGATCCCGAGGACCAGGAAGAAGCCCACCCTGGTCGTCCGGTTGGTCTCAGGGTGGGTCCCCGCACCCAGGCGTCCCGGTTGAGGACCTTCCCGCCCGACGCCTGCACCGCCTCACGCAGGCCGGCGCCGACGGTGTTTGCGTCGGCGCCGTCAGCGAGGCGTGCGTCGCCCCGGTCGACGGATGCCGCGGGGGCGTTGCGCGAGGTGAGGTAGACGCCGTTGTTGCCGGTGCCGATGGGCCTGACCGTGGCGATCTTCGGGAACTTGCTTGTGCCGGCGTCGAGCCACACGTCCACCCGTTTGCACAGGGCGGGCTGTTCCCACTCCTCGTTGACGATGATCAAGTCGTCATTCAGATCGCTCGCCCTCCCCGCAGGGCCTGCCGCGTCGCGCAGGGACCACCGCGGACGCCGGATCGAAGGGAACTTCCTGGACAGGCGCCACATCTTCCCGTGCAAGACAGGTATGTGGGCGCGGGCTGCATTCCCGGCACTGGCGTGACTGTTGTTCATCTGCTGTGCGGTGGAGATATTGATGCGGGGCTTCAGGGGGGGTAGCGGTCTGCGCTCCTTGCGGGCGCCCGCGAGACGTCCCCTGACGGGTTCCGCGTTCGACGAGTTCGGCCTGATTCTTAACGGCGACAAGTCGATCGAGATTGAACAGCAACAGCAGGACGAAGGGCGCCGTGACGAGAAGGGTGACGGTGCTCCGCCACACACGCGCATCGACCTGACCTCCGGTACAGCCCGCATCGTCTTTCCGCCCGTGACCGGGTCGGCCGGTCCGTCGTCGAAGGCCAGCGCCGGAGGGGAGTCCTCAGCCTCCGCCTCGGTCAGCGGACCCAGGCGCTCGGGCGGGGTAGCGGTGGTGACGGCCTCGAAGCGCTCGTGGCGCAGCCGTGCGGCGGCCTTCATGTCCGCGCGAAGCCGCCGCGCCTTGGCGGTGCGGGCTGCGCGGACCTTGTCGACCTGCTCCTCGTTGGCTGCCTCGGCCAGAATGGCGCTGCCCAGGTGCGCACCCTGAGGTCGAAGACCTCGATGGTCATGTCGTGGTGGGGCAGGTGGCGCACCGCGACATGGAAACCGGCCTGGCCGACCATCCAGGGGGTGATGTAGTGGCGGTTGCGCCACCACACGCCCTGCGTGGTGATGGTGCGGGTGCGGTCGTCGTCCTCAAGCCCGAAATGGGCCAGCTGCCCGGAGGGAACATCGTGCAGGGGTAACGCTCGGTGGGGGTCTATCGGTCTCGGCGGGGGCGGTGGGTTTCGGCGAGGTGGTCGAGGCGGATGGCTTCGAGCGTGGCCTTGGTGATGCGTTCGGCGTCGTCGCTGATGGCGGTAATGGCTGCTTGGCGGATCAGCCGGGTGAGTGATCCGATGCGGCCTGCGGTGCGCTGGTGGAGGTAAGAGGCGTGGCAGGGGAGCGTGCCGTGTTTGTGGTGGGTGTGGCCGCGGAATGGGTGGTGGTGCCGTGGCGGGTGGGCAGGGGGCCGCCGGCGAGCTGGGCACCCCGTGTACCGCTGAAGAGAGGTGTGTCGGTGACGTTGATGCCGGCGTAGACGAACGTGGCGGGTAGGCGTTCGCTGAGGTCTTTGATCAGATCGGCGGTTAGGGCGCCGGTGGTGGTGCGGGGGTTGAGGCGGTGGATCTCGTCGATCATCACCAGTTGGACACCGGCTTGGGTGTAGGTGTGGCAGATGGCGTCGGTGATCTGGGTTTGGGTCATGCGGGCGGTGACGGGGATACCGAGGTAGCAGGCGAATTCGGTGACGAGGGTTTTCGCGGTCGCGCCGGGCGGGACCAGGACATACGCCACTGGTACCACTGTGTGCGCTGATCCGGACGGTGCGGGGTTCTTGCGGATGTGGGCGAGGTGGCAGGTGCGGCCGACGTTGAGGAGCGCGGTCGTTTCCCTGCTGCGGCGGGCCCGGTGACGATCAGTGAGGGCCGTGCGGTGGGTCTGCTGGTGGCGGCCGAGGACCATCAGGGTGCGGACCTAGGTGGCCAGGGCGTGGATGGTCGAGGGTGCGGATGGTGACGAACGCGGAGTGATAGGCCAGACGTTCCCCGGTGCTGCGGGGCGGGTCGCCGGGGCCGGGGGTGGGTCGGTGGTGGCGAAGCGGTTTCAGCCCTGCCAGGTGGTCAGAGGCCAGGACGCTCCACCTCGCCGCTGTCGTCGGTGCCGCCTTGTGTGCTGCCCGCGCTTGTCTGGCTCGGATTCACCATGCGGCGGTTTCCTCGTGCGCGTTGTCGAGCCTGAATCCGGTGGCCGGGGCGGGGCTGACGTCGTCGGGCAGGTCGTCGATGCTGTTGTCGTTACCTTCGTCGCCTTGCGGCGCTGGGCTGCCGGCGGGTGCCTCGGTGTCGTGGTTGTCCCTGTGCAGCGTGCTGTTCCCGTCCATGGACATGTGCTTCGTGGCGCTGGTGGTCGCGGTGCTGTCCGCGGGCGGAGCGCTCGACATCCAGGGAGCGCTGAGCCTGGGCACTGTGGTGGACTGCGTCTGGTACGCGCACCAGCTGTCCGACCCCTTGGCGGTCATCGTGCTCCGCCTTGAGTAGTTGCAGAGCAGCGGAGCCTCCTTCGCCCGGGTGAGGGCCTCAGCCAGCTCCTTGAGACAACGCCTGCTTCCATGGTGGGAGCGACCCCAGAGCCCTGAGAGAGCCGCATCGAGGTCACCGGCGTGCACTATGCATTCAACAACGGCGTCGACATCCTGCGCGGTGTGAACCTCACAGCCGCCCGCTCGGGGGAGCGGCTGGTGTTGGTGGGCCTTCGGGCTCTGGCAAGACCACGCTGGGCAGACTCCTCGCGGGTATGGATCGCCCGCGCGCCGGCACGGCCACCGTCGGGAACGCGCCGACGGCCGACCTGGACTCCGACCGGCTTCGCCGGCAGGTCATTCTCGTCACCCAGGAGCACTACGTCTTCGGTCCCAGCCCGGTCGATCGAGCCCGGCCGGGCAGCAAGCACCACGTCATCACGGACGGCCAGGGCATCCCGGTCGCCGTCTCCTTGTCCGGCGGAAACCGTAACGACGTCACCCAACTCCTGCCCCTGCTCGACGAGATCCCCGCCGTGGCCGGCGTCGTCGGCCGCCTTCGGCACCGGCCCGACGCACTCCTCGCCGACCGAGGCTACGACCACGACAAGCACCGCAGTCTGCTCTGGCAGCGCGGATCCGCCCTGTCATTGCGGAGGTGTTGTACATGGCTCCGGCCTGGGCATCTGCCGCTGGGTGGTCGAGCGCACCATCGCCTGGCTGCACGGCTTCCGACGACTCCGGATCCGCTGGGAACGGCGCGACTACATCCACGAAGCCTTCCTTGGCCTCGCCACATGCCTCATCACCTACCGGCACGTCGAACGCCTTTGGTAGGACCTCTAAAAGGATCATGCAGGGTGTACGACTGATCCCGGTTCATTCAGTTGGCGGAATATCTCCTTGTAGCGCGCCATTGGCTTCTTCTAAACAAGTGGGGATGTTCTTTGAACGGGAGTTCCTAAAAGGAATCACCTCTTCCTTTCAGGGGTGCAGGTTCCGAAAATGTAGGACCCGTGAAGGTGTTGCAGGTTTCGGCACCTATGGGCGAGTGGCTACGCATCGGCGAGGCAACGGCGAGCCGCTCCGCTCGTATTGCGAGCAGGGGGGGCACGTGGGGGAATTGCTAGTTACTACCACCGGGAAGGTTTGGCATGCGCCGAAGAGAGAAGATCGCAATTGTATTGAGCGGCATCCTGTTGGGTGCGGGGGCTGTATTGGCGCCGGCCGCTGCGGCCGATGACCAAGAGCCGACTGTGATGGCTGAATACACCATCGGCCAGTTCAATATGGCCGGTGGGCACAAGGAGCATGGGAAGAAGGGGAATGAGGCGCCTGACGCCCTCATCAGGAGCGTGGAAGACCGAAAGCCCGCGTTCATGACGGTGCAAGAAGCTTGTCAGGACTGGAACGCGCGCTTGGAAGAAAAACTGCCAGACTACGTCGTGGTGTTTCAGCCGATACTAGGGGGGAGCGGAGAGCCAAGCCGCTGCTACCATGGCGGCACACTGTTCGGTAACGCGTTGCTCGCTCGTAAGGATTTGGGTTTCGACAAGAGCGGTGTGGCGGACTACGACCTGCAAAGCCCACAGGTGCGGGAGCCGAGAGAGCACCGCAAGATGCTGTGTCTCAAGTCAGAGCCGCAGAAAACAGTCGCCTGTAGCGCCCACTTGTCAGTCGGCAACGACAGCGCGAGCCTCGCTGCCCGCCGCGGCGAAGCCGCCCGTGCCGCAGGCATCATCGCCGGTAATTATGCCGACTACAAGCGTTTTCTCGGTGGAGACCTGAACGACGACCCGCTGTCCGGCGTGGCGGACAACTTCTATCACCCGGGCTACGGTCGTGGCGCACATGGAGACTTCAAGGAAGCGGACAGCCCGTGCGGTAACCAAATCAAGAGGGGCTACGTCGTCTGGTCGTTGCCTCCGGTGTGGTTCTGGTGCCGCTCGGGTGAGGACACGCACAGTCAGGGGAAGCTGGACTTTCTCTTCACTCCGCCAACGGTGCACGTGACGTGGTCCGACGCGACACACGCCAAACACTCCGACCATTCACTTCTCTGGGCGGGCGTTGAGATTTAAGCAGCATCCACTGAGCTGCGTTGTGCGGAGCGAAGGCCCAATGTTCTAGGGCTCACTGTTACGCGAGCACATGCGTGGCTAGTACTCCACCTCGAGGGTATGCCACCACATTC